>JANYDK010000115.1 GCA_025363655.1 Deltaproteobacteria bacterium | reverse complement strand
CGGCCGAGCGCTCGGCCGAACGCCTGCGCCGCAAGCCCGACCTCTATCTCTTGCATCACCCGACCGCGGCGACCGTGCTCCGCGGCGAGGCCACCGAGACGATGGCCGAGCTGCAAAAAGAGGGCGTCATCGGCCATTGGGGCGTCGCCTGTGGTGAGCCCGAGGTGGTGCACGCAGCCGTCGAGCGCGGCGCGAAAGTCGTTCAGCTCGCCTACAACATCTTCCTCCAACGCGACCTGCACGAGGCCAGCGGAGAGATCGCCGAAGCCAAGGTCGGGGTGCTCGCGCGCTCGCCGCTCGCCTACGGTCTCCTCTGCGGCACCTGGCCGGTCGACAAGACGTTTCCCGAGGGCGATCACCGCCGCGATCGTTGGACGTCGACCGATTTGCGCGCGCGGCTGCAGGCGGTCGTCGCGCTACGGCCGCTCGTACGTGGCGAGGTGCATACGCTTCGCGCCGTCGCCCTTCGCTGGGTGCTCGCCAACGCGCTCGTCTCGTCGACCGTGGTCGGCGTGCGCACCGCGGCGCAGCTCGAGGCCAACGTCCGCGCCATCGGTCACGGCCCGCCGTACCTCAGCGACGAAGATCTCGCGAAGGTGCCGCTGCCGCCGTGAGCTGGCGCTGTGACGTGACTCGACTCGCGATCAGCTTCCGAGCGAGAGCGCCGCATCGACGAGCGCGCCGAAGCTGGCAGGGGACGGATCGCGCACCGCCCCGAGAATCGCCGCGACGTCGGTAGGCGTGATCTCAGGGCGAATGACGACGCCTTCGATGCCGACGGTGACGCGTTCGAGGTGCTCGTGCGCGCCCGCGAAGGCGACCGCGACGGCCACCGGCGTCTTCGCGATCTCGACGGCAGTGTTCACCACCTCGGCGGCGACCGGCGGCGCGAGCTCGGTGACGCTCGAAACGCTCGGAATGCTCGGAACCATCGCGATCGGCCGATCGCTCCCGGGGCGCGCCGTCGGCGGGGCGAGCTCGATTTCGGCGTGCGCGCTCATGGACGCGATCGCGCTCTCGGCGATCACCGGAGGCGTCGGCGGCGGTGCGTCCGGCGGCGCGACGATGCGATCGGAAGAGGAGGACGACAGGCGAATCGACACCGGCGGCTCTGCGAGCTCGTCGGGGATGTGCGGCGGCGGCCCGGACGGCGGCTTCACCGACGAAGGCACGCGCGGCGAGCGCGGCGGCGGCTCGTGGAACGACGGCGGCGCATCTTCGAGCTCGATCGACTCGAGCTCTTGGACGTCGCTGACCGCGCCGCTGTCACGCACCGATGCAAGGGGATCGGCAGCGCGCGGGACGTCGCTGGCCACGCGCAGGCGGGCGCTCTCGTGCGGCGCGCCGACCAACTCACGACCGGACTCGGGCGGTTGCGAGTCGCGCTTCTCGACGCGATCGCTCTCCATGCGCGCCGCGATTTCGTCTTCAGGGCTGTTTTCTGCGGCGATCGCTGCATCGCGCGCGCGCTCTTCGGCGGGCGTGCCGATGTGAATCTCGACGACGCTCTCGCCGTCCTCGATCTCGTCGGCGGGGCCGAGCTCCTCGAGCTCGAGTGGCATTTCGGCGACCGCGAACTCGCCGCTCTCGGCCGACAGCTCCTCGGTCTGGGCCGGCGGTGGCGGAGGCGAAGGCAGGACGACGGCCGGCATCAGCGCGGAAGGACGTCCGCGCGTGAGAGCGATCGGCTCCTCGTGGTCTTCAGCACCTTCAGCGACTTCGACGTCGGACGCGGCCGGCGGAGGCTCGGACCAACCCTCGTCCACCCGCGGTTCGACCCGCGGCGCCGAGACCTGCGGGAGGAAGGCTTCTCTCCCCGAGACCTTGGCGAACGGCTCGATCACCATCCGCACCTTCTCGTTCTCGTGCTCCGTCTCCGGTTCCGAGGAAGAGTAGGAGTGAGGTACGGTGACTGCCGAGTGGACGCTCGGCATCGGCATCGCGACGTGGAGCTTCGCCGGGCGCGGTTCGGCGGCACGCTGACGGATGCGTTCGAGGAGCGCCACGAGCTTCTCGCGTCTCTGGCCTTTGCTCGGCTCGACGTGCTCGCTCACGCGGCCCCCGTCGTCGCGGTCGTCGCGGTGGCTTCGGGCGCGTGCAGGCGGGTGAGCGCGTCTCCCCAGGAGACACCTTCGGCGAGGCACGTTTCGAGGCGTGCGAGCGCAGGCGCGCCGGCGACGAGGAGCCGCAGCGTGCGTCCTTCGCGGGCCAGCTTGCGTGCTCCAAGGGGGCTGCCCGAGGCTTCCGCGAGCGTCGTTCCGAGCACCGCCGCGAGCAGCTCGTCGCTCTCGTCGGGCGCATCGTCGACCACGAGCACCAGCGCGCGACCCCAACGCTCGAGCGAAAGCGTGCCGAGCCCGACCACCGCGAGCTCCGTCGCCAACTCGGTCGCCATCACCTCGACCGTACGTGCGCGTATGCCATCGATGCCGGCGAGCCTCGTGCGCAGCCTCCCGCCGAGCTCGAGGCCGATGGCGTTTCCGAGCGCCGTCGTCGCGGCCGGTCCGGCGGCCTTGGCGAGTGCCACCAGCGCCGGTGCCGGAACCACCACCGCGCGGCCGCTGTCTCCTTGGCTGAGGCGCACATGACCCCGCGAAAGATCGAACGTCACCGCCGAGCGGGCCCCCGAAGGGATCGCGAGCGTCGGCACCGAATCGGTGAGCTTCATCGCCGCACTAGGGTCGCATGAAAAGGGCCTCTTCCTCCACCCAGGTTTCGCTCGGCTTCACCGCCTTTGCTCTTGCGCTCGCGTCCGTCGTCCTCGGTGCTCCTGACACTGCGCAGGCCGACGCGGGTGTGCCCAAGTACACGGGACCGCTTCCGACGGGGACCGGCGCACCGTTCGGCCCCTTCCAGCCGAGGCCCGCGCTCGACATCGTCGCCTGCGATTCCATAATGCCAATATGCGTTCATGCGAACAGCGCGAGCTCGGCCGAGGAAATCCGCCGTGTGCGGACGGCTGCGGCGCGGGCTTGGGATGCGCTCGTCGAAACCTTGCGGGTCCCGCGCCCGCTTTCCGACGGCGAGGCCGGTGGCGACGCACGGTTCGACGTCTACCTCGACCCTGCCCGCCCGCTCGGCGACGACCCGCTCGCCCTCGGCCGTGACCCGCTCGCGCTCTTCGAGGACCGTGACGCGGCGCCGGCCTTCGTCGTCCTCTCTGCCGCCGTCCTCGAAGATCAGACGTGCGCACTTTCTTTCGAGCTCGCGCGCGGCGTGGCGCGGGCGTCCGCGGCGGGGCTCGACGTCGCCGAGACGCCGACGGTGGTCGATGGATTCGCGCGCCACCTCGCGAGCCGCGTCGCCCCTTGTCGCTCTCGCGTCACGCCGCAGTTCCAGAAGTTGCAGGACGAGCCCTTCCGCTCCCTCACGGCGACGTCCGCAGGTCCGCAGCTCCTCGCCGCGTACCTCGACGAAAAGCGAGGCGAAGGCTACGGCGCGCTCGTGCCGGCGACGTGGTCACTCGGCACCGAGCACTTCGGCATCGTCGTCCCCACCGTCGAAGATTTCGAATACGGGCCCATGCATTTCCGCAACCAGCCGACCGTACTCGACGTGCTCGGTGCCACGCTCCACGATCAAGGCAGCAGCTTCGAAGAGCTCCTCCTCGAGGTCGCCGTCTCGCGCGCGCTCGATCACCCGGAAGCGCCGCCGCACCTCGAATGGCCAAAGGTCGTGGTCTCCACGCTCCCGCGTCGACTCGCCGTTCCCACGCAAATCGAGGCCCTCGGCGCCACGTTCATGAAGGTCGAGCTCGATCGTCGGCCGCGCGGCGAAAGCGTCGAGCTCGATCTCAAGTGGGAGCAAGGCGCGCGCTTTCGTTGGGCGGTGATCAAGGTCGACGCGCAAGGAAAGACGCTCGGTCAGGTCGGTGTCCCCGCGCTCGATCGACAACGCGAGCTGACCATCGAAGTGCGTCGACTCGAGGGCGCGAGCGCGATCTGGATCGTCGGCATCAACACCGGAGATCCCGCGCGAGGCTTCCGCCCCGACGATCCTCCCATCCTCGGTCACGGCTACGAATTGGCTATTTTCGAGCCGGATTGAGCGACGCGTCGGCGCGCGACGAGCAGCGCCGCGAGCGAGAAGATTCCTGCGCCGGCGAACGAAGATCCGCTCCCGCTCCCGCTGCTTCCAATCCATGCGCAGCCACCTGCGGCGGTGGGGGTGTGGCGCGCGTCCCATTTGTCGGCAGCGATGGTGATGTCGCGGCTCGCCGAGAGACCGCCGCCGGCGAACGACACCGTCGCGTGCGTCGAGAGCCCCTTCTCCGGCGGCCCGAGGATGACGCGATAGAGACCGGTCGCGAGGTGCGTCAGCGGAGTGCGCACCACCGCGCCGTCGACCACCACCTCCAACGACGTGACGTCGGCGGGACGTCCATCTTCTGCACGCGCGATCGCCAGCACGGTGAAGGGCTCGTGACCGTCGCCGGCGAGGTACGTCGCTCCGGTGCGGAGCTGGAGGCTGGTCGCCCGCGGCGAATCTTTGGCTCGCTCGATGGCCGCGATCGCCCCTTCGACATCGAGAATTCCAGCGCCCTTTGCGTAGTCGCGCGCCCCGCCGTGGTTGTCGTCGGTGAGCGGCCTGGAGCCGGCCATGAGCGCGAAGCGCGCCTCTTCCTGCGTCAGCTCGGGAAACTTCTGCATCATCAACGCGATCGCGCCGGTGCCGAAGGGCGTCGACATGCTCGTGCCGCTGAGCGATGCGTGCGTCGGATCGACGATCGAGTCCTTGGTGAAGTCCCCGTTCGGAATCTGCTTGGCGGCGGTCGCACCGAGCGACGAGACGACGAAGTATCCGGGAGCGAGCACGTCGGGACGGAGCGAGCCAGCGGCGGAAGGGCCTGCGCTCGAGAAGAAGCAGCGCTCACCGGCAGCGACCGGCACGTCGGGGAGGATGGTCTTGAGGAGCCGCGTGACGATTTTCTGCCGAACGCCGACGCATCCGACGGAGATGACGCCGTCGCTGCTCGCGGGGATGCCGATGGTCCCTTCGACCTGTCCTCCCCGCGGAAAATAGGCTGTTCCGGGGCCATCGCCGGCGTCGCCGGTGCCCTCGATCCACGCTTCCACGGCGCCGTCGCCCTCGAGGATGATGCGATAGTCGCCGACCGGCAGCGCGCCGCGGAGCACGACGACCGCGCCGTGGGTGCCGCGCGGGATGATCGTCGCGTCGGAGACGTCGTTGGAGATCTGCGCGAGGACGCCTTGGGTGTTCACCTGCAGCGCATCACCGCGCGCGACCTGCGGCAGCCAGGTCGGTCCGCCGGGGCCGTCGACGCCGACGCGGAACTCGCCACCGTCGCGGAAATTGAGCCAAATGTAGACGCCTGCAGCGACGTATGGATGGCCGTTCCCGTCGGAGCCGCCCATGCGAATCGGCAGCTCGACGCGCGTCCCGGAGCTCACACGCACGCTCGTGTGAATCGGCGTTGCGCCTTCGTTGGAGGCAGCGACGACGACCGCGCGTCCCTTGCCGATGGCCAGTCGCGCGAGACCTTGCTCGAACGACGAGGTGCCGTCATGCGGGCCGAATTGGCTGCCGAGCGAGAGGTTCACCGCCGCCGGTCGATGGTCGGCGGCGGCCATGTCGAAGACGAACTTGGCGCCGAGGATGGCGTCCGCTTCCTGGATTCCGTAACTGCCCGCGCGCGTCGCACGGACGATGACGAGGTCGGCCTTCGGCGCCATTCCGACGTACTTGCGCAGCTCGCCGCCATTGCCAGCCGCGATGCCCGCGACGTGGGTGCCATGTCCTTCGAGATCGTCGGGCGTATTCGAAGTCGGCGCTCCGCCGGCGAGGATGGCGTCGATCATCGCTCGGGTAAAAACGCGTCCGCCGTACTTCTTGTCGAGCTCGCTACCCGGATCGGGCTTCTGCGCGAGGTCGAGGAGCCAGGCGATGCGCGTCGTCTTGTCGGCGTTGCGGAAATCTTCGTGGAAGACGTCGATGCCGGTGTCGACGATGCCGACGTAGACGCCCGTGCCGTCGAGCAATCTACCCGTGCCGTCGGTGAGACGACCTTGCTCGGCCGCGCTGAAGGGCACCCCGAGGTCGAGCTTCGGCGTCAGTGGCGGCGCGATCTCCATCGGCCACGTCGGGTGCGCGAGCGCGAAGCCGGCGATGCTTGCGGCGTCCCCGTCGAGCACCGCGATTCCAGGCGTGATCGGGTGGAGACCGAATGATGCCGCGTCGATCGACATCGGCAGCTCGACCATCGCCGAGACGTGCCCGCCGCTCCCCTGACCGGAGATCGCGAGCACACCCTCGGCGCCGAGCTTGGTCGCCACGAGCCCGGTGGTCGAGCGCTGCGCCGACGAAATCGCCGGCGAAAAGAGCACAATCGACGTCGCCGCGAGGAGACCGAGTCGCTTCATCGAGCGCGCCGTCGCAGCCCGATCGCCAACGCACCGAGGGCGAGCGCGAGCATGCCCAACGGGGCTTCGTCGTGGTCGTCGCCCGGGACGTGACAACCGCACGCCGAGCTGGTCGGCAAGTCGCTCGCGCCGCTGCCGGTGTCGTCGACGTTGGTGTCGGCGCTCGTTCCGGTGTCGACCACGCCGGTGTCGGGCGCGCTGCCGGTGTCGGCGGTCGTGCCAGTGTCTTTCGGTCCGGTGTCGGCGACGCCCGTGTCACGAGCATCGGCACCAGCGTCGGAACCCGTGTCGGCGACGCCACCGTCGGTGCACGCCGTGGTGGTCGACCAGTCGATCTTCGAAGTCGGCGGATCGCAGTACTTGCAGGGATCTTTCGGATCGACGTCGCCATACGTCCAGCAGGTGCCTTCGATGACGCAGAAGCCGGGTTTCACGCCCGACGATGACGGAGTGCAGGTGCGTGACGCCTCGGTGCAGGTGACGCTGGTCGTGCAGGTGAGGCCGCAGTTGTACGGCGTGGTGTTGCAGTAGCCGAAGCCGCTGCACGAGTACGTGGTGCAGAAGGGAGTGCCGCCGTCGACGAGCGCCTTGCCGCACGTCGTGCCCGCCGGCGCATAGCCGCCGCACTTGCCGGTCGCATCGCACTTGCGCGCGCAGGCCAAATCGGTCGCGCCGGCCGCGCAGAAGCCTGCCGGGTCGGTGCCCGGATCGGCGAGGACGCAAGTGCCTTCGGTGCCCTTGGTCGCGCACGACTTGCAGCCACCGGTGCACGCGCTCTCGCAGCAGAAGCCGCTCACGCAGAAGCCCGTCGCGCACTCGCCGTTGGTGCCGCACGTCGAGCCCTTGGGCTTGGCGCAGATGCCTTCGTGGCCTGGGGCCGCGCAGGTCTGTCCCTCCGGACACGACCCGCTGGTGCAGCAGACGCCATCGATGCAGGTGAGGCCCGAGGTGGCGCCGCACGCCGCGGTCGTGCCGCAGGTCTTGCCGATGGTGGTGTCGTAAATCTCGGAGATCGTGGTCTCGCTGCCGAGCGTGCCTGTCGTGAGGCCGCCCGTCGCGAGCACGCCTCGTCCCGGCAAGACCACCGAGGCGTGGTTCTGACGCGGCGTCGCCATCAACGCCGAGCCGACGACGCTTCCGCCGACTGGATCGTAGAGATCGGTCGTGTCCGTCGGCGTCGCGCCGCTGGTCGAGGCGATGGTGTTGCCGCCGATGAAGAGGACGCGTCCATCGGGGAGGCGCTCGCCGGTGAACATCTGACGCGGTGACGTCAGCGTCGAGGTGAGCGCGGTCCATGCCGTCGCGGCCGAGTCGAGCGTCTCGAGCGAGTTGAGGGTGTAGCTCGTGGAGTTGTAGCCGCCGGCGACGACGATGCTGTTACTGCCGGTCGCGAGCGAAATGGCGACGGGAAATGCGCGCGCGGTCTTCAGCGCCGGCCCCGCGCTCCAGGTGGTGGTCGCCGGGTTGAAGATGTCGACCGACGTCGTCGCCACCACGTACGTGCAACAGGTCGTCGATTGCGTGTCGCCGCCGATGACCGCGACCCGCCCATCGGCGAGCGTCGTCGCCGCGGCATGCGTGCGGGTCAGGGACATCGCGCCCGCGCCCTTCCATGCGTCGAGCGCGACGTCGTAGACCTCGGCCGTCTTCAGCGGGAGGTACGCCGCCGTCGTCGAGAGCGTCGACTGCGGCTGTCCGCCTGCCGCGAGCACGAAGTCTTTGCCGCCGCCGTCCTTGACCGCGGTGAGCGTGTGGAACGCGCGCCCGCCGGACATCGCCGCGCCGACGATCCACGAGCCGTTCGGCTTGCGGACCATCACCGACGCGCGCGCGACCGTGGTGGTGCCGCTGAGCGGGAAGCCGCCCGAAAGGACGACGGTGCCGTCGCCGAGCATCACCGAGGCCGAACCCTGACCGAAGCCGAGCGAGTCGGTGCCGATGGTGTCGGACGTGGCCCAGGTGTTGGTCACCGAATCGAAGAGCTCGGTCGACGTCGGGCCGCTGCCCGTGCCGCCGACGAGGAGCACCTTGCCGGCATCGCGTCCGGCGGTGAGGTTGAAGAGGCGATGGTACGCGGAGGTCTGCTTGGTGTTGTAGGTGCCGATCCACGCCGGATCGACGAGCACCGGATAGGAGAGCCCGCGGCCGTCGATGCGCATCGTGACGACACACGACGAAGCTCCCGGCGCAGTGACGGGACGCCCCCACGGACCTTGCCCGCTCGTGTCGTAGGCGCAGCCGCTGACGAGGATCTCACCGGCGCGTCGCACGCCGTCGCGATCGATCACCACCGGCGTCGTCGCGCGGATGCGAGGAGCGCCACCGGCGTCGAGCAGCTCGAGCGTGCGATCGACGAGGCGTAGGCCCGCGACGTCGCCGAGCGCCAAATCGTAGGAGAATTCGAGCACCGCGCGCGGCTTCTCGACTTGGTAGAAGTCTTCGACGCCGTCCCAGGCCACGCGCCGAAACGCGTGCACGCCTTCTTGGACGTCGGGATACACGGCCATACGCTCGGCCCACTCGACCTTGACGTCGGCGAGCGCGCGTGGCGTGACCGAGACGCGCAGACCACGCGACTCGACGTCGAGCGTACCGGCGGCCGTCGTCGGCGTATGCACCAGCACCATCGGATCGTGGAAACGGGGCGCATCGACGCGCGCGGTGACCTTGCCGTCGAGCGACTCGACGAAGCGATCGACCTCCGGGGTCGTCAGCGCGGGAAAGGCATCACGTGCCCGATCGAAGACCAGGCGTCCGCGCTCGGTCGTCGCCGGCACGTCGCGCCCGGTGGCGTTCGGCGCGCCCGGGTCGCCGGTGCTGCTCGTCGTTTCGCCTTTGCAGGCGGAGATGGCGACCGTCGCCAAGGCGGCGAGCGAGAGGAAGGAAAGCGAAGTGCGACGATACATCATGACATTAAGCTCCGTCGGCGCGCGCGGAGAGGTTGCTAGCGAGCCCCCCGTCGTCGGTCGAAGTCTGCCGGGGAACGGTGCGGAGCGCTACCATCCCGGTACATGTCCGACCTCGCTGCAGTGACCGGTTCCACGGGGTTCATCGGCAGCGCGGTCGTGCGTCGGCTCCTCCTCGACGGACGTTCGGTGCGCGCGCTCATCGAACCGGGCGCCAACACCACCGCGCTCGAGGACGTCGAAGCAGAGACCGGTCGCACCGTCGATCGCGTCACCGTCGACGTCTGTGACGGAGCGTCGATGCGACGCGCGCTCGACGGAGCCGCCACCCTCTTCCACCTCGCCGCCGTCTACAAAGTTTGGGCGCCCGATCCGACCCCGATATACCGCGTCAACGTCGAAGGCACGACCACCACGCTGCTCGCCGCGCGCGGGGCTGGCGTGAAGAAGATCGTCTACACGTCGTCGATCGCCGCCGTCGGTCTCTCGCGCGATCCGACGGGCAAGGCGTTCGCCGACGAGAGCACTACGTTCGATCTTTTCCCCATCGCCAACGAATACATCCTCACCAAGTGGCTCTCCGAGCGCATCGCCAAGCGCTTCGCCGACGACGGGCTCCCGCTCACCATCGTCAACCCCGCCTTCCCCTTCGGTCCTCGCGACGTCGCACCGACGCCGACGGGGCGCATCGTCCTCGCGCTCCTCAAGGGCGAGGTCCCCGGAGTCGGCACCGGAGGCTTCAACTGCGTCGACGTCGAGGACTGCGCCGACGCGCACGTCGCCGCCGAGACCAAGGGTCGCATCGGCGAGCGCTACATCCTCGGTGATCACAACGTCACGCTGAAAGACTTCTTCGGCGTCGTCTGCGACGTAGGGGGCGTGAAGACCCCGACGTTGCCACTGCCCAGCATGCTCGGCGCCGCCGTCGCGCTCGGCATGGAGCTCTGGGCCGACCACGTCTCGCACACCGAGCCGGCAGCGACCTTCAAATCGATTCGCTACGCACAGAAATACGCCTTCTTCGATCCGAGCAAGGCCCGGCGAGAGCTCGGTCTGCGGTCGACGCCGCTACGTACGTCGATCGAACGAGCGGTGGCCTGGTTTCGCGCGAAGAAGATGGTGTGACGACTGACCGCGGATGGGCAGACGCGCTCAGAACGCTCCCGACAGCGCCACCGTCCCCGCGCCGACGCCGAGACGTAGCTCTTCGAGGCCCGTCTTCGACTCGGTCTTCGACGGTGACTTCGCCAGGAGGTAGACCCCGACGCCGATCGACACCGCCGCGAGACCGGCGGAGACGAAAGAGACCGTCTCCCACTTGTGCACGGCGCTCTTCTTGTCGTCATCGTCGTGACAGGCCAGCGTCCCTTGCCCGGCGCACGTGGTCTTGAGGTCGTCGGCGTTCTTGCTCGCGAGCAGTTGGCCGACGACGAACCCGCCGATGAACACGCCTCCGAGCGCGAGCGCGACGATCGGCGCGGCGCCGCGTGACGATCTCGGCTCGACGGCGACCGCATCTTTCGTCGCGTTCGAGTTCGTGGTGGTCACCAGGGGAGTCGTGGTCGCGCTGTCGACCTTCGTGGCCGTCGCCGTCGGATCGTCGATCTCGACGTTGATGGTGCGCCCTTCCTCGAGCGTCACGTCGCGTCGATAGACCTCTTTCAGGCCCTTGGTGGCGAGGACGTGGTGCACGCCTGGATCGAGCGCGCGCGTCGCCGGGAGCGTGAGCTCTTGTCCGTCGAGCGTGACCTTCGACCCGACGGCGCTCGTCGCGAGCGTGAGCGTGAGCTTCGGCATCTTGCTGCGCAGCAGCTCGAGATCGCCCTTCGCCGTCTCGCGTTCGGCCTCGTCGATCTTCGGGTCGGCGACGAGCGCGATGAGATCGGTCTCCGCCGCGAGCATGCGTCCGAGCCCCGACTTGCACTTGGCGATGTGCATGCGCGTCGCCGGCAGTCGCTTGCCCTCGGCGATGCTCTCCCAGACCGAGAGGGCGGCGGCGTAGTTCCCCGACAGCTCGAGCTTCAGCGCTTCCTTGTACGTTTTGTCGCCGGTGTTCTTCTGCGCCATCACAGGCGCGGCGAACGAGGTCGCGAGGATGAGGGCGAGAGCGGCGGAGAGTCGGTCACGGGACGGGTGGCGCATGGCTTGATTCCTCAATCGGTAGGGGGTGTCGATGCTCGTCGACACCAGCGCCTCGCCGGTTGCGGGGTCTGCTGCGGCCTATGACACCGCAGGTCGAAGTGGACAAGGGCCGGGCGAGCCGCCCTAGCGAGCCCTCGCTACTTCTTCGCCTTCTTCGCCGCCGGCTCTTCGTCGAGCAATTCATCGTCCTCGGGTGCGGCCTTGATCGCGCCCTTTTTCCCCGCCGGCGGCACGGACACCCGTTTGCGCGTCGGCGCGTTCTTGTCCTCTTCCTCACCGCCGCCGTTGTCGAGCTCGTAGAAGACCGCGAGCAACGTACTGATGGCGAGGAGCGAACCGACGGCATGCAGCCCGATGGGCGCCGAAGGGATGCCGGCGACCTCGGGCAAGTTGAACCCGAGGAAGCGGATGCCGAAGAGAATGCCGCACGCCAGGGCCGCGCCGATGCCCGCCTTGAGCCCTGCTTCGACCGCCGCGCCCTTCGCCCAAATCGGCTTTCCGGCGATGAGCCCGACGAGGACGCCGGTCACCGCCGCGAAGATGTAGCCGAGCCCCCCTGCCATCACCCCCGGCAAGACCTGAAAGAGGCCGTACCCGAGGAGAACGCCGAGGACGACGCCAATGATGAGGCCGAAGCCGAGGCGTTTGAGCATGAGGTCGTCGTCCACGGTGCGAACGGGGAGCGCGGCCGTCAACAGCCACCCTGTGATTTCCTGTGAAGTACGCGCGAAAACGTCGAGAACGGGCCTTCGTTCGGCGGCGCTCCGCCTTGTCCGAGCCCAACCCGGGTGCTACTCCCCGCGCCGCGCCGGTTCCCGCAAGCGCCATCCCGCAACCGCCGCCTCGCTCGTGTCGACCGTGGTGCGATGCAACCCGCATCCGCCATCCCCGGAGTGGTCATGTCCCGCCTCGCCCGCTGTGCCGTTCTCGCCACCACCCTCGTCGCCCTCGGCGCCTGCCGAAACCTCGACGATTTGCCGACCGCGTGCAGCGAAGACGCCGCCGCTTGCGATGATTACGACGCGACTTCGGAGGTTGGCGACACCAACCTCGGCGGAGACGTCGCCGACACCCAAGACGCGGCCGACACGCGCGACGCAGGCGAGGTCGGTGATACGCGCGCAGGCGACACCGATGCCGATGCCGATGTCGGCGACGGCGGTGATGGCGGCGACGCCTGCGTTCCCCACGCCGTTTGCACCGCGGCCAAAGAGTGCGGAACGGAAGACGACGGCTGTGGCCACGCGCTCGATTGCGGCACCTGCGGCAGCGGCAAGAGCTGCAACACGGTCACCAACAAGTGCGACACCGTCTGCGTTCCCCTCGCTGCATGTCCTGGCGGCGCGTGCGGCGACCTCGACGACGGTTGCAAAGGCACGCTCCACTGTGGCGGCTGCGGCAGCGGCAAGACGTGCAACACGACGACGCACGCGTGCGTCTGCGATCCCGTCAAGACGTGCCCCGTCACTGCCGAGTGCGGCACCATCCCCGACACCTGCGGTGGCACCGTGACCTGCGGCGCGAGCGCTGGATCATGCACGGGTGGCAAAACCTGCAACGGCGCCACCAACAAGTGCGAGACCGTCTGCACGCCGATCACGGTGTGTCCTTCCGGCAAGTGCGGTTCGATCGACAACGGCTGCGGCACCGGCACGGTGACGTGTGGCGGATGCAGCTCACCACTCACGTGCAGCGGTGGTGGAACGCCGAACGTGTGCGGCTGCTCGGCCAGCGCGTTGGCGACACTGTGCAGCGGCAAGTGCGGCTCGGTCACCGACGCCTGCGGCACCCACGATTGTGGTGGCTGTGCGACCGGCAACATCTGCAACGCGAGCAACGCGTGCGTGTGCGATCCGATCAAGGCGTGCCCGACGGGAAAGGTCTGCGGCACGATTCCCAACGGCTGCGGTGGCACCGTTGGCTGCGGGACTTGCGGCACACTGCAGGCCTGCTCGGCGTCGAACACGTGCGTGTGCTCCGACACCGCGTTCTCGTGCACGGGCAAGTGCGGAACGGTCAAAGATGCGTGCGGCACGAACCGCGATTGCGGCGACCCGTGCGTCACGCCGCAGACGTGCGGAGGAGGCGGCCCCGCGAACGTCTGCGGTTGTAGCGACACCGCGTTCTCGTGCACGGGCAAGTGCGGCGATTTGAACAACGCGTGCGGGGTCGTTCAGCACTGCGGGACGGCGAGCTGCATTTCACCGCAGACCTGCGGTGGAGGCGGCCCAGCGAACGTCTGTGGTTGCACCGACTCGAGCTTCACTTGCACGGGCAAATGCGGCGATCTCAACAACGCGTGCGGGGTCGTTCAGCACTGCGGGACGGCGAGCTGCACGGGCACGGGTGTCACCTGCGGCGGCGGTGGTACGGCCAATGTTTGTGGCTGCTCGCCGACGTGGAGCTGCACGGGGATTTGCGGGAGTGTGACGGATTCGTGCGGTGGAACGCAGAGCTGCACGGCGGCGTGCGTTTGTACCGTCGGTCAGAAGCAGTGCAGCGGCGGGAAGATTCAGACGTGCAACGCGGCGCGGACTGGATGGGATGACACGACGGTTTGTGCTGCCGCGTGCGTCGGATCGGGCAGCTCTTCGGCGTGCGTGGATGCAGTGGAGATCAGCGCAGGAACCAAAGAGACATGCGCCCGACTCTCGAACGGTACGGTGTGGTGTTGGGGCGAGAATACCAGCGGGCAGCTGGGCGACGGCACGACCGTCGACCGTCACCAACCCGTACAGGTGCTTGGAATCACTAACGCAACGCAGATCGCGGTTGGTAGTGGCTTCGTATGTGCTCGCCGCTCGGACAGCTCCGTGAGTTGTTGGGGTATCAACAGCAACGGCGAACTCGGCAACGCGACAACGACACCGTCTCCAACTCCAGTCACGATTTCCAGCTTTAGCGCTGACGAAATATCGGCCTCTAACGGAGGCGCGTGTGCGAGGTCTGGAACGGCGCTCTATTGCTGGGGCAATAACCTGCAAGGCGAGGTCGGCGATGGAACGACTACGAGTCGCCCCGTGCCGACTGTAGTCAAGAAGAACACCACGACGGCAATGACGGGGTTTCACATCTGGCGTGGCGGGATCCATTCGTGCGCCACGACGGCAGCGACCCTCTATTGCTGGGGCTTCAACGGATTCGCCGAAATCATGCCCGATGGGAAGGGAACCCCCACCGAGTACGACTATGCGACCTTCGTTACCGCAGCGTACGGCGTCGACAATTCAGTCGCGGCGGGTGAGGTATCTACCTGCGCCGTCGATTCGTCCGGCAGGGTGAGCTGTTGGGGATCGTTCGACGCGTCACTCACAGGCTCGCTTTACGCCGCGACGACTATCGCCGGTATCACCGCGAGCAAAGTGGTGGTCGGCGCCGGAGGCAATTCGTGCGCGCTTCTTACGGACAACAGGGTTGCCTGCTGGGGCGCATATCCGGGTGATGGATCGGGCGCGACGGCAACCAACGCGACTGCGGTCGTAGTCCCTGGCTTTGCGGGCGTGACGCAGGTGAGCGCGGGAGCCAACGGATCTCACAAGTGCCTGTTGAAGGGCGGCACAATCTATTGCTGGGGACCGAACATCGCCGGTGAAGTTGGCGACGCGACCCTGGCCGCCTACTACGTACCCACCCGCGTTGCTTGGCCCTGACAAAAATAAAGACCGGCGCCGTCGACAGCCCGGCACCGGTCAGAGGGAGGAAGATGCGAGTGCCCTTCTTCAGGGCTTCCTCAATAGATGCGCCCGAACCGCGTTGGTTGCAACCCCAAGGCGGTTCAGGCCGTTCGCATCTTTGCGCTGGATCTAGAACTGCTTGATGTTCGTCATGCCGAAGAAGAGCGGAGCCTTCGTCGGGTCAGTAGAACCCGTCGGGGGACGCGGGCTCCCAGTGATGAAGAACAGCTGGTTACCAGAGAATCCGCCACCGAGGGGCTTGTAGCCCGCGAGGTACGGGGCGGCCGGAACGGGGACCGCCGGGCAGCCAGCCGTACCCAAGCAGTATGCTGAGCCCGCCGGTTGGATGACAAAAAGGGCCTTGGTCGGATCTCCGGCCACGGCAGCGACGTCAGTCAGGGCCCCGAGATCGAGGTCCTTGATGCCGCCGGCGATCTTGATCGGCAGGCCAGCTGCTTCATCCTTCGGCGGCGCGGTTTCGGCCGCATCGGCAATCGCATCCGCATCCGCATCACCCGCGTCGCCCGTGTCGCCAGGACCGGCGTCGGCCGTCGTTCCGGCCTTCATCGGCTGGATGTAGACGTCGATGTTCTGGAAGCTCGGGAGTGCGCCTGTCACGCCAGGGAACTGTGAGGCGTGCCAAAGCTGGACTTCAAAGCCGGCCGTCGGAGCCGTCTTGCTGATGTCGAGCTTTTTCAGGGTGAAGGTGCGGTTGTCGGTGGTCGCGGTCGCGTCACCACAAATGCCCGGGAGGGCGGCATTTGTCGTCGCCGGCGTCTTGCAGCCGTCGAGGAGGAGGCCCCACGACTCGCCCTTGTTGATGGTGCCCGCATCGACCTTGAACCAGCGCTTGGTGTCGCCCTTCACGTCTTTCCAGGCAGCGGCGCAGTCGGCCGGCTTGGTCTCGACGAAGTAGGCCACGACGGTCAGCGACTTGAGGGCGACTTGCGCCTTCACGTCGTTGACGGGGAAGGGGAAGGCCGAGCCGTACGTGAAGCCGCTCTTGAAGCCCTTGGTAAGATCTTTCGGGTCGTTCGGGATACCCGCGGGGCCGACAGCTGCGGAGGGCGCGTCGATGGTCGCCGGATCGGCAGTGCCGGTGAAGCCGCCGAGACAAACGTACAGACCCGTCGCAGGGTTGTCCGGCTGGGCGAAGATCATCGTCACCTGACGGTCGGCAGGAGGAGGAGCCGTGTCGGTGCCGCCTTCGGCCGTGTCGGTCGGGACCGAGGTGTCGCCCGGGGGCGTTCCCGTGTCGGTCTTCGTGGTGTCCGGCGTTCCGGTGTCGACGACGGGCGTGCCCGTGTCGCTGTCGCCCGGCGCGTCGTCGGAAGATCCACATCCCGTGAACGCAACGCCTAGGGCGAGCGTGCTGACAGCGGTCAGGGCAAAGGCGCCCAAGCGCATCGTTCGAATCATCTCTACGTCTCCTTTTCGTCACACGGATCCTCGCCGAACGAAAAAGAGCGCGGCAAGGAAGCTAAAGTGCACGTGCGAAGGTGACCCCCCCAGTGCGTGATTTCAGAAATGTAACAGACGAAGGTCCGGCCGCCCTGAAATTCTTCGTCCTGGACTGTTCTGGGTCATCCGATGCGCACTTCGGCACGTAACCTCAGGTTGGGCCGAGAATCCGATTCCCAGCTAGGCTGAGCACCGACATGGTCGCCATTCATTGCCCCTCGTGCGGGAGCCCGGTTCCCGAGGGGGTGAGTCAGTGTCCGGTTTGCAGCGCGGAAATCGCCGTCAAACCTCGGGCAACGGCGCAACGGACGGTGATGGGGCTCACTGCGCCGACGTCCTCCGCGATCAAGAGCGGGACGGCGCCATATCCGATCATGATTGGCGCGCCGGCGCTGGCGTCGATACCCACGCCGACGCCACCACCTCCGTCGTCCGGAGCGACGGCGGGCTACGAAATCCCGACGTCTACCGCGCAGAGCACTGGGTCGAGCACGTCGCCTGGTTTCGATTCGGCACCGATCTCGTCGGCGCAGCCGCCCCCTTCGGCGTTGCCGCCTTCGGAGTTGCCGCCGGTGTCTTCGGCTGCGGTCGTCTCCATCTCGGGTGCCGGACCGGTCGAGAAGCGAAACATCCCGGGGACGATGATGGGCCTCGTTTCGCCCGTCGCGCGTGGAGGGGCCGCAGGTGCTCCGGGTGCTTCGCGTTCAGGCGGGAAAGACGACAAGCGGACGATGGCGGGGATCGCGGTGCCGGGTGTTGCACCGACGCACTCCAAGGCTCGTGCACCAGCGCCCGTGTTCGTCGCGCCCCCGCCGCCGCCGGCTGCGCTCGACGCGTCGAGTGCGTCGAGTGCTTCGAGTGCGGGAGACGCGTACGACGGAAGTGGTGACGAGGGCGTGCGTCCGACGCTGCCGCCGCGGGGAGCGCCTTCGCGAACGCCGTTCATCGCGCTGGCCGTCGCGCTGGTCATCGGCGCGATCGTTCTGGTGATCGTCTTCCGAAGATCGGCTCCGCCGCCGCAAATCACGGTCGCTTCGGCGCCCGAGGACGAAGGCGTGTTGGTGATTGGCTGCGGCACGTGCCGTGACGGCGCGGAGATCGTCCGTGGTGACGATCACGCGGCGTTTGTCGGTGGAAAGGCGCGCATCTCGCTGGCGACGAAAGATCTCGTCGTCGGCTCCAACAAGGTGGCGGTGACGTTGGTCGATGGCGACAAGCGCTGGCCCCTCACGCTCGACATCAACGTGCCGTATCGCGCGCGACTCGACTTGGCGCCGCTCGCTGCAGGGAAATCCGAGGTCGCGGTCGCGTTCGACGTCTCTGCCGACGTCACCAAGATCACGCTCGAAGACGGCACTGTGGCGAAGATGAAGGAGGGCTCGGCGCGCGCGGCGGTGGCCGTGCCGGCGCCGGTCGATGGCGAGGCGCATTCGTTCGATCGCCTCGTCGCCTTCACCGTCGAGCTCGGGGAAGGC
Source organism: Deltaproteobacteria bacterium (assembly GCA_025363655.1). Lineage (GTDB taxonomy): Bacteria > Myxococcota_A > Polyangia > Polyangiales > JADJMO01 > JANYDK01. The sequence goes on along the minus strand of JANYDK010000115.1, from coordinate 82,893 downwards.
GATGCGCGCAAAGGGACGTTGAAGCTCTCGATCCCCTATGCGTCGTTGAAAATCGCGCTTCCGGGGCGCGCGGCGGTGCTCGTCGGCACGGCGCCTCTTTCGGTCTCCGGTCATACGGCGCCGCACGCGAAGGTGCGACTCGGCGAAGGGGCGGGCGAGGTCGAGCTCTATGCCGACGCCGGCGGCATCTTCCGTGGGACGATCACGCCGGCCGAGGGCGCCACCGAGATCGCGGTGCAGGCTTTCGGAGCGGCGATCGCTCCGCGCAAGGCGACGATCGCGTTCACCCGAAAAAAGACGCTCGCGATCGCCTTCACTGATTTTGGCGCGTGGGCCAAGGGGAGCTTCCTCGAGCTGGCGAAGAAGCCCGACGATCACGTCGGCGAGTGGGCGCACTTCAAGCTGACGACGGTGAAGGTCGGCGACGAGGATGGGCGCACGGTGGTCGTCGGCGACGTGAAGTGTGGCAATGGCAATGGGAATGACGACGGCGTGAAGTGTCCGGTCGCCAAGGTGCTGTGGCCGCCGACGGGAATCGCGGCGGCTCCCACGGAAGGTGCACTCGTCGAGATCGTCGGCGTCGTCACCCGTTCGATCGCGCTCGATGGTGGCAAGACGACGGCGACCGAACTCGACGCGGCGCTCGCCAAAGTCGTCAAATAGGTCTGATTTTCAGCTGTCAGTCTTCTTTGATGGGCAGCTTGAGGGCGGCGGGGGCGACGGCGATCGCGAGCTGTTGGGCGTTGTCGCCGTCGACGTTGCAGAAGAGGAGCGAGAGACCGGGGAAGCGCGCGACGGTCGGCGCGTTGGTGTGCAAGATGGTCTTGCTGCCGTAGACGAGGCCGGCGCCGTGATCGAAGAGGCTGCTGTCCCCGAAGCGGCCGGCGTAGCCGATGGCGCTGCCCTTGCGCCGATCGCGGCCGGTGTAGTGCAAGCGATAGACGGGGCGCCCGTCGACCGTCGGTTCGCGGACGACGCTCGGATCGTCGACTGCCAGATCGTCGAAGGGAGGTTTCACGCCCACGGGAAGCGTCGCGGGATCGACGACGGGGCTGGGTGAGAGGACAGGGTCGAGGCCTGGGGTGGTCGGGTCGCCGTCGACGCGTGTGAAGTGGAGGCCGTCGGTGCTGGTCGCTTCGCCGATCGCGTTTCCCGAGGCGTAGAAGAGGTGGAAGAGACCTGCGTTGTCGCGCACGAGGCTCGGCGCGCGCGGTGGATCGGTTTCCCACGCGCCCTTCGCCCCGTCGATGCCGAGGACGAGACCGTCCTTTTCGAACGTGCGTCCCGCGAGGCCGTCGGTCGAGTGTGCGCGCGCGATGCCCGGCGTCTGCGCGGCTGCGCCAGGATCGGCCGCCGCGAGCGGGTGGATCGAGTAGTAGAGGACGACGCGTCCCTCGACGTCGATCGCCGATGGATCGCCTATTTTTCCAGCCTCGTAGGGCGCGTCGCCGGTGAGCACTTCGGTGACGTCGGCGAAGCTTCGGGCGTCGAGGGCTTCGAAGCGCGCGATGCGATCGGTGTCGGCGTCGAGATCACGGGCGACGTAGAGGACGACGTGCAAGTCGTCACCGCCGGCGCCGCGCACGAGCACCGACGGTGAGCGCGAAGGAGGCGCTCCCGGATAGCGAGGCGAGCCACTCGAGGTGCCCGATGGCAGCTCGTCGACGCCGGTACAGACGTCGCCATCGCACGTCTTGTTGCGTTTGAGCGGGCGAAAAGGGCCGATGATGCCGCTCGGGAGATCGACGTCGCCGCGTCCGTCGGGGCCGATGGTCGCGCAGGAGATGGCGACGCCAGCGAGCGCGGAGAGACGGAGCACGCGGAGGAGGTCGCGAAGATCGCGCGCGCGCTTCATTTGAAGACCAATCCGAGCGTGGTGCCGACGATCCACACTTGTCCGCTCGACCGGTAGTCGCCGATGCGATCGGCGCCGGAGCTCTTGAGCGTGAGGCGTTCGGGGATCACCGAGAGCATGCCGTGGACGTCGAAGCGTAGATCGCCAGGCATCTCGTCGGCGACGTGCGCGAGCTTGATGCCCATTCCGGCGGTGAAGGAGTGGTGATCGCCGTCGACGAAGTTGGTGAGGCCGGTTTGCGCGGGAATCGGTGATTTTTCGAAGTAGTAGCCGCCGCGAATCGCCAGCTCGTGACCGCCGCCGATGGGGATTCGACCTTCGGCGCCGATGCGCGGAACGAACGTGTCCTTGAAGTTGACGGGCAAGACGACGGTCGGTGCTTGCGGATCAGGAAGGAAGCGATCGGGCAGTCCGGGCGGTACCTTGATGTCGAGCTTGGAGCTGACGTGGGTGACGGGCGATTCGTAGGCGCTCCAGTTGACCCAGGTGACGTCGGCGTCGAGGGTGACGTCGTCGGTGACGTCGTAGCTGCCGCCGAGGACGACTTGCTTCGGGAGGAAGTTGGAGAGCGTGCTGGTGGAGATGAGCGCGAGGAGCGGGACGTGGTTGCCGACCAGCTGCGCGTCGACGAGCACGCGCGCGTCGATGTCGATGGTGAGCTTGAAGCTGCCGCGATAGACGGCGGCGAAGCGCAGCTTGTCGCTCGCCTTCACCCGCACGCCGACCTGCGGATAGCGAATCGCCGTCAAATCGGCGTCGACCTCGTGGCGCAGGAGGCTGGTGTTCGGATCGTCGAGGTTCATCTCGCCGGTGATGTCGAGGCGCGCGCGCGTCTGCGCGAGGAACGCCATGCCGCCGCCGATCTCGAGGAAGGGAAACGGCCGAATCGCCAGGTTGGCGGCGATGAAGAGGCGCTGCGTGCGGTTGTCGTACATCTCCCAGCGCGGTTGATCTTGCTCGAGCGAGCGGACGCGAAAGACGCGATCGTCGGGGAGGTGCGCAGCGATGCCGAACGCGAACGGGAGACCGGCGACCTTGCCGGGCGCGACGATGCCGAAGACGAGCGCTTTGATGGGATCGACTTGGTTGTCGCGTCCGTTGGTCTTGAGGAAGTGCGAAGCGCGGACGTAGCCGATGTCGATGCGCAGACCCTCGGCGGCGACGAGGCCGGCCGGGTTGTAGTAATTGGCGCTGAAATCGTCGACGTCGGCGACGTTGGAGCCGGCCATCGCGCTCGATCGCGAGCCGAAGCCGAAGGTGTCGACGGGATTGGCAGAAGCCGACGTTGTCGCGAACGCGAGCGCGCCGAAGCTCGCGATCGTCAGCATCGCGGAGCGCGAACGTGAGGAGCAGCTCGCCATCAGAACCTCACCCCCACCGTCATGCCGACGACGACGATGGTGCCCTTGGCGGTGATCGACGGCGCACCCGGGGCGTTGCTCGGCACCTCGGCGTACTTCGCGTTTTCGCGCGACGTGAGCACGTGGAGCTGCGAAAACACGTCGATTTGCAGCGGCAATCGATCGCCGAGGAGGAGGCCGACGCCGGCGGTGAGCACGTGCCGGTTGGAGTCGAGGAGGTTGGTCGTGCTGGTGTGCGTCGAGTCGGTCTGCACCGCGCCGTTCTGGGTCGGCAGCGGCGTCGGCTCGAAGATGTAGCCGGCGCGCAGACGCATGCCGGCGAGCTCGCTTAGCGGGAACGCGCGCTCGATGCCGATGCGGGGCGAGATGGTGTCGTGCGCATTGGTCGGAGGAGGCGAGAAGTCGACGTTGGCGATGACGGTGCGCTCGACCGCTCCGGGATAGCGCGACCAACGACGGGCGAGGGCGCCGAGGGCGATTTTCCAGCCGTCGAGCGTGGTCGACTGCGCGTCACCGCCAGTGACCGAGGCCCAGCGCACCTCGGCGGCGATCTGCGCCGGGTCGTACTGGGCGACGCCGGCGACGTTGAAATCGGGGAGATTGATGCCGAGATCTTGTGCGCGGATGTTGATGGCGAAGCGTCCGATGAGCTCGCCACGAAACGTCAGCCCGAGGCGGATGTGCTCGCTGAGGTCGACGGCGATGGACGCGAGTGGGGCATAGGCGGCGACCACTTGATCGTCGCTGCGTGCGCCCGTGTGCCCGGTGGGATCTTGCGAGAGGACGATTTGCCCGATGACCGACGCGAGCGCTTCGTAACCGACGCCGACGTAGAGCCTGGAGCCGATCTTGAAGCCGAGCCCGAGGATGATCGCGAGCGACTGCACGCGCGGCGCGACGATTGGGTACTGCGGGCGCTCGGGGTAGAGAATCTTCCCACGGACCAGAAATTTGGCGGGATCGAGGAAGCCGAGGCCGAAGGTGATGCGATCTTTGAGGACCCCACCGAGCGGCAGCGGGAGCACCGCGCCGATGTGGATCATCTTCATCTCGTCGGTCGCGAGCGTGGTGCTGTTGCCGCCGACGTCGGCATGCAGCAGATGGCGCGCGACCGAGAGTCCGAGGGTGATCGTCTTCTGACGCGTCTCGGCGAGGAGCGCGGGGGAGCCGAAGACCGCTTCGTAGCCCTCCGCCGACGCCGGACCGGTCGCGCCCATCGCAGCGCTGCGTGAGCCGAAGCCGAACAGGTCCTCGGGCGAGGCGGCCCCATCGCGCGCGGTGAAGCCGACGGCTGCAAGGGCGGCGAAAGCGACCAAAGAGTGGGCGCGCACGGCCTGGAAGCTATCAGAGTGCGCGCTCGCAAGGCCTCACTCAGTTGCAGTCGGAGGCAGTGCATTGCTTCGAGGCTCGGCGAGTCCTACATCAAGAGAGGTCGAAACCATGTCTTGGCTCCGCCAAACCCTCCTGTCCGTCACCGCCGCCGGCGCCATCGTCTCGGCGCTCGGCTGCACCAGCGTCGGCTCCTCCGCGGTCCGCACCGACGGCATGCCCACTCGCCCGCAGATCGGCGCCGTTCGTCTCTACGGCATCACCCAGCCAGGCGGCTCGCGCGTCATCGGCATCGTCGAGGTCCACGCCATTCAAGAAGAGGCGAACATCGAGGTGCTCCTTCCCACGTTCGCGCGCCGGGTCGCCGAGCTCGGCGGTACGGGCGGCGTCATCGACAACGTGCTCACCGGTTTCGAGATGCGCACCGAGATGCGCATGCAGTCGTATTCGTATCCCTGCGGCTATCGACACACCTGCTGGGGCTCGCGCATGGTGCCGTACACCTACGAGGTGCGGTTTCTCACGATTCAGGGAAGAGCGATCGTGCCCGACAGTGCCCCGCCGCCGGTGAATGCGTCGCCGAAGGCGGCCGAAGTGCCCGTGACGCCCATCATGCCGATGGGGCAAGGAGGCGGAAAATGAGCGCGTGGAAAGTCGTGCTCGTCGGCCTCGCGCTCGGAGTCGTCGGCTGCGGCTCGGTTCGAACGTACCGATGGCCGCTCGCTGCTCCGGGAAATCCAGCCGTTCGTCCAGCCGTCTACTTCGAGGGGACGATGCCGCAGACCTCGATGCTGGAGGTCGAATTGGTCGAGTCGATCGGCTACGGCACCAAGGCCGAGGTGCCCGATGTCGTCAGCGGCCTCCAAGACGAAGCGCAGCGTTGGGGTGCCGATGCCATCGTTCGCGTGCGCGTCGATTGCGGGCACGGCAGCTGTCACGGCTATGGCGTCGCCGTTCGTTGGGTCACGTCGCCGCCGCCGCAGGGGCCGTGAAATCCCATGAAATACAGTGAATCCGACCTTCAGGCGGCGATCGTCACGCCCGCGATGCGCAGCCGCGCGGTGAGCTCTTCGTAGCTGAGGGGCTTGGTGAGAATGAGCGCCGGCGGATCGAACGTGGGCTCTGCCCACGAGGCGACCTCGGGGTACCCGGTGACCATCAAGACGGGCATCGTCACGCAACGTGTACGAGCGTAGCGCGCGACGGCGAACCCATCGGCGTGAGGCATGCGCAGGTCGATGATCAAGGCGTCGGGGATCGGCTCGCGGACGAGGCGGGCGATGGCCATGGCGACGTCCGACGCGAGCTCGACCGAGAAGCCGTCCTCGCGTAGCAACCGTGCAAGCGTGCGCGCCGAACGCGCGTCGTCATCGACCAAGAGAATCAACGGTCGTCCCTCCAAATGCGTTTGCTCAATTTCCCAGTGGTTCGGTCATTCGATGAGCAACCGTCGTGCCGCTCCGGAGAAGGCGGTGCGTCGAGGAATTTGGGCCCATTTCGCCGGGGAGGCGCAGCGCGTGCGCGGGAAGATCGCGTCGTCTGCGGCCGAAGGGCTTGGATTGCGCCTCTTGCGCGAGCGAGCTACCAGGCCTCACGGTCACGTAGTCACGTGTGTGGGGGGAGCTCGACCACCCGGCTCGACTTTTTCGACGGAAAACGAGCCCGACGAAGGAACGCAGGCCAGATCCAATGACCATCGAAGTCACCCTTCCCCAGCTTGGCGAGAGCGTCGTCGAAGGGACGATCAGCAAGTGGCTCGTGAACGAGGGCGACGCGGTCACCAAAGATCAGCCGCTCCTCGAAATCGCCACCGACAAGGCCGATTCGGAGATCCCTTCCCCGGCCACCGGCGTCGTCACCAAGATCGTCGCCGTGCTCGGCAGCGTGGTGCCGGTGAAGTCGGTGCTCTGCCTCCTCGAGCCGGGCGATGGCAAGGCGGTCACCCCGAAGGTTGCATCGTCGGTGCCGATCCGTGCGCCGGTCGCCGCTTCCGCTCCTCCTCAGGTAGCCCCCGCTGCTGCATCTCCGGCCGCAGCCACGTCAGGCGCGACGACGAAATCGGCCTTCGGTGGCCCGCTCGCCTCTCCCGACAGTCGTCGTCTCGCTCGTGAAGCGGGGCTCGATGCGAGCCAGCTGACTGGCTCGGGTGAGCACGGACGCATCACGCGCGACGACATCCTTCGTGCAGCCGCTCCGCTCGCGGCACCGGCGGGTCGTCCCGTCAACGGCGGCAGCGCCGGCGAGCTCCAGCAGCTGATCAACGCCGCCATGGCCGACGGCAAGGCCGTCTACGTCCCGCCGATTCCCAACGTCGGCTTCGGCGCCTTCAAGGTCCCGCCGTACGTCGAGAAGCCGGGCGATCAGATCGTCCCCTTCACGCGCCGTCGCCGCCTCACCGCGGCGCACATGGTCTACTCGAAGCAGGTCTCGCCGCAGGTCGTCACCGTCGCCGAGGTCGATCTGCAGAACACCGTGCGCCTGCGCGATCAGCACAAAGATCGCTACAAAAAGCAGGGTATCGGGCTCACCTATCTCGCCTTCGTGGTCCACGCCACGGCGGTCGCGCTCAAGGAGAACCCGGGCGTCAACGCGCGAGTGCTCGACGACTCCTACGTCGTCCTCCGCGACATCAACCTCGGCGTCGCCGTCGACACCAAGGACGGCCTCGTCGTTCCGGTGATCAAGCGCTGTGACACGCTCAACGTGCGCGGCGTGGCGATGGCCATCGACGAAGCGGCTACCAAGGCGCGCGACGGCAAGCTCACCCCCGACGACTTGTCCGGCGCCAGCTTCAGCGTCAGCAACCCCGGCCTCAAGGGCAACCTCTTCGGCGGGGCAATCATCAACCAACCGAACGTCGGCATCCTCCGCATCGGCGAGATGAAGAAGCGCGTCGTCGTCGTCGAAGCCGGCGGCATGGACACCATCGCCATTCACCCGGTGATGTACATGGCGCTCAGCTACGACCACCGCATCGTCGACGGCGTGACCGCCAATTCGTTCCTCTGGCGCGTGCGTGATCTCCTCGAAAAGGGCGAGTTCGAGCTCTGAGAGCGTTCCTCTCGCTCAGTCGATGACGCTGCCGAAAATCGCAGCGCCGCCGGCGACGAACAAGACGTCGAAGAGTCCCAGTAGCTTGAAGTAGTCGACGATGTCGGCGAGGTGGGCTCCATCGAGGAGCTCGCGCGTGGCGGCGACGCCGACGACCAGCGTCGGCGTGATGAGCGGAAAGAGCACCGCAGCGAGGATCAGCTCTCTCGCGCGCGTCCTGACGGTCATCGCGCCGAACAGCGTGCCGCTCGCGGCGAGGCCGATGGTCGCCATCAAGAGCAGGAGCGCGATCGGGCCGCCGTACATCACGAGATCGAGGTGGAGGAGTAGCGCGACGATCGGGACCACGATCAGCTCGATCACGATCAAGAAGAGGGCGACGCCGATGGCCTTGCCGAAGAAGACCGCGGCGCGGGAGACGGGGCCGGCGAGGAGGGCGTCGAGAGCGCCTTCTTCACGTTCGCGCTGCCACGTGCGTCCGAGGGCGAGGACCGCGGCGAAGGCGGTGGCGATCCAAATCGCGCCGGGAGCGAGGAGATGCGAGCCCGCGGGACCCGCGTAGAAGGCGATGGAGGCGAGGATGGCGAGGAGCGCGCCGAAGAAGCCGCCGGTGATGACGATTTCGCCGGTGCGTCGCTCGATGGCGAGGTCTTTCCCGGCGACGATCATCGCTTGCGCGAACATCGAGGGACGAGCGGGCCGCACGCGCATGCTCGTCGACTTGTATCTCGCGCAACGTTCGCCGTCGATGTCGCGCCCTCTCGCACCGTGCGCGCGCGACGCCAACTGACGCCGAATCGCCACAGGGCTCGAAGGTGCGCGATCGCAAACGCGCGGAGAATCAAGGCTCGTTCGTCGCGTGATGCCGCTGCCACGCGCGCTCGGTACGCACCTTGCGAAGATGTCTTCGCAGTCTTCGGGAGGATCTCATGAACACCCAATCGATCGCCTCACCCTCTTTTCACGACGTCACCTCTGCGCTCGAGCGAGCGCGGGCGTGGGCGCGCACCAAGCTGACGAAGAAGGGACCTCGTGCCTACGCCGACACTCACGACGTCGCCGTTTCCCTCCTCGGGGGTGCGCCGCCGAGCAAGGTCCTCGATCTCGGGGCTGGACGCGGCGAGCTCTCGGAGAAGCTGCTCGCGCTCGGGCACACCGTCACCGCGGTCGAGCGCTACACGCCGCAGTTCGAGGCCAGCGTGCCGCTCGTCGACGCCGATCTCAACGGCGCGTGGCCCTTCGCCGACGGCGCGTTCGATGCGGCCATGGCCGTCGAGATCCTCGAGCACTTGGAAAATCCAAGGTATTTTCTCCGTGAGCTGGCGCGCGTGCTCAAGCCGCGAGGCGTCGCCATCGTCTCCACGCCGAACATCACCGCGCTCCTCTCGCGCGCGATCTTCGCGGCGTGCGGGCAGTGGGATCTCTTCTTCAACCACCCGTGGCGTCTGCGCGATCCGTATTCGGCCGACGTGCAGGGACACATCACGCCGCTGCCGATGTGGCTCCTCGAGCACCACGCCAAGGACGCCGGCTTCGTCGTCGAGGCGAGCGGCTACTCGCGCGCCTGGTTCCCCGGCCTGCCCTGGCGCATCAACCCGCTCCCGAGCGGGCCGGCCTTCGGACGAATCTTGATCGTTCGGCTCCGTAAGGCGTGAGTACGCGTGACTCTCATGGTTCCATCGGTACATGTCTTCGCGCGCGGTCCATCACCTCGCCGTCGTCGTCGCTGAGCTCGCACGCGCCGAGCGCTTCTACGTCGAGGTGTTGGGATTGCCGGTGCTTCGTCGATGGGACGATGATCACGGCACGCCGCGATCGATCTGGCTCGAGCTCGGGGGTGGAGCTTTCCTCGCCGTCGAGCGGGCTGCCGAGCCGACAGGCGCCCGGCGCTCCGAGCTCGCACCTGGGCATCACTGTTTGGCGCTGTGCGTCGAAGTCTCGGAGCGCGAGCCGCTGCGAAAGGCGCTCGCCGCCGCCGGACATCCGGTGGTGCGCGAGAGTGCATATACACTTTATGTTCACGACCCGGACGGCAACCTCGTCGGCCTCTCGCACTGGCCTGACGCGTCAGAACCGACCACGTGAGCGACCGGCGGCGACGGCCGAGACGGCGGTGACGGAGCCGAGGAAATTCGACTATCGTCGGGCCCATGCCCACGAACCTCGTCCAATACGCGGTGAACGGCGGCGTCGCGACGATCACGTTGAACGATCCGCCGATGAACGCCTACACGCACGAGATGATGAAAGACCTCGACGCGGCGGTCCTCGACGCCCGCTTCGACAACGAGGTCCACGTCATCGTCCTCACCGGCCACGGCGAGAAGTTCTTCTGCGCGGGCGCCAACATCCGCATGCTCTCGGAGGTCGATCAGACCTACAAATATTATTTCTGCCTCCACGCCAACGAGACGCTCTCGCGCCTCGAGCAGACGCCGAAGCTGGTCATCGCTGCCATCAACGGGCACTGCGTCGGCGGCGGCTTCGAGGTCGCGCTCGCCTGCGACATTCGCATCGCCAAACATGACGCTGGAAAAATCGGTCTCCCCGAGGTCGCGCTCGGCGTCCTGCCGGGCACCGGAGGCACGCAGCGGCTGACGCGACTCCTCGGCGGCGGTCGCGCGATGCACATGATGATCGAAGGCCAGACCTTCGACGTCGAGCGGGCTCTCGAGCTCGGGCTCGTCAACCTCGTCTTCGACGCGCCGAGCCGCGACGAGTTCCTCTCGCAGATCTACGCCTACGCGCAGCAGTTCTGTCCGCCGGCGAAGGCGTCGCTGGCGGTCGGTCGCATCAAGCGCGCGGTGCAATCGGGCGGCGAGATGCCGCTCGAATCGGGGCTCGCCTTCGAGCGCGAGCTGCAGGCAGAGCTCTTTCACTCGGTCGACGCCGGCGAAGGACTCGCGGCGTACGTCGCCAAGCGCAAGCCCGTCTTCAAGGGGCGTTGACGCTTGCGGAAGAAGAAGAGCGAACGGCCGCGACTACCGAGTCCGCCGCCGCGCAGCGATCGTCCAGTGGCACCGGTGGCGCCACGGCTCCTCAAGATGGCCACGCTCGCGCAGCTGAGCGGCGTGCCGGCGGCGACCATCAAGCACTACCTTCGCGAGGGGCTGCTCCCCCAGCCCGGAGTGCGCACCAGTCGCAACATGGCGTTCTACGACCCGGCGTTGGTCGAGCGCATCAAGACGATCAAAGAGCTACAAAGAAAGCACTTTCTCCCGCTCAAGGTGATCAAGGGAGTGCTCGAGGGCTCGGCCGAGGACGTCGACAGCGAGACCGCCGCGGCGATTCAACGTGCGCTGACCGAGATGGAGCCGCACGACGAGCGAACGCGCGCGCAGCTGGTGGCCAGTGGAATGCCGGCGGCGCAGCTCGATTTCTTCGTCGGGGTCGGGCTGGTGACGCCGAAGGGCGAAGACGACGACGAGCGCTTCTCTGGAGACGACCTGACGCTGCTTCGCACCCTCGGCGCCTCGCGCAAAGCGGGGATCACGAAGGAGATGCTCCCGCCCGACATCGTCGAGAATTACGTGCGCGCCATTCGCGAGCTCGTGCGCACCGAGCTGGAGATGTTTCGCGAGGGCGTCGTGCCGCGCGCGGGGAAGAATCTTCCAGCGCTCACCGAGGCGGCGACCAAGCTCTCCGAACAGCTCGTCGTCCTCGTGCGTCGCAAGATGCTCTTGCCGACGCTGCGCCAAGTCGTCGAAGAAGAGCAGGCGAAACAGCGGGCCAAGCCGCCCTCGGTGCCGCCGACGAGACCGAAGACCAAGCGCCGTCGCACGACGGACTGACGCCTTCCGTCGCCTCGAAGGAAGCGGTACGCGGTCGTCATGCGAACGATGCGAATGCGAACGATGTCCTGGCTCGCGGGTCTCTCGCTGCTCGTCGCGTGCAGTGGCGCGAAGGCTCCGGTGGCGACGAATGGCGCGCCGGCGAGCTCGAGCTCCACTGCGACCGGCTCACCCGAGCCGACGCACGTCACCAATGTCGACGTCTCGCCGGCGATCGCAGCCGTCGTCGGCGCTGCCGATCGCGACGCGGAAGACACCAAGCTCGACGCCGGTCGTCACCCCGCGGAGACGCTCGCGTTCTTCGGCATCGTGCCCGGTCAACACGTCGCCGAGCTCGTCGTCGGCTTCGGGTACACCACCGAGCTCCTCGCACGTGCGGTGGCACCCAGCGGCGTCGTCTATGGAGAGAACGACAAGTTCGTCCTCGAGAAATTCGCGGAAAAAGGCTGGGCTGCGCGCCTCGCGAAGCCGGTGAACAAGCTCGTCGTCCGCGTCGACCGCGAGCTGGAAGATCCGCTGCCGGCCGAGGCGCACGATCTCGACGCGGTGCTCTTCGTGCTCTTCTATCACGACACCGTTTGGCTCGAGACCGACCGCGCGAAGATGAACGCGTCGATCTTCAAGTCGCTGAAGAAGGGCGGCGTCTACGGCATCGTCGATCACAGCGGTCGTCCGGGGACCGGCACCACCGAAGCGCTGTCGCTCCATCGCATCGAGGAGAAGGTGGTGCGCGAGGAGATCACCGCCGCCGGCTTCGTCCTCGCCGCCGACGCCAGCTTCATGCGCAACCCCGACGATGCCCGCGATTGGAACGCCTCGCCGATGAAGGCCGGGGAAAAACGCGGCAAGAGCGATCGCTTCGTCCTCAAGTTCGTCAAGCCGTGATCGCGCTTCGCGGAGGACTGACGGTCGGCGCCGGCCTCCTCGTCGGCGTCTTCGTCGCGTGCGCATCGTCGCCTCCGCCGCCGAATCCATTGCCGGTCCCATCGCCGAGCAGCACGAGCGTCGCGACGATCGCTTCCGCTTCTTCGGCTTCGCCCTCGGCATCCGAGATGGTCACTGCGCCATCAGCGTCGGTGATCGCTTCAGCGTCCGTCTCGGCGTCGGCTTCGGCCTCTTCGGTGCCGAAAATCACCATCGGCGCCGGGACCAAGATCTTCCTCTTCGGCGACTCGATGGTCGTCGCTGGGCTCGGTCAGCGGATGGAGAAGCTGGCGAAGGCGCGTGGCGCGACCTACGAGGAGAACCACTGGTCGAGCTCGAACACCAAGAAGTGGGCTGAATCCGAGCGTCTCGGCAACTTGCTCTTCAAGCACAAGCCAGACGTCGTCTTCATCACCATCGGCGCCAACGAGGTCTACTTCAAGGACAAGAAGGCGCCCGAGTACATCCGGGCCATCGTCGAGAAGCTCGCCGGTCGTCCGTGCGTCTGGATCGGTCCGCCGGTGTGGAAGACGCAGAAGGGCATCGTCGAGGACGAGCGCGACAACTCGTCGCCCTGCCTCTTCTTCGACTCGCAACACCTCAAGCTCGAGCGACAGCCGGACGGCATCCATCCGAGCTTGGACGGCGGCGCCGCCTGGGCTGACGCGGTTTGGGACAGCACCGTCGCCCCATGACGCACGGCGCCGATCCCCTCGAAAAAAAGGCCACTTCAGCCCCCTACGTGGACGCGGTATCTCGCCGCGCATGAGCGAGAACACGACCGGTTCGATTCAGAGCGTCTCGAAGGAGTCGCGTCGCTTCACTCCCTCGGACGAGTTCCGCGCTGGCGCCGAGGTGAAGAGCCGCGCCGAGTACGAGGCGCTGTGGAAGCGCTCGATCGACGATCCGAACGGCTTCTGGCTCGAGCAGGCGAAGGCGCTTCCGTGGCGCACGGCCCCGACCAAGGCGCTCGAATGGAGAGAGCCGCACGCCAAGTGGTTCGAGGACGGCGAGCTCAACGCGTCGGAGTGCTGCTTGGATCGTTGGAAGGGGACGGCCAACTGGCAGAAGGCGGCGCTGGTTTGGGAAGGCGAGCCCTTCGATGCGCAAGGGCAGCCCGAGATCGTCACGCTCACCTACGCGCAGCTCCACGATCGTGTGGTGCGTCTCGCCGCCAAGCTTCGCCGCAATGGCATCGAGAAGGGCGATCGCGTCGCCATCTACATGGGCATGGTCCCCGAGGTGGTGGTGGCGATGCTCGCCTGTGCACGCATCGGGGCGCCGCACACCGTCGTCTTCGGCGGGTTCGCCTCCGATGCGCTCCGCGATCGAATCATCGACTGCGGCGCCAAGGCGCTCGTGACGCAGGACATGAGCTACCGACGCGGCAACGAGGTGAAGCTCTGGGAAGCCGCCAAAGCAGCGGTCGAACAGTGCCCGACGATCGCCACCGTCATCGTCCACGCGCGCCGTCCCGATCACGCGGCGATGGACGACGCTGCCTTTCAGAAGCGCTTCTCGCTCGGCGAAGAGGACTACGACGAGACGGCGTCGCCGACGATGATGAAGGGCAAACGCCTCGTCCGCTTCACCAGCAAAGGGGACGGGAAATTCGCCGCCGGCGAAGGTGACGCGGTCGCGCTTCCCGCCGAGCATTCGCTCTTCGTCCTCTACACGTCGGGCTCGACCGGCAAGCCGAAGGGCGTCCTCCACACCACCGGCGGCTACATCCTCGGCGCCCACCTGACGTGCCGATACGTCTTCGATCTCAAGCCGAGCGACCTCTTCTTCTGCACCGCCGACGTCGGCTGGGTCACCGGGCATTCATACATTGCTTATGGACCTCTGGCGACCGGCGCGACGTGCATCATGTTCGAGGGCGCGCCGAACTTTCCGGAGCCCGATCGACTCTGGGACATCATCGAGCGTCACCGCGTGAGCATCCTCTACACGGCGCCGACGGCGATTCGCGCCTTCATCCGCACCGGCGAAGAGTGGCCCCAGAAGCACGACATGAGCTCGCTGCGACTCCTCGGCACGGTCGGTGAGCCGATCAATCCGGAGGCATGGCTTTGGTATCACCGCGTGATCGGTGGAGGTCGCTGCCCGATCGTCGATACCTGGTGGCAAACGGAGACGGGCTCGATCGCGATCACCACGCTGCCCGGCGCCGTCGACGCCAAGCCAGGGAGCGCGGGGCTTCCCTTCTTCGGCATCCATCCGAAGGTCGTCGATCAAGAGGGCAACGAGGTCGCCGCCAACGCCGGCGGCAAGCTCATCCTCGCCGGTCCGTCACCGTCGATGCTGCGCACGATCTGGGGCGACGACGAACGCTTCAAGACCGCGTACTGGTCCGACGTGCCGCACGTCTACACGACGGGCGACGGCGCGCGCAAAGACGAGGACGGCTATTTCTGGGTCGTCGGCCGCATCGACGACGTCCTCAACGTCGCCGGACATCGCATCGGCACCGCTGAAATCGAGAGCGCGCTGGTCTCGCATCCTTCCGTCGCCGAGGCCGCGGCGGTCGGTCGTCCCGACGATTTGAAGGGACAGGCGCTCGTCGTCTTCGTCACGCTCAAGTCGGGGATCGAGCCGACCGACGCACTTCGTAAGCAATTGCTCGATCACGTGAGCAAAGAGATCGGCAAGTTCGCCAGGCCCGACGGCCTTCGCTTCGCCGGTGCGCTTCCGAAGACGCGCAGCGGCAAAATCATGCGGCGGCTTTTGAAAGACCTGGCGAGTGGTGTCGAGTCCAAGGGCGACACGTCGACGCTGGAGGACTTGAACGTGCTCGCAGCGCTGCGCGGCGCGAGCGAGTAATCAGCGAATTCTCCTGCGCGCGAATGCGATCGCGCGCGGCGAAATGTCGCCGTAGTTCGCTCGCGTTCTGCGATCAATTGCCACGCGCCGATCGCGCCGAATCGGTGCACGATCGTCTTGATGACGAGGGAGCGTTCGATCGCCATCCTCGGCGCGCACGGCTTCATCGGCGCGCGTGCGGTCGAGATGTTCGTGAGCGAGGGGCGCCGCGTCCGGGCGATCGTCCGTCGCGCGCCTTCGAACTCCGCGGCAGTGCCCTCGTGCGAGACGAAGCTCGCCGATGCGTGTGACCCTGTCGCGCTTTATCGAGCGTTCTTGGGCTGCGACGCGATCGTGCACGTGGTGAACGGTGATCCCGAGACTCTCGTGCGCTCGGCCGCTGCAGCGCGGGATGCTGCGCTCGCTGCCGGGGTGCGCCGCGTGATCTATCTCGGAAGCGCGGCGGTGCACGGTCAGGCCCCGCGCGAGGGCACCGACGAGCGCGCGCCGCTGCGGCTCGGCCATGCCTTCGCCTACAACGACGCGAAGATTCGCGCCGAGCGCCGGCTCTCCTTCGGGCGGGGACGTGCGCTCGACGTCGTCGTGTTGCGCCCGCAAATCGTGTACGGCCCGCGCGCGTACTGGGTCGAGCGGGTGGCGCGCGATCTCGTCGAGGGTGCCGGTTACCTCGTCGACGACGGCGCGGGCGTGTGCGACGCGATTCATGTCGACGACGTCGTCCACGCCGTGTCGAACGCTCTGGATGCGCCGGGGGTGGCTGGTGAAGTGTTCCTCCTCGGCGACGGTGAGCGCACCTCGTGGCTCGACTTCTATCGGCCCCTCGCGGACGCGCTCGGGTGTCCGCTCGACGCGATCGCGCGCGTCTCGCCGCCGTCTCCGCAGCCCACCTTGCGACAGCGCTTCCTCGATCCGCTGCGCAAGTCGGTGGTCCTCGAAGAGCTCGCTGATTGCGCGCCGCGTCCGATGCGCCGTCACCTCGATCGGCTGCTCGCGCGCAGGATCCCCACGCCTCAGCCTGTCTCGCCGCCCTCACCTTCGCGCTCACGTCCTGAGTCGGTGACGCCCGAGCCCATGCTCGTCGCGCTCCAGCGGTGCACGCACGATCTCCCGATCGGCAAAGCGCGCGAGGTGCTCGGGTGGTCGCCGCGCGTGCAGTTCGCGGAGGGAATGCAGGCCGCCGCGCGCTGGGCCGTGCGTGCGTTGGAGTCGCACGCATGAGGTGCTCCGAGATTTACGACGCTGTGATCGTCGGCTCCGGCGCGACCGGCTCATGGGCAGCGAAGGCGCTCACCGAGGCCGGCCATCGCGTCCTCCTCCTCGAGGCGGGACCTTCGCGGACGACGTCGTGCCTCCGCGACCTCGCGCGCCGCGCCCGGCGAAAGCTCGGTTTTCGCGTGGAAGAAGACGTCTTCGCGGTCGCGCGGCAGCCCGTGCAGTCGACGAGCTATGCCTGGGCGGGCAATCCCGACGCGTTCATCGACGACGTCGACAACCCGTACGCGGCGCCGAAGGACGCGCCCTTCACCTGGATTCGCGTGCGGCAGGTCGGAGGTCGCGTCGGCGTGCGCGGCCATGGTCGACAGTTCTATCGGATGTCGCCCGAAGACTTCGAAGCGCCGGTGCGCGATGGCTTCGGTGCGCGCTGGCCCTTCGACTACGACGCGCTCGTCCCACACTACGAGCGCGTCGAGCGTTATCGCGGGATGACCGGCACGCGCGAACGGCTGCCGCAGCTCCCTGACTCGATCTACTCGGAAGAGACTCCGCTCGAAGGTACGCCGAGGCGAATCGCGCGCGCGATCGAGGCGGCGTTCGCCGGTCGTCGTGTCATCCCGCGGCGCAGCCCCGGCCCACGTGATCCGCTCGCCGACGCCGAGGCCACGGGCCTGCTCACGCTTCGCACCGACGCGCTTGCCTGCAACGTGTCGTTCGACGCGCGCACTCGCCGTACGACCGGCGTCACGTTCGTCGACACCCGCACGGGGCGCACCGTGGAGGCGCGCGGACATCGCCTGCTCCTCTGCGCCTCGGCGATCGAGAGCGCGCGCCTGCTCATGGCCTCTGCCACCCCCGAGTTTCCAACCGGGCTCGGCGACGCGGCGGGCGTGCTCGGGCGCTACCTGATGGATCACCCGCGCCTCGGTCCGGTGACGGGCACGATCCGGGGCGAGCCTGCGCCACGCGAGCCGATCTTCCTCACCATGCCCCGCTTCGTCAATCGCGACGGTGTGCACGCACCCTTCCTGCGCGGGTACGGCGTGCAGACCCTCCTCTACGGGGACACGTGCGAGCTCGTGGCGGTCTGCGAGATGCTTCCGCGGGCGGATAGCCGCGTCGTCCTCGATCGTGACCTACGCGATCGTTGGGGGCTGCCGTGCGTGCGTGTGGAGACGGCCTGGGGCGACAACGAGCGGGCGATGGCCGAACACGCGCGCGCCGAGTGCGAGGCGATGCTCCGCGCGGCGGGCTGCGAGCGTAACGACGTTCCCGCGGTGCTCTCCGAGCCGGGCGCGGCAGTGCACGAGGTCGGCACCGCGCGCATGGGAAGCGATCGGCGTACGTCGTTCCTCGATCCGTTCAACCGCTGCTGGGAGATCCCGAACCTGCTCGTCCTCGATGGAGCGTGTTTCGTCTCGCAGGGCTCGCAGAACCCGACGCTGACGATGCTCGCGATCGCGTCACGTGCGTGCGATCGGTTGGTGCAAGATGCGCGGGTGGGCTTGGCGTGAGAAGCTTCGCGCGGGGTGGAGCGAGTCAGACTCCGCGACGCCGCCGAACGGCGACGGCGGCGATGGCGAGACCCAGCGCAGCGAGCCCAGCCGTTCCAGCCCGCCCACGCTCACTCCCCGGCACTTCGCATCCGCACGACGAAGCCGTCGGCAAATCCGATCCACCCGCATCATCGACCGAAGCATCGGTTCCACCGGCGCCCGTATCGAAGACAGTTCCCGTATCTGCAGTCGTTCCGGTGTCGGCTGTCGTTCCGGTATCGGCCTTGGTCCCGGTATCGGCAACATCCGTCCCCGTGTCCTCGACTCCGCCATCCTTGCACGCATCCGACCACGCGGTCTTCGACGTCGGCGGATCGCAGAAGTGGCACTTGTCCTTCGGGTCGATGTCGCCGTACGCCCAGCACGCGCTGTCGATGACGCAGAATCCCGGCTTGATGCCCGACGATGTCGGGGTGCAGGTCCTCGTCGCCTCGTTGCAGCTCACCGAGGTGGTGCAGGTGAGACCGCAGTCGTACGTGACCTTGTCGCAGAAGCCGAAATTGCAGGCGCTGCGATCGCAGAACTTGCCGGTGTCGGGGCCGGAGTCGACCGCGCTCGCGCCGCAGGGCGTGCCGTCCGGCGGATCGTAATCGCACGAACCAGATGAACCGCAGACGGTGCCGCAAACCGGGTCGCCACCGACGCTCGCCGCGCACTTGCCGCCGGGGTCGCTGCCGAGCGGCGCGATGGTACAGCTACCGACCTTGCCCGGCACGTTGCAGGAGCGGCACTCGGTGTTGCAGGCCGCGTCGCAGCAGACGCCGTCGGTGCAATGACCGGTAGCGCACTCGCCGCTGCCGGTGCAGGTCGTGCCCTTCGGCTTCGCGCAGATGCCCTCGTGTCCGGGCGCCTTGCAGGTCTGGCCTTCGGGACACGACGCCGAGGTGCAGCAGACTCCTTCCGTGCAGAATAGTCCTGCCGGGCAGGTCGTGGTGCACGCGCCGCCGACGGTGGTGTCGAAGATCTCGGGCAGCCCGACTTCGCTGGAGCCGTTGTCGCCGCCGACCGCGAGCACGCCGGCGCCCGGCATGTTCAGCATCGCGTGAAAGCGCCGCGGCGTCGCCATCGCAGCCGTGTCGACCACCGTGCCGGTCTTGGGATCGGTGCCCGGGGAGAAGAGCGCGGCAGAATCGAGCGCCGAGGTGTCGCCCGTCGTCTTGTCGTCGAGCTGCCCGCCAGTGACGAGGACGCGGCCGTCGTCGATCTGCACGCCTGCACCGAACGCCGTCGGTTGCGCCAAGGTCGCCGTCAGCGTGTTGAACGCGGTGCCGTCGAAGTACTCGATGGTCCCGAGCTCGTCGCCGCCGAAATTGATGCCGCCGAAGACCATCGCGCCGCCCGTCTTCAGCGGGACGACGATCGCGCCGGCGCGGTTGTCTTTCATCGCCGGTGACGCCGAAAACGTCGACGTGGCCGGATCGAAGACTTCGCCTGCAGAAATCGAGTCGAAGCTGCTGGTCGTATACCCGCCGCCGATGACCACCTTGCCCGACGAGAGGACCGCCGCACCGGCTTGGGTGTGAGCAGTGCCCATCCCGCCGGTGATGCCCTTCCAGCCGTCGACACCCGGGTCGTAGAGCTCGGCCGACTTGTACGCGCCCGACGTGCTGGAGAGGGAGTCTTTCGGCTGCCCGCCCGCAGCGAGGATCTGATCCTTGCCCCCAACTTTGACCGCCACGAACGTGTGGAACGCGCGACCCACGCCGAGCGCGGCCGCAGTCGACCAAGCCGCGGTCGCCGGGTTGCGGCGAACGACGCTGGCTCGCGCGCTCAACGGCGACGAGCCCGTCGCGGGAATGCCACCGCCGACCACGACGGTGCCATCCGGCAACATCGCGGCGCCATTGCCCGCACCGAAATCGATGCTCCCGGAGATGTCGGTCGAGGACGCCCACGAGTTCGTGGCGGGGTCGAAGAGCTCGGTCGTCTGCGGCGCGCTTCCCGTGCCGCCGACGAGCAGCACCTTGCCCGCGTCTTTGGCCCCCGCCGGGAGGAGGAAGAGGTGATGGTAGGCGTGCGATTGCTTGGTCCCGAAGGTTCCGCGCCACGCCGGATCGACGAGCACCGGATACGCGAGGCCCTTGCCGTCGATCGACGCAGTCACGGTGCAGGTCGTGGCCCCGGGCGCGGTCACCGGACGGCCCCAAGGGCCGCTCGGGTCGGTGTCGTAGTTGCAGCCACTCACGCTGAGTTTGCCGAGACGGCGCACGCCGTTCTTGTCGACGAGCCAGGGCGTCGGTGCCGCGATGCGCGGCGCGCCTCCAGCGTCGAGGAGCTCGAGCGAGCCGCTGACCAATCGCAGGCCGGCGACGCCGCTCATCGTCACGTCGTAGGTGTACGAGAGCACGTCGCGCTCGGTCGGCACTTGGAAGAAGTCTTCGACGCCCTCGTCGTCGACGCGGCGGAAGACGTGCGTGCCGGCTTCGCTCTCGATCGCATTGGGATAGATGGCGATGCGCTCGGCCCACTCGAGGTGCACCGCAGAGAAGCCGCGTGGTTGCAGCGTGATGCGCATCCCCTGGCTCTCGATGGCGACAGCGCCATTGGCGATCGTGGGGAGACGCACCGAGATGCTCGGTTGGTGACGCTGCGGCGCCTTCGTCAGCGCGAGGAGCGTGGCGTTGGGCGTGTCGGAATTCTCGACGACGAACGACACCACCGGCGACGCATTCAGCATCGCGTGGGCCTTGATTCCGGGCACCGCCGGGACCTGGAAGCTCTTCGTCGCGCGCAGGAGCTCCACCCCATGCTTCGTCGCTCCATCGTTCACCGACGTGAGCTGCGCCGCGCCTCCCGCACCTCCCGTGCCCTCCGTGGGCGAGCTGCTCGACGACGCGTCGCCTCGGCAGCCGACGAGGAAGGCAGTGAGACCGATGGAGCCGAGAAGCCAAGCGAAACGCCGCTGCGACATGAAGAACCTCCGAAGCGTGAGCCGGCGGGTGTAGCAGGACGCGCCGCCGTCGTCGACGCGGGTAGTCGGGAGCTCAGTTGCCGCTGGTGATCGAGATGCGGGCTTCGCGACGGGCAGCGCGGCGCAGCGCGAGGGCCTTGGGCATCGCCAGGAGCGTCTCGACGACGCCGAGCATGATGTAGCAGCCGAGCAGCCAGAGCAGCACGAACGCGGGCTTGGTGTACGCGCTGACGGCGGCCGAAGAGGCGATGATGAACGCCACGAGCGCGCCGGTGCGGGCGTTGAGCTTGATGTCCTTGAACGAGCGGAACTTGATGGTCGAGACCATGAAGCCGCTGAGCGCGATGACCACCGCGAGGAGCACGTAGGCGTAGCGACGCGAGTTGATGTCGGCGGCGGCAGCGTGGTTCGCGACGACGAGCGCGATGAGGATGCCGGCGGCGCCGGGGATCGGCAGGCCGACGATGTACTTGCCCGGCTTCGCGGGAGCGCCCTTTTCGCGCATCGAGAGCACGTTGAAGCGCGCGAGGCGGACGGCGCCGGCGGCGGCGAAGAGGAACGAGAAGAAGAACCCGAGCTCGCCGAGCTGATGGAGCGACCACTTGTAGACGAGGATCGCCGGGGCGACGCCGAAGGAGATGACGTCGGCGAGCGAGTCGATTTGGAGGCCGAAGGCGCTCTGGGTCTTCGTCGCGCGGGCCACCCGGCCGTCGAGCGTGTCGAAGAACATGGCGAAGATGAGGAGCAACGCAGCGTGCCAGAAGTCGACGTCGCCCCGCGCTTCCGCTGCGATGCGAATGGCATCGAACCCGCAGAAAATGCTGGCGAGCGTGATGATGTTGGGGAGGAGGAAGAGCGATTTCTTCAGGTTCATCCCTCGCGCCTCTCCTTTCGTGTCGGCCTCCGCCGCGGCGAAAACCGAAACTCCAGTATACGGAGAACCCAGCGGAGGCCAAACCCGAGGCCCGACTTTCTCGCTGAAGGCGCGGATTTTTCCGCGCATTCCATGCGATCGCGCACGGCCGAAACTTACTGGATCATGTGGGTTGACCAAGGGTGTCTCGCGCGTCTACGTTGCCGCCGCTCCCGTGAGGAGTGCTCGGGTCGCGCGACGTTGCGGGTCCCCGAGTTGGCGCGATGCAGTCGAGGTCAGCGCCTCCCAGTGAAGACAACGTGTCTTCGTACGAACGATGTGAGGTTCGCCATGGCGATCGGTAAGGTGAAGCGGTTCTACAACGACAAGGGTTTCGGGTTCATCAAGCAAACCGACGGACCCGACGTCTTCGTTCACTACACCCAGATCGAGGGCGAGGGGCGCAAGCAGCTCTTCGAGAACGACACGGTCGAGTTCGAGATCAAGGAGGGGCCGAAGGGTCTCCAGGCGCTCAACGTCCGTCGCATCGCCGAGGCGCAGAGCACCACTGCCTGAGCAGTCGACACATCGTGTGAACGGGCCGCGCAGTGCGGCCCGTCCCTTTTTTGTCGTCTGTCGTCGCTCGGCTGCCGCTCAGATGCCGCTGATGACCGACTCGACGAGAGCCGTCGCCACGTCGTCGTAGCGCGAGAGATCGAGCTGGAGCGCGGTGACCGAGGCGAAACCGGCGTCGAACGCTTCGGTGTCGCTGCCCGCGATTTGATCGTGCGCGACGCCTTTGCCGCCAATCCAAAAGTAAGGGCGGCCGCGCGGGTCGATGCGCGCGTCGACCTTCTCCGTCCAGAGACGCGTGCCGAGGCGCGTGCGACGAACGCCCTTGATCGGTCCGACGGGCGCGTTGACGTTGAGGAGCATCGCCTTCGTCGGCAGCGGCTGCGCGAGGAGCCGCTGCGCGAGCGTCACGGTCAGCTCGGCGACGTGCGCAGGCTCGTACGAGTAGACGCCTAGCTCGTCGACGCTGGTGTCGACCGAGACGGCGATCGAGGGCACGCCGCGAAGTGCACCCTCGCGCGCGGCGGCGACGGTGCCGCTGTAGAAGACGTCCTGTCCGAGGTTGATGCCGCGATTGATGCCGCTCACCACCAGGTCGGGCTTGCGCGGCAGAACGCGGGGTATCGTCCCCTCCGGTCCGTCGCCTCGCTCCCCGAGATGCAACGCCAGATACACGCAGTCGGCCGGCGTGCCGTCGAGCGCATATCGATCTTCGGCGACGCGACGTAGGCGAAGGGGGCGATGCAGCGTCAGCGAGTGACTCATCGCGCTCTGCTCGGTCTCGGGCGCGACCACCACCACGCGCGCGATGCGGGAGAGCGCGTCGGCCACTGCACCGAGGCCGCGCGAGAAGATGCCGTCGTCGTTGGCGCAGAGAATGAGCGGCCGTTCCATGGAGCGCGAGCTACCAGGATCCGGCGCGCGACGGGGGATGCATAAGCATTCGATGAGATTTGGCCGCTGCACGGACGTGCTACGGCTGCCGAATGGCTCGATGGACGCGCAGCGAAGGTCTCACCGTGGCCCAGTTCCACGTCTACGCGATTCGTCAGTACGAGGTGCGACGCGACGATGGCGACGCTCGTCCCGTCTTCACCTTCGAGACCCCCGACTGGTGCAACGTCGTCGCCTTCACCGAGGCGGGAGAGCTGCTCTTCGTCCGTCAGCATCGCTTCGGCACCAACGCGCCTTCGCTCGAGATCCCCGGCGGCCTCGTCGACCCGGGCGAAGATCCGCTCGCGGCCGCGCGTCGTGAGCTGCGTGAGGAGACCGGGTACGAGGCGAAGGAAATCGTCTCCCTCGGCGCGCTCGCTCCGAACCCGGCGATGCAGGGAAATCAGCTTCATTGTTACGTCGCCTACGGTTGCACGCCCCACCGCGAAGGCCAGCGCCTCGACGACCTCGAGGACTGCGAGCTGGTGGTGCTCACGCGCCCCGAGGTCGAGGCGGCGATCGATCGCGGGGAAATCCATCACGCCCTGGTGCTGGCCGGTTGGTATCTCCTCGAGCGACACGAGCGCACGCGAGGGACTTCGAGGTGAAGACCCTCAGCCTCCGCAAGCGCGTCCTCGTCTGCACCAACGCGCGCGAGGCAACCAATCCGCTCGGCCGTGGATGTGGTGCGGACGGCGTGCGCGTGCATGACGCCGTGCTCGCCGAGATCGGTCGACGGAACGCGTACAGCACGGTGTGGCTGACGAAGACGGGCTGCCTAGGTCGATGTCCGCGCGTCGGTTGCACGGTGGTCCTCACGCCGAGCGGCGTCACCCACGACGAGGTGACCGAGGCCGACGCGGCGTTGCTCGTCACGCAGGTTCTCGACGGCGTCGGCTGAAACACCCTATTTTTGAAAGACCACGAGCCGAAGCGCTTCTTCGAGATCGACGCAGACGTGGTCGGCATGCGCTACGAATCGCTCGGGTGACGACTCGGGCACGGCGATGATTTGCGCGCCGGCAGCGCGGCCCGCGACGCATCCCGCGAGAGAGTCTTCGAGGACGAGGCAGCGCTCGATCGGTACGCGCAGCTGACGTGACGCTTCGAGCCAGATGTCGGGCGCCGGCTTCGGATGCGCGACGTCGTCACCACAGACGATCGCCGAGAAGCGCGCCATCAGCTCGAAGCGCCCCAGCGTCGCCTCGACGAGCCGCCGCGCCGACGAGGAACCGATCGCGATCGGCACCTTCGATGCTGCCGCGTCGAGGAACGCGAGCGCGCCCTTCTTCAGCGAAAGATCACCGACGCGGGCGATGAAGCGGGAGAGGATCTCTTCGGTGTCGGCCACCGGATCGACGGTGAAGCCGAAGGCATCGCGCATCACCAGGAGCGTGTTGAGGAGCCCTTTGCCGACGCAATTTCGCGCCATTTCCTCGGTGAATTCACCACCGCGCACCCGCGCGAAGTCACGCTCGACCTCGGCCCAGAGCGGTTCGGAGTCGACGAGCAACCCATCCATGTCGAAGAGCACGGCGGCGGCTCGCAGCATCGTCGCCACCCTGGGCGTGGATCAGGGAGGCGTCCAGTCGAAGGGGAGCAGGTGCAACGTGACGTCGAGCCCGCCGCCGTAGCTCGGCAGATCGGTGAGGTTCGCCGCCGCGTAGCCACCGAGGCTGACGTAGGGGGAGGTCCAGAAGTCGAGGCGCAGGCGCGGCTCGACGAGCCAATTGGCGCGTTGAATCTGATAGCCACTGCTCGAGAGCGCAGCGACGCGACCGCCGACCACGACCTCGAGACCGACGCTCACGTCGTTGCCCTGAATCGCGACGCCACTTCGAAGCCCGCCCTGGAGGCCGAATCCCGTCGAACCGCCGGGCGCGTTCGGCTTCTGGCCGGTGAGGAACGTCGGACCGACGATGATGTCGGGACCCATGTAGAACGGGCCGGCGACGAAGAAGCGCACCGGCTGCAGCTCGAAGCCGACGAGCGTCATCCGGCTGCCGACGAAGGCATCGGGATCGATCGTCGGCGCCGGGCCGGTCACGCCCTTGCCCGCTTGTACCGTCGGGTGATCGAAGGCGAACGTGCGATAGGCGACGCCGACGCTCCAGGTGATGCGCGGCATCCAGTCGGGGAGCGACCATCGTCCATACGTCGCGCACTCGTTGCGGCCGACGACGGCGCCGGGCGGGCAGTAAGGCACGTACGTATGCGACGCGAGGAGGAGCGATGCGGCGGCGATCACGTGCCCCTCTCTTCCGGCACGAGCGCGCGATAGGTCGCGTTCCAGCGAAAGCACATCGGCGGCGCTTGCGATGGCGAAGGGACGATCCGCGAAACGTCGACGCACACCCGTGTCGGCTCATGATCGGCCGTGATCTCAGGGTCGAATTCGATCGCTTCGTGGCCCGTCCAGACGGGGTAGAGGAGGCGTCCGTCGATTTCGTGGCGAGGATCGTATGGTCGCAGCCGATGCATCGCCGGTGAGCTCGCGTAGCTCGCCGTGACGTCGAGCTTCGAGAGGTCGACGGTGACGCCCTCGTGGCAGACGTTGCCGAAATTGACGTCGACGACCGGACTGCCCTTGTCGACGTCGGGATGCGCGAGGATCTCGACCGCGACGTCGAGGCACCCGACGGTTCGAACCGACGCGTACGTTCGCCGTCGCGTCGCGAGCCCGCCCGGTTGGTACTGGATGCACCCGCCGAGCGTCAGGAGAGCGACGATAGCTGTGCTGATGCGCCTTGCCATGCGTGGCGTCGCAACCCGGAGCCACCTCGAGTCATTCCCGCTATTCACAATCGCAGAGGCTCGCAGATGCACTTCGGCAGCGGCAATAGGCTCGATCGCAGAAGATGAGGCCGCACGGCTCCGAGCCGGCCGAGCTCGCACCGGCATCGGCGGGGGTGCAGTGGCCAGTGAACGTGCAGGTGCGGCCGGCGCGGCAGGTCCAATCGAAGCCGTCGTTGAGGCAGTGGCCAATCGGTCCCAGGTACGTGTCGGGGGTGCCTATTTCTTCGAGTGGTTCGACATCTTCGGCACCGACGTCGGCAGGCCCTTCACGCACTT
This sequence comes from Deltaproteobacteria bacterium, assembly GCA_025363655.1. GTDB lineage: Bacteria > Myxococcota_A > Polyangia > Polyangiales > JADJMO01 > JANYDK01. The sequence continues at coordinate 56,646 of JANYDK010000115.1, read as the reverse complement.
CCGGCACGCGATGGGGCGGTGATGAAGGCGTCATCGCAGTGTCGGGAAGCTCTTCCGTGTCGGCGGACGCACCGCACGCGCTCGCGACCGCGAGGAAGGCGACACAACTCCCCGCGATGACGAACCGACGTTGCACCCGATCAGTGAAGCGGACTTTTCCGGCTCGCGATACCGCCATCGGGCGAGTGCGTCAGCGCTGGACGATGACCACGCGATGATCGTCGCGGTAGGTGATCGCCCCACCTTCACCCGCGCACCCCCAGCACATCGACCAGAGGATCTCCTTCTTCAGGTTCCCTTGGTACGCGAGGACGATCGGCCCCTGCTCGTTGGCGAACACCAGCGACGAGGCGAGGCGGTATTTGTCGCCGGGGAGCACGTGCAGCGCGAGGACGAAGGCGCCCCCTTTGCTCCGCCCGGTGAGCACGAGGAGCTCTTCACCCGGCTCTGGGCTCCACAAGATCGGCTCTGTCGTCAGGTTCCACCCGCTCGGCTGTCCCTTCGACTTGTCGAAGATGGGCGCCAGTTCGGTGTCTTTGAAGAAGCGCGGCATGCTCCGGATGCGCGCCAGCTCGGGCGTCTCGGCGAAGATCTCGGCCAGACGGCTCGCCGTCATCGCTCCCTTGCGATACGTCGGAACCGCGGTAATTTCCGGCATTTTCACGCCCGTCGCGCCGGTGCCGCTGCAGCAACGGAAGCCGATCATCTTGCTCGCGGAGTGTCCGTCGGCGATGTGCCTGGCCGCACAACGATGCGCTGCCGGCGCCGCCGAGGCCCAGGCGCCTTTGACGATCCCCTTCGTGCCTTTGCCCTCGATCGCCAAGGTCGAGCTCGTCCACTCCTGCAGCGAAGAGCCGATCATGCGAACGCCGAAGCCGGAAATGCACTTGTCGGGCGTCTCGGTGCAGCTCGGATCCCAGCTTGGTCCGGCGCTGAAGGCGTCACCCGCAGGACCTCGACAGGCCCGCTCCCACTCGAGCTCCGAGCAGAGTCGCTCGCTCCGTTCGGCGCACTTCTTCTCTGCCTCGGCCGGCGTCAGTCCCGTGAACGGGGCTACCGTCGGGTCGTTGGGGTAGGGGAGCGCGTCGATGGAAAACGCCGGCACCTCATACGCCGTGGCGAGCGGCTCGAGCGTCGGGTCACGACCTTCGTCTCCCGGGAGGCTTCCGGCGTAGAAGCTCCCCGCAGGAATGTCGATCTTCTGGTGCGTCTGCGCCGCATCCTCGGCGCGTCGCCCCTTGCCGAGCGCGACGCTGACGCTTGCTCCCCCGCCCGGCCCCGCCGTCGGTGAGCCGGCAGCGTTGCCCCCTTCGGTCGACCGACGACAGCCGCCGCCGAGCACGATTGCCCCCGCCAGGGCGCCGAAGACCAGCCGTTGCGTCAGACCTCGTACCGGCATCTTGCCAGCGAGGAACCACGATTTCCCGCGAGCGGGCCACTTCGGTGCAGCGATCGAGGGTTACTTCAGCAAACGATCGATGTGCGCCTTTTCCCAGGCGATGGCCTTCTCGTAGTGCCGATACTCGCGCTCGCGGGCCCGGAACTCGGCCGGGTGGAGGATGCGCCGCCCGGCCACGCGGGTCGCCGGCATCACGTGGTGGAGCATCTCGTGATAGACGACGAAGGCGATGAAATAGCGGGGAACGTAGGCCTGATCGAGGCGCGGATGGAGCCGGATGAGGCGCTCCTGCGCGGTGTAGCTCCCGAGCTTGATGGTCGTCCGGCGCTTGCCCTTGCGGGTGGCCTCGGTCCCCCAGCAGATGCGGGCGTCGACCTCGCCGTCGAAGTAGGTCTCGTTGAGGTCGTCGTAGATGGCCTTGAGGTCGTGCACGACGCCGTCGCTGGTGAGCGTCCGGGTGTGGGTCGACTCGAGGGGGCGAATTCGCGTCGCGTGGACGTCGATGTAACGGCCGACGATGCCGGAGGCCTCGCGGTCGCGGAAGATGAGGAACCGCGCGAGGGCATCGACGACCGCCACCGGCGCATCGAGGAACATGTGGTGGAGCCGCACCCGGAGGATGCCTTCGCGCCGCGTGGCGTGAATCATCGAGTGGCGATTGTCGGTGATCGACAGCGCGACCGGCATGCGTCCGACCTGCTCGAGCCTCCGAGCCAGCACCTGCCGCGCCCCTTCGTGGACGTAGACGGCGGGCGACTTCTTCGGGAACGAGAGGTCGAGCTGGTCGGCCAGCTGCTTCACCATGTGATGCCGAAGCGGCACCGCGGCCCGAGCCATCCGCTCGACCTCACCATTGCGCGCGAGCCCGCCTCTCCGCGCGGTGCGTGGAGCTCCGCGAAGAAACGGTAGTAGGGCCTGCATCGCCTGCGCCATGGGGGTCTCCATTGGGGGTAGAAGATGCCCTCGGACCCGTCAAGAACGGGTCCTATCCACAGGGCAAGTATCTGAAATCATTGCCGAACAGCCGAAACGGAATCGCTCGGGGACGGAGATTTTGCTGCCTGCGGGCAGCACGTCGAGAGCGGTGCCGGACCAGGGGTCGGTAGGGGAGGGGAGGCGGTTGCGAGCGCGCTGACGCCCGCGCCGACGCTCGCGCCCGAACAAAACGAAAGAAGCCCCTCTGCAGGGGCTTCTCACGATACGGGTTCCCTTTCAGTGAACCGCGCGGACGCTCGCGGGCGGGCGGGCGTCGATGAACAAGATCGCGCAGTCGCGATACTGGGCATCACGCACTCGATTGCAGAGCTCCACGACGTCATCGTCGACGTCGACGACCTTGCCCTCGACAGGCTTGGCGGTCGCTTCGTCGTATCGGCACTGGTCTAGGGCGACCCAGCGGCCACGATACTCGTCCGATTCACACAGCTGAGACCACGTCATCGATCCGTTCATGCGTGTCGACCTCTGTTTGGAACCCATCGCGGGTCTAACGGACATCCCCCGACTTCCCCCAAGCAGCGGGCGGAATGTAGCAAAGGGGCAACACTTCGGTCAAAGATTCCGTCCGAGACGATGCAACAGGCAGGGTTACCGTGAAAGTGGGTCTTCCCGGATCCGGGGCCGTTACGCAAGAGGCACCGGTCTGGGACGCCGCGACTCAATCGTCGTCGTCGTCCCGGCCGACAATCTCCGGTGCCGGTGCGCCTCCGTGGAAGTACTCCCAGACCTGCCGACCGATGCCCGGCGCCTCGTCCGGTTGGCTCAAGTCCCAACCCGACATCGCGGCGGTGGTCGACATTTTCGTCCCGTTCGGGTTGCAGCCGAGGGGCTCGGTGCGGAGGAGGCGGTCGTACGGCGTGAAGTCGGGGGTCGAGGTGAAGGCCTCGAGGGGGAGGGCGGCCCGGGCGACCTCTTCGTTCATGTACGGCTTGGCAAAGAGGTGGGCGAGGAGCTTGTGGATCGAGCTGGTGTCGTAGTGCCCCTTGGCGACGTAGTTGCGCTTCACCCAGGGGCCGACGAGGAAGAAAGGGGTCCGGTGAGCGTCGACGTGATCGCCGCCGTCTTGGGGGTCGTCCATCGTGACGATGACCAAGGTCTCGCCCCAGGCAGGGGAGCGCGAGAGACCGTCGATGAGGATGCCGAGGGCTTCGTCCCCGACCGCGATGTACGTGGCCGGGGTCGGCTTGCCGGCGGCGCCACCGGACGTGTGGTCGTTCGGTTGGATCGCGTAGGTGAACGACTTGAGGTCGCACGTGGCCCGGGCGCGCGCGACGATGTAGCAGGATTTTTCAGTGTCCGGCTTGTCCATGGCGTAGAGGACGCCGGGGTAGAGCGAGTCGTAGCCGGCGTTCTTCGGGGTGCTGCCGTCGTCGTCGGCGGCGCCGATGATCTCGCCCATGTCGTCGAAGAGAACCTTCTCGCGCTGCAGCCAGTTGAAGACCGAGCCCTCGACGGGCTTGCCGACCGGGAGGATTCCTTGCGGCGGCGGTGAGCGGTAGCCGCGACCCCAGGTCACGAGCCACGAGCGCTCGGTGAACTCCATCGTCCTGCCGTACGAAGTCCAGATGTGGCCTTGGATCGATTGCTCGGCCGACGTGTAATAGTTGTCGAAGACGGTGAAGGCCTTGGCCAGCTTTCGTTGGTTGCCGAAGACGTCTTCCATCTGCTCGGGCGCCATCACCAGCTTCGGATCACCGTCGAGGCCGGGGAGATCGCCGAAGACGCCGTCGAAGGTCTTGTTCTCTTTGACGACGAAGATGACGTGCTTGATCTGGGTGCTCGCAGCGGCCGTGTTGGTCTCGGGGACTGGGAAATCGTAGGGATTTCCGCCGCAATCGACCTTGGTGGCGCCGGGGAGCGCGCCGAGGTTGGTGGCGGCTTCGAGGGCGGCGGTGCCGGCGGTGAGGGTCGCCGCGTCGGGCTTGGGGACGAGTTGAATCGAGCCGCGCATCAGCTCGGTGTCGTTGCCTTGCGAGGGCTTGAAGGGGATCGGGTTGGCGCCAGTGCCTTTGCCCTTGCCGTTGACGACGACGAGCGCACCGTCGTCGCGAAGGGCCACCGCGGTCGGCCACCAGTCGGTACCGAGAGAGCCGGCCGGTGCGAGGACGGGAGGACCGCTCGCTGGAAGGGTGACGTCGAAGGCGGTCACCGCGTTGAGCCCGGCGAGGGTGACGTAGAGCCGTTTTCCGGCGTCGTCCCAGGCGAGGCCGCTCGGTGCATAGCCGTGCCTCGCGCCGCTGCCGCGCGGATCGATGGGGGTGCTGCCGACCTTCGCGGGAGGTGACGTGAGGGTGTCGATGATCGTGATGTCGTCGCCGTCGCTGTCGACCACCGCGAGGTAGCGCGTGCCGAGGATGGTGAAGGCCTGCGGGTTCTTGCCGACGTCGATGGAGGCGATTTGCTTGCCGTCGGTCGTCGACCAGACCTCGACGCGCGCGCCGTCCCAGACGCTGACGAAGAGGGTCTTTCCTTCGGTGTCGGCCGGGTGCACCCAGAGGGTGAAGAGCTCGCGCGCGCCGACGACGAAGGTCGACGTGACCTTCTTGAAGGTGGCGCTGGTCGGATCGGAATCGACGACGAAAATAGGTGTTTTCGTCGCGCTGGCGTTGCCGGTGGCAACGAAGAGTTTCTTGCCGTCGGGCGAAGCGGCGAGGCCGCTCAGGTAGTAGTTGCCAGCCAGTCCGCCACCCGAAGCAGGCGCGCCGCTGGGAGTGCCGATCTTGATGTCGCCGTCGGTGTTGCGCGTCAGCTTCTTGCCGGCGATGTCGACGGTGAACGCGTAGACGACGCCGTCGGCGCCTCCGCTGACGTAGACGCGCGCAGTGCCTCCGGCCGCACCGAGGACGACGGCGCCGTAGTTGACCGAGGTCGTCCCGGTGAATTTCTCACGACCGAGCACCGGGTCGCCGGCGCCGCCGATGGCATCGGTGTCGACGAGCCGCACCGACTGCTCTTGGATGCCGCCGTCGACCACGATCGCGAGGTTCGAGCCGGGGATGGTGACGACGTTGGTGGGGAACTGGCCCTTGTAGTCGGTGAACACCGAGGCCTTGCCCGAGGGTTTCGCCCGCTGGCCCGTCGGGAGGATCGTCGTCGTCGGGTCGTCGGGGTCGATGCCCGTCTTCTTCGCCGCCGCGCCTGTCGGGGTCGCTGCCGTGCACTTGCCGCTGACGGCTGGGAATTTCCCGTCGAAGGAGCCACACGAGGCGGCGTGCGGGATGGTGTTCCAAGCGGCGAGGGCGGGGCATTGGTAGCCCTTCGGCTCGCACTCGTCCTTGCAGTCGAAGGCGCACGAGATCGGCTCGTCGAGGAGATCGGCCGGATCGCCGGTGACGACGACGTCGGTCCCTGCATCGCCGCCGCCGTCGCTCGGCTGCGCGTCTGCTGACGATGCACCGCAGCCGAAGAGCGCCAGCGATGCGACGAGCGGGAGCGACGCGAAGGAGGTCGGGCGAGGAACGCGCATTTGCCGCCCATGGTAGCCCTTTTCGGCGCCCTGCTCGTGGCTCCCGTACCGCCCCGTCGCCGCCTCGGCTATCCACACGCGCCGCATGATTCCCGTCCTCTCCCGAGCCCAGATGCGCGCCTTCGATCGTCATGCGATCGACACGTGTCACGTCCCCGGTGTGGTCTTGATGGAAAATGCGGGTCGAGGTGCTGCCGACGTGGCGATGCGCCTGCTCACGGGTGCCCTCGCCCAGGGCGCTCGGGTGGTCGTCGTCGCGGGTGCGGGAAACAACGGCGGCGACGGCTTCGTCATCGCGCGACATCTCTGGGCACGTGGCGCCGACGTACGGGTCTTCCTCTGCGCGCCGACCGAACGGGTGCACGGCGATGCGCGCATCAACCACGATGCGTTCCTCGATCTCGGGGGGCAGGTCACCATGGTGACGCCCGGTGGCGACCTCGAAGGGCTCGAGACAGCGCTCGGACTGGCCGATTTGGTGGTCGATGGTCTTTTCGGCACCGGGCTCGATCGTCCGCTCGACGCGAAGATGATCGCGATCGTCGAAGCGATCAACCGCGCACCGGGTCGCCGTCTCGCGCTCGACATTCCGAGCGGGCTCGACGCCGATTCGGGCGCGCCGCTCGGCGCCTGCGTCGAGGCGCACGACACCGTCTGTTTCGGTCACCTCAAGGTCGGGCTGCTCACGCCGCAGGGCGCGCGTTTCGCCGGGCGTGTTCACGTCGCCGATCTCGGATTGCCCGACACCATCCTCGGCAAAGTGGGGCACGTCGCCGAAGTGATCGAGCGTCGTGCAGTGGCGCGGCTCCTTCATGCGCGGGAGGCCGACGCGCACAAATTCTCCGTCGGTGCGGTCCTCGTCTGCGCAGGATCGGCCGGAAAATCAGGGGCGGCGTTGCTCGCGGCCCGAGGCGCGTTCCGTGGTGGCGCGGGCGTGGTCACCATCGCGACGTGGCCCGAGGCGCTCGTGGTCCTCGATGGGCGGATGCCCGAGGTGATGGCGATGGGGCTCGATCGTGAGCAGCCGATCGCGCGGCTCGACGAGGCGCTGAAAGGACGACGCGCGGTCGTCATCGGCCCCGGCTTCGGGCTCGACGTCGCGGCTGGCAGGGCGATCGAGCACGTGCTCGCGACCTTCGAAGGCCCGATCGTCGTCGACGCCGATGCGCTGACGCATTTCAAAGGCCGGCCGAAGGCGCTCGCTGCGGCCAAGGGCAAGCTCATCCTCACGCCGCATCCCGGTGAGATGGGTCGCATTCTCGGGCGCACCAGCGACGAGGTCGAGCGCGATCGTTTCGGGGCGGTACGCGCCGTGGTCGAGGCGACGGGCGCGGTGGTGGTGCTCAAGGGCGCGCGCACCATCGTCGCCGCGCGAGACGGGCGCATCGCCGTCAACACCACCGGCAACCCGCTCTTGGCGACCGCAGGCTCGGGCGACGTCCTCGCAGGGATGATCGGCGCCTTCGCATGCACCAACGCGACCTTCGAAGCAGCGACGATCGGCGTCCACGTCCACGGGCTCGTCGCCGACACCGCGCGCGCACGGCTCGGCGATCGCGGCGTCTTCAGTGGCGAGCTCGCCGACGGCGTACCGCAGGTGCTCGACGCCCTGGCAAAGGGTGAATCGTTGCCGGGCTGGGGAGATTGAGAGCGAGAAAACACGGAGCATCGAGGCAACGGAGATTTGGAGGCTGCTAACGCGAAATGACGAGTCGACGCGCCGCGCCGACGAGGAACGGCAAGAGCAGCACCGCCTGCGCCACCATCGCCCAGCCGATGAGCGAGGCGACGATCGGCTTCACCAAGAAGTGACCCCCGCGAATCGCCAGCGCGAGGGCGAGCACTTCTCCGGCGAAGATGAGCGCGAGGCCGAAGGTGCGAAGACGGAGGAGGGCGAGGAAGCCAGCCCCGATGGCGAGCGCGCTGGTGGCGAAGCCGGAGCCGAGGACGATCATGCGCATCGACCAACGATGGAAGATCGCGTGATCGAAGCGGAGCTCGAAGCTGCGCTGGAGGAAGTGCGCGCCGAAGAGAGCGACCAGGCCGGCGATGACGCCGCAGATTGCCGCCGCGGCGAGGAGTCGGCCGCGATGCGCGATCGGACGGAATTTGCCGCGTAGATCGTCGTCGAGGCCGTCGGCGCGGGACACCAAGAGGGGACCGAGGGTGGCGACGAGCAGCACCGTTCGCATCGACGAGAAGCCGCCGAACCAGCAGCCGAGGAGGGCGATGACGCAGGTGAAGGCGAGGATGGCGCGGGCGATGACCTGCGTCTCGAGACGACGGACCAGCAACATCGCGCCACATCCCGAGAGGAGCCAGAGCGCCGAGTCCCAACGGAATGCGTGGCGGAGGCTCGGCTCGCTCTCGAGCGCGAACGACGCAGCTGCGCCGACGAAGCAGACGAGCGCGCCGCCGAGCTGACGGGGGGTGGGTTTCGCGAGCATGAAGCGGGCAACGAGCTTGGAAGAAGGCTCATTCTCCCGTCGTTGCCGAAGACTCGCGCGCGGGATCGAGCTCGGCGTGGGCCCGCGCGTTCGCCTCCTCGATCGCCCTCGCCACTTCGGCGGGTGTCGCGTCGCTGGAGAGCGGCTCTCCGATGACGACGATCGCGCGCGCGAATGGCCACGGCAGCGCGAAGTGATCCCAAGTGCGGGCGAGCACGTGCGTCGGCCTTGCCGCCGAGCCCATCGGGACGATCAACCCGCCGGTGAGCTTGGCGCACGCGAGGGCTCCGGGTTGGACGACGCCATGGGGTCCCTTGGGTCCGTCGACGGCGAAGGCCGCGTCGAGCTCACCACCCCGTAGCGCGCGGACGATCGCGGCGAGCCCACGAGCGCCACCCCGCGAGGTCGAGCCGCGGACCACGTGCATGCGCGCTCGTCGCATGACGCCGCTCTGCAAATCGCCGTCGCGCGAGAGCGAGACGAGGACCGCGGTGGTGCGTCGGCGCTTCCACGCCAAGAGCGGCACCTGCGTGCCATGAAAGAAGGCGAGAACCCACGGTCGCGGATCGGCCTTGTTTCGTGCTCCCGACGTGTCGACGACGCGAAGACGTAGCGTGCGCAGCCAGAGCCAAACGACGAGACCGAGGAAGAAACCGGCCACGGCGCAGGTCTACGCCGATGGCGGATGGGCGTCTGCCGGCGAAGCTCGCCTCTTTACGCCCGCACGCTGCGTGCTTCCCCTACGCGCCCCATGAGCAAGCCCATTCGCTTCGCGCTCCTCGGTTGCGGCACGGTCGGCGGAGGCGTCGCCGAGCTGGTGGCGCGCGACGGCACGTACCTCGCGCGTCGAATCGGTGCGCCGCTCGAGCTCGCCCACGTGCTCGTGCGCGACCTCGGCAAGGTGCGGCGTGACGTCCCGGCGTCGCTCGTCACCACCGACGCCGAGCGCGTGCTCTCGGATCCGAGCGTCGACGTCGTCGTCGAGGTGATGGGTGGGGAGGAGCCGGCGGGGAGCTACCTCGAGCGTGCGCTGCGTGCGGGAAAGAGCGTCGTCACCGCCAACAAGGCGCTCCTCGCGGTCCGCGCTCCGTCGCTGCTGGCCGCGGCCAACGAGCACCACGCGGATCTCGCGTTCGAGGCGTCGGTAGGAGGGGCGATCCCGATCGTGCGCGCGCTCCGCGATCACCTCGTCTCCGATTGGGTTCGTAGTCTGCGCGGCATCGTCAACGGGACGTGCAACTACATCCTCACCCGCATGCGCGACGAAGGGGCTTCGTTTACCGAGGTTTTGCGTGCGGCGCAGGAGCTCGGATACGCGGAGGCCGAGCCGTCTCTCGACGTCGACGGGCACGACGCTGCGCACAAGCTCTGCGTGCTCGCGCTCCTCGCGTTCGGTGCCGTGGTGCGGCCCGACGAGGTCCCGACCGAGGGCATTCGTGCGATCGAGCCGATCGATCTGCGCTTCGCCGCGCGCTTCGGTTACGCCATCAAACACCTCGCGGTCGGGCGCGAGACGCGCGGCGAGGGCGGACCGCTCCTCGATCTCCGCGTGCATCCGGCGCTGGTGCCCGCGCGTGCGCCGCTGGCTTCCGTCGACGGCGTGCTCAACGCGATCGCGCTCGAGGCCGAAGGGGCCGGCGCGCAGGTGCTCGTCGGTCGCGGCGCAGGTGCACTTCCGACCGCCGTCAGCGTCGTCGCCGATCTCGTCGACGTCGCCCGTGCACGTCGAGCCGGCGTCTCCGGGCTCCTCACCGAAGGGCTCGACGTCGCGCGTCGTCCGCTCGCTCCCGCACGCGCGCAAGAGGCCATCTGGTACCTGCGCATGCGCGTGCTCGATCGTCCCGGGGTCCTCGCCCAGATCGCCGGCGCACTCGGTCAGAGCTCGGTTTCGATCGAGCAAATGGTGCAAGAGGGGGGTAGCGGTCGTCGCGCCTCCGATTCGGACGACGACGAGACCCGCGTGATCGTGATGCTGACCCACTCGGCGAGCGAACGTGACGTACGCGCAGCCCTCACGGTCATCGATGCGCTCGCGTTCGTTCGCGCGCCATCTCTCGCGCTGCGCGTCGAGCAGTGAGGCTCTGGACTACTTCTCTTCGAAAAAGTCGGCCCGCTGGGTGGTGAGGAGCTTTCGAATCTTTTCGAGGGCGTCGAACATGCGTTTGCGGGCGGCCTGTTCGGTGATGTCGAAGGCGTCGGCGATTTCTTTGTAGGAGAGCTCTTCGCGGAAGCGGAGCGTGAGGAGACCGCGTGTCTCTTCGCCGAGCGAGGCGATGACCCCTTCGAGCGCGCCGAGATCGGCCGCCCTTTGGAGGCCCGTCACCGGACCGATGGCGTCGGCGATCCAACGCGAGTCGGTGACCGCCGAGAGCGGCATTCCGTGTCGCGAGGCGGCCGCGTCGAGCGCCTTGTGGCGAGCGATGCCGAAGAGCCAGGTGCGGAAGGTGCTCTGCCCGGAGAACTCGGCCGCGCGCTCGGAGGCGACGGCGAGGGCCGTCTGTGCGACGTCTTCCGCGGTGGTCTCGTCGTGGACGAACGCGAGACAGAAACGAATGAGCGGCGCGCGGTAGTGGCTGGTCGCGAGCGTGAGCGCGAATTTGACGTCGCCCTTGCGGAGCGCATCACGAATGGCGAGCTCGATCGTCGGCGGCGGCCCCGTCTCGGCCTTGCGCCCTTCCTTCTGCTCGAGCGGATCCAGCGGGATCTCGACGTCGGGCGGCGGACTCTCGGAAGGAGTTTCGTCTTGCTCGGCCATTTGTTCTCACCTCCAGCCATACAGCAGCTGCAGAGGGCGGGCGACAGTCAGAGCTTCGTAGAAACGGATCACGGATGGCAGGCGGCTTCTGCTTCGTGAAAACAATCGACCGCTTCGCCGGGTGAACGGGGCGAGCGCTGACAGGCGATGAAGGCGTCGCGGGCTTCGGCGTCGCAGCCGAGCGTCGCGAGCTCCATGCACATCCGGTGTCTTTGGAGCGCCGTGCGGGTGATGCCGCTGGAGAAGACGGGCGAGTCGACGTCCTTGGGCGCCGAGCCGAACCAGACGTCGACGTCGTCGAGCTCGTAGAGAGGGCTGACGCGCAGCGGACCGTGCGGATGTCCGTGCGTCGAGGCGCTGCCGTAGGCCTTGACCTCGAGCCAGTAGCAGCCGTTCTGACCGGGATCGTAGAGGAGCGTGCGACCGAGCGGAAACGATGGAAAAAAGACGTCGTCGACGGCCTCGGGCGCGGAGGCGTCGAGCGCCGATCGACCGATGAGATGGCGCCCCCAGGGCACGCGCAGTGAAACAGGTTCTCCTGTCGGCTTGCCGTCGAGCGTCGTCCACTTCTCGCCGTCGAGCCAGAGCTGCATCGGCTCGCCGGTCGGGTCGTCGACGTGGATGATCGGGTTGGCGAGGTGCCAAGCCACGAAGCCGAAGGCGATCGCGAAGACGCCTCCGAGCACCATCGCGCGGGCGGCGGCGCGACGGGCGCCATGACTTCGTGCGAGATGCGAGAGCGCACCCGGGAGCATGCCGAGCGCGAGGGCGATCGGCGTCAGCATCACCAAGGAGGGGCGAAGAGCAAAGGCGAAAACGACGACGAGGGCGCAGGCAAGCGTGATCGTCGTGGGTAGAACGACGCGAAGTGCTCTCGAGCGGTACGGAGCCCTTGGGCTCATTCTCCAGTGTCCCACGCGCGCAGCCTCGCGCCAGCGTGTGAGCAGGGCCCGGCGACGGCCGGGGGTGAAGTGCAAAGCCAGCGCGACTGCTCAGCGCACGAGGTCGGCGTAGAGCTCGATGTGACGCGCGGCGACGTTCGCCCAGCTCGCGCGCGCGCAATACGTGGTGGCTCGTCGCGTGGCATCGCCAGCGAGCGCTTCGTCACCGAGGAGCCTGTCGAGCGCGAGGGGGAGATCACCCTCGAGCGTGTGGGCGGCGCGGCGGACCTCGTCGAAGACCGGCGCGCTCGAGACTGCCACCGGACGACCGCTGGCGAACGCGCGCGAGATGGCGCCGGAGGCCCCTTGCGAGTTGCCGGTGCGGTAGTTGAGGACGACCCAATCGGCGGCCTGCATCGCCAGGATCGCGTCCTCGTGCGGCACGAACTCGCCGGTGAGGTGGACGTGCGACTCGAGGCCGTGGTGAGCGATCGCCGCCTTGATGTCTTCGAAGCAGCGGCGTGACTCGTCGGTGCGGAAGACGGCGCCGCTGATCCAATAGAAGAGCTCGGGGTGACGCGTACGACGGAGCTCGGCGATCGCCTCGACCATCTCGCGGACGCCCTTGTCGGGGACGAGAAAGCCGAAGTGGGCGATGACCGTGCGTGAAGGATCGATGCCGAGCCGCGCGCGCGCATCGAGCAGCGGACGACGCTCGATCGGCGGCATTCCGTGCGGGATCACGTGCACGTCGCGGTGACCGGCGGCGCGAAGCTCGTCGGCGTGCGAGTCGCTGTGGACGATGATGCGGGCGCCGCGTAGCGCTTGGTAGATGCGCCACACCTTGAAGCGGCGACCGAGCGAGCCGCCCTGCCGACCGTGGAGCGTGGCGACGACCGGGATGCCTCGCGCGCGGAGCACGCGGCTGAGCACGAAGAGAAAGCGCGACGAGAAGAGCGAGAGGTTGACGTTGAGGTGCGCGACCTTGCAGCCGGAGCGCTCGACGGCGTTGGCGACGCGCAAGGCCTCGATGCCGAACGCGCGGTTCGCAGCCCAGAGACGCGGCGGCTGCTCACCGACGCCGGTGTCGCCCTTTTTCAGGGTCGGCGCGAAGACGGAGACCTCGGCGCCGGCGGACTCCAGCCCTTCGACCAGGTTCTCGGCGTACGTGGCGATGCCGCAGTGCTGGTGATAGGTCGACAACAGCGCGACGCGAGGGGGCGGGGGCGGAACGGCGTGGAGTCGCGGCTCCCTCCGCGGAAAACGCGGATAAGCGGGAGGGGGGGTCGGAAACGAGGTTTGAACCGCCACGGTCGTCGCCTTCGCAAGTCTGGTGCCGCGGGTTCGGCGCGCAGTCCCTTACGCGCGGCTTCATGCCGCTGGGCCTCGCGGGGATCAACGTCTTCGCTTGACCCGCTGCGTCGATCTTCCCACTCTGCCAGCCTCGTGCGTCCGCTTCGCCTTGCCTTCGTGGTGGTTCGCTACGGCGAGGGAGTCCTCGGCGGCGCCGAGGCCCATTGCCGAGCCGTGGTCGAGCGGCTGGCTGCTCGCGGTCACGACGTTCGCGTGCTCACGACCACTGCGCGCTCGTACAAGAGTTGGCGGAGCGAGCTGCCGGCTGGCGAGGACCGCGTCGGCGGGATTCGCGTGACTCGCTTTCCCACTGTGACTCCACGGCTCATCCCCGCCGACGAGATTCTCAAGGCCGCGGTGACGCTTTCTCGGCAGGGAACTCACGGCCTCGCTCGGCTCGCGCAGTTCGACCGCTGGAGCCGGCCTCGCCAGAAGGCGCATGAAGTCCTGGAAAATGCGTGGATTCGTGCGCAGGGCCCGCTCGCGCCGAAGCTCGTCGATGCGCTCGCGCAGGTCGATGCCGACGCCTTCGTCTTCTTTGGCTACCTCTACTATCCGACGATTTTCGGGCTTCCGACGGTGCGAGAGCGCGCGATGGTGGCACCGCTCGCCGACGAGGAGCCGATGCTCTACGCGCCGATCGTCCGCAAGACGCTTCGCCTGCCGCGCGCGCTCTTGCTCAACGTCGACGAAGAGGCCGAGCGCGTGAAGGCGATCGTGTCGCCCGAAGCGCCGCCGATGGCGGTGGTCGCGCTCGGGATCGATCCGCCTCCACCGCCCGCGCCCTATCCAAGGCCGACCGACGATCCCTTCGTCCTCGTCCTCGGTCGTGCGGGCAAGACCAAGCCGATGGCTGCGGTGTGGCGCGCGCTCACCGCGATGAAAGACGTGGGCACGATCGAGCTCGACGATGGTCGCGTGGTCGACGCCTCGCGCTTACAGCTCGTCACCGCCGGTGAGCACTCCCGTCACCTCGAGGGTCTGCCACGCGTGCATCAGCTCGGTCGAGTCGACGAGGCGACGCGTTGGGGGCTCGTGCGCGACGCGCTCGCGCTCGTCAGTCCTTCCGAGAGCGAGAGCCTCTCGCTGGTGGTCCTCGAGGCCTGGCTCGCTTCGCGCTGTTGCATCGTCAATCGCGCCTGCGACGCGACCGACGGACACGTGAGGCGATGCGGCGGCGGCGTGTCGATCGCCTTCGAACCGGCAGGCGATGCAGCCGCGGCGGTGCTCGAGGCGATTCGCAGTCGTTCGTTCCGAGACGGACGCGCGGCGCTCGGGAAGGCCTACGTCGAACGACGCTATGCGTGGGACGCCGTGCTCGATGCCTACGAGTCGATCGCGACGGCCATCGCCGATCGCGGCGACGTCGACGAGGCGGTGCGCGGATTCGGGGGTCGGACCGGCGCGTGGATCTTGCACGGTCGTCGCCCATGATCCGACGAACAACCTTGTTTTTCAGTGTATTTCTTGCTGCGTGTGGCGGCGGCACCTCCGACGGCGGTGTCGCGGATACGGCGCCGGATGGCACAGCCGACACGGCCGCCGAGGCCTCCACCGACGCGGCCAAAGACGCGGCCGACACCTCGACGCCTCCGCCGGACACCACCAGCGGCGACGCCTTGCTCGGTGATTCGAGCGAAGTGGGTGACGCGAGTGAAGTTGGTGACGTCGCCACCGACGCTGCGTGCACCGACTGCGTCGGCGACAAGGTCACTTGGGGGAACGCCGGCGGTCTCGTCGCGTTCGTCGATTCGTCGTCCGTCTCGCCGTGCCGCGCCTATCTCCACGAGCGGCGAACGGCGGGCAGCCCGAGCACGGTCAAGGCGTCGTGCACGCTCGACGTGCTCGCGTGCGGGAAGGGCGACGCGCCCAACGTCGGCGATCTCGAAGCGGTGCTCCGCGACCCCGACGTGCAGGCGGCGCTCGCCAAGGCGCCGATTCTCTACGGGACCGATCCCCGCGCGTTCGACGGCTCGGTCTTCTCGCTCGGCGTCGGCACCAAGACCCTCGAAGTGGGAGGGGCTTGCTCCTCCGGCGCGAGCGGTTGCGTCGCCATCCCGCCGGGGGTGCAGAAAGCCGTCGATTTTCTCCGGAACCTCGACACCGTCGAGTTGTCGACGACCGCATGCGCAGGGAAATTCACGCCTTGACGGGCCACAGCGGCGCATCCGCCGCGAGCAAGGTAGAGTGAGCGTCGCATGGGCGTATTGCTGGCGATCCTCGGTCTCGGTTTGTTGATGGTGATCCACGAAGGTGGGCACTTCCTCATCGCCCGCCTCTTCGGGATGAAGGTCATCAAGTTCTCGATCGGCTTCGGGCCGGTCATCTACTCGAAGAAGCCGAAGGGCTCGGCGACGACGTACCAAATCGCCGTCTTGCCCTTCCTCGCCTACGTGCAAATCGCCGGGATGAACCCGCACGAGGAGAACGATCCGCACGACAAGGAGAGCTACGCCAACGCCTCGTGGCTCGGGCGTTTCCTCACCATCCTCGCCGGTCCGGTCGCCAACTACCTCGCCGCCGTCGTCGCCGTCTTCTTCCTCCTCGTCCTCTCCGGAGACGTCGTCGGCAACGACGGTTTGAAGATCGGCACCGTCGTCGACAAGACGCCGGCCGCGCAGGCCGACGTGCACAAGGGCGACGAGGTCCAGTCGATTGGCGGCAAGCCGGTCAAGGACTGGGACGAAATGAAGAAGGAAATCCAGGCCCACAAGGGCCAAGAGACCGACTTCGTCGTCGTTCGCGACGGGCAGCCCGTCACGCTCAAGATCACGCCGTCGTCGGAAGGTCGCATCGGCATCATCGCCAAGGAGCTCCGCCAGCGCGTCAGCGTCTACGAGGCGGCCAAGCGTTCGATCATCAACCCGCCGAGGGTCGCCGTCGAAATGGTGAAGGGGCTCGCGCAGCTCCTGACCTTCAAAATCAAGCCTGAGCTGAAGGGGCCGGTCGGCATCGTCGACGAGGCCAACAGTCAGATCAAGCAAGGTCCCGAGGCGGGCGTCGGCTTCTTCGTCATCCTCTCGATCTACATCTTCGTCTTCAACCTCCTGCCGTTCCCCGCGCTCGATGGCGGTCGGCTCGCCTTCCTTCTCTACGAGCTCATCTCGCGCCGTCGCCCTGACGCCAAGGTCGAGGCGCGCGTGCACATGATCGGCCTTCTCACGCTCCTCGCGATCTTCGTTCCCTTGTTTTTCAAGGAGATTTACGAGCAGGTCGGGAAGCTTTTCCTCAAAGGCTGACCGGCGCGCGTTCCATGCGCCGGGTGATTTCGACCGCGCTCTTCGCGTTCGTCGCGATTCTCCTCGTCTCATCCTTCGCCTTCGCGCAGCCTCCCCGTCGTCGCTTCGATCCCGACGATCTCGAGTTCGAAGAGCAAGGCACGCTGCATGGCGACTTCGCGGTCGGTGTCATTCGCGGCGAGACGGCAGGGCGTTGGCTCGTCCCCGATTTCGACCTCGATTTCGGGATCGCGCCGAACGTCGAGCTGGGACTCGATGGCGCGTGGACCCTCGAGGGAACCGAGACCCATGCGTTCGCGCTCGATCATCGCGCGCCCGACAATCTCTGGTTCTCGTCGAAGGTGGGGCTGTGGGATCGGCACGACCCAGGTGGTGCTGGCGCTTGGGCGTTCGGCGCGCAGCTCGGTCCACGCGCCGGCGTCGCGGTCGGATCGCACGGGGCCGGCTTCCAAACGCTGCTCATCTTGGGTCGACGGGTGCGACGCTTACGGCTGGCGCTCAACGTCGGCGGGATGGTCGATCCTGCGAACGACGATCACAGCCGTCCGCGCGCGTTGCTCACCGGCCTCGACGCCTTCCTCGATCTCGACGCGCACGGCACGTGGTCGTTGGTCGGCGATGTGAGCGCTGTGCTCTTTTTCTCGCCGGAGAAGCACCAACTCGTGTCCACCGCGGGCGTCGTCTGCAGCGTCGCGCCGTGGCTCGACGTCGGCGTCTCCGGGCTCGTCGGCTTCCTCGCGGGCGGCGATCACGCGGGTGCGTTCGTCACGTTCTCTCCGAAAATCGCGCTCTGACTCTCTTCTTCAACGCGCCGTGAGCGCACGCACGAGCGAGCTCTCCCACGTCGGAAGCTCGACCCCGAAGCGTTCGCGGAGCTTTCCGCAGTCGAGCGGTGCGTGCTTTGGGCGCGTCGCTGGCAGCGGAACTCGTGAAGAGTCGACCGGCTCGACGGCTCGCACGCGATGCTCTTGCCGGCGCGGATCTTCGGCGACGATCGCGCGCGCGAAGTCGTAGCGGCTGACCGCGCCCTTGCCGGCTGCGTGATAGATGCCCTTGTTCGCTGCGACGCCCGCGTACGGATCGGCGCGCACCTGCTGGAGAATCAGCGCCGTCGCGATCGCCAAATCGCCTGCAAAAGTAGGGTTTCCGACTTGATCGTCGACGACCTGCAGGGTCTCTCGTTCGCGCGCGACGCGGAGGATGGTGCTGACGAAGCTCTTGCGACGGAGCGACCACACCCACGCGGTGCGGAGCACGATCGCCGGCGCCTCGAGCGCTGCGAGGGCCTGCTCGCCTTCGAGCTTGCTGCGCCCATAGGCGTTGAGCGGCGCCGCCCTGTCGTCCTCGCGATACGCGCGCTCACCGGCGCCATCGAAGACGAAATCGGTCGAGTAGTGAACGAGGCCGAATTTTCGGGCCCGCGCCTCTTCGCCGAGCACGCGGACGGCCTCGGTGTTGAGACGTCGCGCGGCGGCTTCGTCGCGTTCGGCGCCGTCGACGTCGGTGTGCGCCGAGGCGTTGACGACGACATCGTAGCGCGACGCGGCGAGTGCCTCGCGGAGGAGGTCGAGGCGTCCGACGTCGAGCGTGGCACGGCCGTGGGGGACGACTTCGCCGAGGAAGGCGAGCGAGTGCCGGAGCTCGTGGCCGAGCTGACCGTCCGCGCCGAGGAGGAGGATGCGCATGGAGATGGAGATGGAGAGGAAGAGGGAGTACTACGCGCGGGCGTGTGCGTGCGGAAGCGCGTGCGCGGGCGGCAGTGGTATAGACCTGTTTGGCCCATGATCCGCGCGATTGCATTCTACCTCCCGCAGTTTCATCCCATCCCCGAGAACGACGAGTGGTGGGGCAAGGGGTTCACCGAGTGGTCGAACACCATGCGCGCGCGTTCGCTCTTCGATGGGCACTACCAACCGCACATGCCGGCCGACCTCGGGTTCTACGACCTGCGGGTGCCCGAGGTGCGTGCCGAGCAGGCGCGGCTCGCCAAGAGCTACGGAATCCACGGCTTCTGCTACTACCACTACTGGTTCTCCGGCAAGCGCTTGCTCGAGCGCCCGTTTCACGAGGTGCTGACGAGCGGCGAGCCTGATTTTCCCTTCTGTTTGTGTTGGGCGAACGAGAACTGGACGCGTCGCTGGGATGGCGGCGAAGACCAGATCTTGATGGAGCAGAGGCACACCGACGACAACGATCGGGCCTTCATCCAGGAGCTGATCCCGGCCTTCCGCGATCGGCGGTACATCCGCATCGATGGGCGGCCGGTGCTCCTCGTCTATCGCACGGAGCTCTTTCCCGATCCGCATCACACGGTGCGCATCTGGCGCGACGAGTGTCTGAAGGCGGGCGTCGGCGATCCCTACCTCGTGCGCACCGAGAGCCGGGTGCCGGGGCTCGATCCGAAGGTGCACGGCTTCGACGCGGCCTACGAGTTTCCGCCGCACAACATGCCGCACGGTGCCAACGTCGAGCCGCAGGACATCTTCCCGCAGCGCGAGGGCGTCGACCCGTCGTTCACCGGGACCTTCTGGCAGTACGAGGTCCTCGCGCGCGGCTACCTTGCGCTGAAAAAGCCCAATTACAAGCTGTTTCGCGGCAACCTCGTCAGCTGGGACAACACCCCGCGGAGGCAGGGACGCGGCACCGTCATCCTCGACGCGAGCCCCGAGCTCTACCGATATTGGCTCTCGAAGATCGTCGAAGACACGCGCGCGTGGCACTCCGGCGACGAGCAGCTGGTGTTCATCAACGCGTGGAACGAGTGGGCCGAGGGCTGTCATCTCGAGCCCGATCGCCGCTTCGGTCATCGTTGGCTCGAGGCGACGAGGCAAGCGCTCGACTCGGCGAGCGATCCGCTGCTCGACGAAGCGGCGGCTGCGCAAAACGATCCGAAGCTCGCCGCCGCCTGGATCGATCGAGCGGTGACGCGCCTGCGCGAGCGTGACGATGCTCTCCGCGCCGCGCTCGCGGAGTTGGCCGGGACCGATCGCGCGCGTCTCGAAGAGATCGCCAAACGTCGCGATGAGCGGCGAAGCGGCTACACGCTCGTCCAACGCATCTATCGCATGCTCGATCGGCAGCGTGGAAACGTCTCGAAGGACGGTCTGCCGGCACTGCCGCGGCCGCGCTAGTCAGCGAATTCGAGCGTCAGCGCGCGCGCACGACGAACTGACAGGTCAGCGCGTCGGCGATGGGCGCCAAGAGACCGCGGAAGCGGCGTGGACGTCCCATCTCCCAATCGAGCGCCCGCCCGAGGACGCCGCGGAGGCGCTTCTGATCGAACTGCTCGCTGTGCCAGTCGAGCCGTCGGCGCACGTATTCGACCTGAAATCCGGCTGATTCGACGAGATCGATGGCCGTCGGCCTGGTGAAGAAGCGCAGGTGCGTGCGATCGAGGATGCCGTACGGCTGGTAGTCGAAGCGGCCGCGCAGGAGCCCGGCGAGGACGCTCGCGTGGGCGATGTTGGGCACGCTGACGACGACGACGCCGCCGGGATGAAGCATGTTTTTGGCGCGGCGGACGGCGTCCCAGGGTTCGACGAGATGCTCGAGCACGTCGGCGAAGACGATGCAGTCGGGAGCGGGCCACGTCGCGGGGAGCGTCGATTCGAAGGTGCCGACGAGGACGTCGTCGAGCACGGTGCGCGCGCGTTCGGCTTGTTCGGCGACGGGCTCGATGCCACGCACTTGCACGCCGGGGCGGGTGCGTTTGAGCTCGCGTCCGAGACCGCCCGACGCGCACCCGACATCGAGGACGAAACGGCACGACGCGGGGATGGCTTCGACGACGTCGAGCCGAGGCTTGTCGAAGTAGTGATGGAGCTCGCGCGATTCGGTCATGGCAGGTCCGCGACTACTAGCCGATCTCTGCCCCCGCGTCGGGCTCTGGCGCCGGAGACGGCGGGTCCTTCGGCAACTCGGCGGTGAGCTCGGCGTCTCGCTCGGGCTTGAAGGCCCGGACGATGTCGGGAACGACCTGACGATCGAGCAAGAGCACGACGCCGACGAAGACGGCGCCGACGACGACGACGCCCGCGCTCAGCGAGAAAGGACCGGTGATCCAAGGGCGGAGCAGCCCTTGTCCGACGAGCACGCCTGTGCCGCACGCGAGGAGGGCGATGGCGAGCCGCCGCGCGACCGGGCGCAAGTCGAGCAAATCGCGGAGAAAATAGACGGTGACGGCGTTGCCGATGACGATGTGCACGGCGTAGGCGATCGAAAATACGAACGGCGTGCGACGCCACTGCATCGCTCCGAGCACGACCACCCAGTTGAGCGACGTCCAGAAGAGGCCGAGGCGCATCATCACTTGCGGACGACCGAGCGCATCGAGCGCGCTCGCTGCCAGCGGCACGAGGAAGCCGATGGAGAGCGCCGAGGAGAAGACGTAGAGCATCGGCGTCGCCGGTAGCCACGCATCGCCATAGATGACGCCGACGAAGCCAGGGCCGAGCCCGCAGAAGATGGCGATGAAGAGGTAGGTCACGAGCGCGCTCGCGAGCAGCGCGCGGGCGAGGAGCGCGGCCACGAGACGCGGAAAGTGCTGCAGCCGCGAGAAGAGCGGGAAGTTGACGCGAGAGACGATTTCTCCGAGTTGGAGCGGGAAATACGCGATGTTTTGCGCCCAACTGACGAGCCCGAAATTGTAGCGACCGAGGCGCGAGCCGCCGTAGACGGGGATGATCGCGGCGTTGAGGAAGCCGACGACGTTCTTCGCCTGGTAGGCGACGCCGAAGCCGAGGAGACGACGAACGGCGCTGCGATCATAGGTGAACCTGGGCCACCACGGTCGCATCGCGAACCCGACGAAGGTGCCGAGGACGCCGGAGACGAGCACCGCGGCGACGAGCGCGTAGGTGCCGTAGCGACGCGCGAGGAAGGAGGCGATGACGTAGAAGAGGATGCTGCCGATGAGATCGATGGCCGAGAGCCGGGCATAGCGCAGCTCTCGTTCCATCAAGATCGCGGGGATGATGCGCAGTGACGTCAGCACCATCTCGAAGGCGAGCGCGCGCATCAGCCACTTGGTGGCCTCTGGCATGTCGGGCCAGAATTTGAGCACGATCGGCGCGGAGAACCAGGCGAGGCCGACGAGGCCGATGGCGATCGCGAGCTGCGTCCAGAACACCGTCGAGAGCTCGCTCTCGGTCGGCTGCGTCTTCTTCTGCACGAGCGCTGCGCCGAGTCCGGCATCGCCGAAGAGGACGAAGAACGAGAGCACGTGTTGGACGAGCCAGAAGGCGCCGAACTCGGCGGGCCCGAGGACGCGCGCGAGGTAGACCTTGCCCGCCAAGGTCGCCAACATCAGCGCCGCCGTACGACCGATGAGGACGACGATGCCGAGCCTTGCTCGCTTCTGCAACTCGCGCGCTTCGACCTCCTTGTCGGCCTCTTCGCTCATGTGCGCACCGTGATCCAGCGGCGCTCGATCTCGCGTCGCGGAATCCGGCGCATCTTCGAGATGGCAGGGCGTTGCCGGGCCGAGTCCCAGGCGGCGGTGGCGAAGCGGGCGATCGCCGAGGGGCCGATCCAGAGACACGACTCGGCGAGATCGACGAGCGTGCGCGGAAGGGAAGTGACGAGCATCCGCAAGGAGCCGTTCTTCACCAGCGTGCGGAGGCGGTTTTTCTTGCACTGCAGCTCGACGAAGCGTCGTCCGTGCCGACGGCTCGTACCCTGGAATTTATGGGCGACGAGCGCGCGCGGGGCGTAGAGCGTGCTCCATCCAGCGAGGCGCGATCGCCATCCGAGATCGAGGTCTTCGACGTACATGAAGTAGCCCCGATCGAAGAAGCCGCTCGGCAAGCGCACCTCGTCGAGCATCGCGCGGCGGTAGAGCGCGGCACCCGCGGTCGGGCAGAAGATTTCTTCGTTTCGATCGTCGGCGCGGATCGGTTGGTCGAAATCGCGATCTTCGGCGCAGCCGTCGGCATAGAGGAGGAGGCCGGTGCTGTTGGTTCGCTGCGTGTCGCGTTGGAAGACGATGCGTGACTGCACCATCCCGAGGCTCGGCCCGCCGGAGAGCGCGGCGCTCCGCAGCTCTTCGATGAAACGCGCATCCGCGATGGCGTCGTTGTTGAGCGTCGCGATCCAGCTCCCGCCCGCGGCGGCGATGCCTCGGTTGCACCCCTCGGCGAAGCCTAGATTTTCACCGGCTTCGACCCAGACGACGTCGGCGTAGCGTCCGGCGAGGCTGCTCACCGAGTCGTCGACCGATCCGTTGTCGACGACGATGGTCTCGAAGTCACGGTCGGTTTGGGCGGCGAGCGACGCCAGACACGCCGCGAGATCTTCGCGCGCGTTCCAGTTCACGACGACGACGGAGATGGTGACCGGGCCGGAGCCGAGCATGACGGGCGTTTTCTCGTTGAAGCGCCGGGACCATACACCGGAAGGGCTGCCGGAGCCCGCGCCCGGGCAGAATCCGAGGAGGCCGAGCCCTCCACCGGCATTCGCCGCCGTTCGTGCTAAGACCGCGCCGCCGTGCGGCTCTCCATCGTGATTCAACGCTACGCCCCGGACGTCACCGGTGGTGCCGAGTACCACGCGCGTCGCGTCGCCCAGCACTTGGCTGCGCTCGGACACGAAGTGACGGTGCTGACGTCGACCTCCCGGGACGCGCGCCGTTGGGACGATCACTACCCCGAGGGGCTCTCCCTCGATGGTGACGTCCGCGTGCGTCGTTTTCGCGTGCAATCACGGGCTTCGCGCACCGTCGCGCGCGCGCTCGAATCGGCGCGGCACCTCGCGGGCCGCTCGCCCGTCACCTTGCGGCAGGCCTGGACGATGTGGGCCAACCCTTGGGTCCCCGGCCTCGTCGAGCACCTCGATCGTCACTCGAACGAAGAGGATGCCGTCTTCTTCTTCACCTACTACTACTATCCGTCGATCGTCGGCGCGCAGCACACGCACACGGTGCGCGTCGGCGTCCCGCTCGGTCACGACGACGCCGAGTTCCACAGCGAGATGATCCGCGGGCTCATCCGTCAGTTCGACGCCATCGTCGCCAACAGTGACGACGAGCGCGCGCTCATCGAGCGGCACCTCAACGGCAAGCGTCCGCCGATCCACGTCGCCGGTTGTGGCATCGATCCCCCGCCGTCGGCCATCGGCCCCGCGCCCATCGATCGCCCCTACGTCGTCTACCTCGGTCGCGAGAAGGACGGCACCGAGCTGCTCCCTCGCGCCATCACCACCTTCCGTCGTCGCTACGGCAAGGACACCTTCACGGCGCGGGATGGCCGTAAATTCAAGGGGAACGAGCTCCTCCTGGTGACCGTCGGAGAGCCTGCGTTCGAGGCCGGCAAGGTCGACGGCATGCACGTCGTCGGTCGCGTCGAGGACGCCGAGCGTTGGGCGTGGATCGCCGGCGCCGAGGTGCTCGTGAACCCGAGCCTCTACGAGAGCCTCTCGCTCACCTTGCTCGAAGCGTGGTGGGTCGGGCTCCCAGTCCTCGCGCGCGCGCAGTGCGGCGTGATGGCCAATCAGGTCGCGCGCACCGGGGGTGGGGCCACGTTCACCGATCCCGAGTCGTTCGCCGACGTGCTCGTCAGCCTCCTCCGCGATCCCGACGGTCGCGCGCAGATGGGCGTGCGCGGTCAGCAGGTCGCGCGTCTGCACTACGGATGGCCGACGGTCATCGAGCACTACGTGCGCATCCTCGCCGACATCCGCGAGGGCAAGCTCACCCGCGGTCAGGACTCGCCGGCGACGCGCTCGTAGACGCGCAACGTAGCGGCGGCGCAGGCCTCGCGCGAGAACCGGGCGGCGCGCGCCACACCCTTTTTTCGCAGCGATTCGCGGAGATCGAGGTCACGCGTGAGGGAGACGAGCGCGGCGGCGATGGCGGAGACGTCGTCGGGATCGACGAGGATCGCAGCCTCGCCAGCGACCTCGGCGAGCGAGCTCCCTGCCGTCGCCACCACCGGCGCGCCGCAGGCCATCGCCTCGACCAACGTCAGACCGAAACCTTCGGCGCGCGAGATCAAGAGGTGCGCCACCGACCGCCGATAGAGCGCAGCGAGGTCCGCGTCGGAGACGTAGCCGAGGGGCCGCAGACGCGCCGGGACGCCGAGGCTCTGGGCGAGGGCGCGCAATCGGCAGAGCTCACCTTCGTCGAGGAGGCCGACGAACGCGAGATCGAGCTCGAGCTCGGCGCCGGCGCGGGCGATCGCTGCCAGCATTCCCTCGGCGTTCTTTCGCCACTCGAGCCCGCCGACGTAGAGCACGTAGGGAACGTCGGCGAGCCCGTGCCTCTCGACGACTGCGATGTCGATTGGGTCGGGCGCGCTCTTCCACTGGGTCAGATCGGTCCCGTTGTGCACGACCGAGACGCGCGTCACCGGCACGTCGAGGAGCCGCACGAGATCGTGGCGCGTCTCCTCCGAGATGGCGACGACGTGCACCGCGTCTCGATAGCGACCGATCTCGCGACGCCGGCGGACGATGCTGTAGCCGTCACGCCAATCGAGATATTGCCCGGGAAAACGCAGGGGAATCAGATCGTGGCAGGTGGGGACTCGACGGACGCCGAGCGGAGTGCCGCGTGCATCCGGGAGGTGGACGAACGAGGCGCCGACGTGGCGAGCCGCTGCCCCGAGTCGCGCGCGTCGCAGCCAACGTGCACGCGCGTCGTTGGCGCGCAAGTCGACGTCGGCGACGATGGGCGCGAGGGTGCCGAGATCTTCGAGGATGGTCGGCGCGCCAGTGGGCGAGAGCGTCGCCAGGCCGAGCACGCGGACCTCGTCGCTACGGAGCGCGCCGAGCCCCCGCGCGAGATCGAGCACGTACCGACCGATGCCGCGATGGCGGTGCATCGTCTGGTAGGGCGTGAGGTCGACGAGGATGGTCTTCATCGAGGGTCTTCGCCGGCGGCCGACCGCACGGGGAGGATCCGTCGATAACTCGAAAGGTAGCCGCGCGCCATCGCGAGCCGATCGAAGCGAAGGAGACGCAATGTCGCAGGCCGGGGTCGTATCACGAAGACCGTTCCGCGACGGCCTCGGGAGCCTGGTCTGGGCGCTTGCGGAGGAGATCGCGACAGGCCCAAGGCAGCAGCCAGCCGCTCACCACGAGGGAGAAGACGGGCGTCGCCATCACCACGCCGAAAATGCCATAGGGACGCGCGAGGCCGAACGTCAGGCCGAGCGTGACGACGCCGTTGAAGACCAGCGTCACCACCAAGAACCAAAGTCGATTGGTGGCGATCATCAAATCGTTGAAGGAGCCGTTCCACACGCCGACGACGAGGAGGAAGCCGCTCGCCGCCCACACCTTCATCGGCAGGTCGACCGAGCGACCGCTCAAAAGGTGCACCGCGAAGTTGCCGAGGGCGAAATACAGGCCGACCGCGACGAAGGCGATCGCCATCTTGATCCACGTCAGCCGGAAGAACGCGGTGCGCAGCCACTTGTGCTCTCCGCGCACGTGGGCCTCGCGGAGGGCCGGAATCATCGGTCCGTCGAGCATGCTGATGAAGACGATCGGCAGCGCGTGCACGCGCATGAAGATCGACCAGTCGGCGACGGCATCGAGCCCGAGCCGATGGGCGACGATGATGATTTGCGCCTCGTTGATCAGGAGCGAGCTGAGCTGGAAGAGCATCAGCGCCGTCGAGGTGGCAGCGAGCGCGCGCAGCGCCTTCATCGAGACGAGGCTTCGTCGCGGCCGAAGCCAAGGCATCTCTTTGACGATCCACCCGAGGTTGAGGGTGGTCATGAAGACGCCGATGCCGCCGGTGGCGACGATCAGCCAAGGGAGGCTGACGTGGAGGCGCGTGACGACGACGAGCGTGCCGAGCGAGAGCAAGCTGCCGACGATGGTGAAGAGGTTGGCGACGTAGCCGCGCTGGTACGCCGAGTAGATCGTCGGCACCAAGCTGAGCGGGAAACCGGCGAGAAAAATCGCCACTACCGAGGCAACCGCGCCCCGCGTCTCTCCTGCGAGCGAGGCATCGGAGACCGCCAACACTTTGGTCCACGGCATGAAGAAGAGGACCGGGAGAAACACCACCGCGAGGACCAGCGCCACGATCGAGAGCGCGGCGAACCCCGTCGAGACGTAGCGCGCTGCTGCGTCTTGGTCGTCTTGGCCGTGCGCCTCCGAGAGGTGATTCTGCATCCCGCGCGCGAGCCCGAAGTCGGCCAACGCCGCCCACGTGAGGAGCGAGCTGATCGCCATCCACAGGCCGTAGCGCTCCTTGCCGAGGTATCCGAGCGTGACGCGGATCGAGAAGAGACCGGTGAAGACGCCGAGCCCGTGCGCCAGCAGGCTCGTCACCGTCGAGAGCGCAGCGCGGCGGTAGCGTTCACGCGAGCGACCTTCGGCGGTGCTGGTGTCGTGCGCCGAGAGCGTGAAGAGCGCGCCGAGCCCCTTGCGCAGCTCGGAGAGTGTGGCCCTCGTCCGTGTGCGGAAGGTGGAAGTCTGTCGCGAATCCGGCACAGTCGTGGCGTCGGCGATGGCGACGGGCGCTTCTTGCGTCACCACCTCACTGCTCGAATCGCCGTCGCGCAGGACTGCCGATTTTTCGGCAACTAGGCTGGCTTCGGTGGGCACGACTCGTTCGGTCATCGGGCGTCTCGGGGTGTAGCGGTGGACTTGCCACGACGCCATCGCAACGAAGATGCCGGCCAGCGACGCCATCACTTCCGGCGCGCGGCGTGTGCACGTCCTTTGCACAGTCCGGGTCTCATGCTACCCCGCTCGCTCCTCTTCGAGCCCATGCTCCCCGGGCTTCGGCAGGCTCCTACCCCATGACCTTCATCTCGTACGCGCAGAACCGCGAGGACGTCCTTCTCCACCGATTGTTCGGGAACAAGAGCTCCGGCTTCTACGTCGATGTCGGCGCCTGCGATCCAGTCGAGCTCTCGATCACCAAACACTTCTCCGACCTGGGCTGGACGGGCCTCAACTTCGAGCCCTCGCCCACGCAGTATCCGAAGGTCGCCGCCGGTCGGCCGCGCGACATCAACCTCAACGTCGCCGTCAGCAGCAAGAGCGGCGAGATGACGTTCTACCGCG
The DNA here is from genome assembly GCA_025363655.1 of Deltaproteobacteria bacterium. Taxonomy (GTDB): domain Bacteria; phylum Myxococcota_A; class Polyangia; order Polyangiales; family JADJMO01; genus JANYDK01. The sequence goes on along the minus strand of JANYDK010000115.1, from coordinate 29,088 downwards.
CGCGAGGCAACGCCACCGGCCTCTCCACGCTGGTCGGCTCCGAGGTCGAAATCCACGAGAAAAACGGCTTCAAATTCGATCGTTTGCCCGTGCAGGTGGTCACCCTCGCCGAGGCGCTCGCGGCCCACGTCGGTGAGCGCACCATCGACTTCATGACCATCGACGTCGAAGGACACGAGAAGGACGTCATCGCCGGCGGCGACTGGAAGAAGTTCCGCCCTCGCGTGGTCGTCGTCGAATCGACGCGCCCGCTCTCGACCGAGCAGACGCACCATCGGTGGGAGGACATCCTCCTCGCCGCCGATTACCTCTACGCCACCTTCGACGGGCTCAATCGCTACTACGTGCGCAAGGAAGACGAGCAGCTCGTGCCTCTCCTGCAGACGCCGCCGAACGTCTTCGACGACTTCATCCCCTGGGAATACCAGAAGCAAATCGACGCGCTGAAGGCCGAGCTCGCGGCCTTCCACTCCTCGCACCGGCTCTTCAGCACCGCTGCGCGCCCGGTTCGCTGGATGCTCTCGCGCCTGCGTCGCTAGGAAGTCTCGGAGGCCCGCTCTCGCGTCTCACTCCTCGATCGGGCGCAGCTCGGTCGGATCTTCCATGCGCGCGGCGATGGTGCTCATGAGAACGTCGGTCATCGCCTGGCCATCTTGTTTTTCGCGGTATCGGCTGCCCTTCGCCGCCGCCCACTCGAGCGCCATCGTGAAGGGAACGCCTCGCTCGTCGCTCTCACTGAGCTCGTTGCCGACGGCGGTGAGGACCTCGCTCATGCGCAGCGGCCAAGGCACGCCTTGCGTCTTCGGGCTCAGCGTCTCGCAGTGCTCCTTCGGCGTCACCACGTGGTACTCCCGGCAGATCATCGGTCGTGATTCGTAGATGCCGCACGACTCCTTCTCGAGGAAGGGGCAGGCGACCTTCATCGCGTAGTAACGGCGGCTGACGTTGGCGAAATCGGTTTCGCCTTCCTCGTGATCGCGCGCGAGGAGCCGTCGGTCTCCGCGCTCGGCGTCGGGGTCGAGGAGACCGACCTCTTCCATCCGCTGAACGGCCGCGGCGAAACGCTCGCGGATCTGTTTTTGGCGGGGCTTCGGCATCGCGGCTACGACCGTCTCGAGCCACGTCGCCTCGAGCGTCGAGATGGGGACGAGCTGCCGACAGCACGCGGCGCAACCCGACCGACAGCTGATCTCGAAGCCCTCTTTCCGGGCATTCTCGACGGAGCGCGCAGTGATCGCCTCGGAGAGCATGCGTGCGGTGTGGAAGAGATCGACGATGCTCGCCTCTCCATCGGGATGGCGAAACGTCGACTCCCGGGTCTCGCCGTAGAGATCGAGGCGAAATTTTCCGTCCCTCCAGCGCATTTTTACATTCCACCGGCGGCGAGCGCCATCCGCTTTTCGTCACGCTCTCGCAACGTCTCTAGGATGATCACCGCCGTCTCTTCGATGGCGCGCCCAGTGACGTCGATGACGGGCCACATCGGGTGCTTGTGGAAAATCGCCTCGGCGAACTCCAGCTCCTCGCGCACGTGATCGCGCAGGCCGTAGTTGGTGTCGACCGGCATGCCGAGCTGCTTGAGGCGCGCGCGGCGAATCTGCACCAGCTGCTCGAGCCCGATGGTGAGCCCGACGCAGCGATCTTGCGGAGCCTCTTCGAGCTCGGGCGGGGGCTCGACGCCGAGGACGAGCGGATAGTTGGCGGTCTTCAGCCCACGTTGCGCGAGCAGCGTCGAGAGCGGCGTCTTGCTCGTGCGCGAGACGCCGACGAGGACGATGTCGGCCCGCTTGAAGTTGCGCGGCTCGCGCCCGTCGTCGCTCTTGACCGCGAACTCGACCGCCTCGATACGCCGGAAATACTCGTCCGAAAGCGGCAACATCGCGCTCGGCAGGTTGATCGGTTTCTGATCGAGGAAGCTGCCGATCTTGGCGATGAGCGAGCCGATCAAGTCGACGGCGTCGACCTTGAGCTCGTAGCTGCTCTGGTGGATGAACTCGCGGAGCTCGGGGCTGACGACGGTGAAGAGGACGAGCGCACGATCGGCGGCGGCCTGCGCGAGGATGGGGCGTGCGCTCTCGCTCTCACGCACGCGTGTGTGCAGGCGAATCTGCGTCCCCGACCCGGGAAACTGGAGGAGGGCCGCGCGAACGACCTTCTCCGCGGTCTCGCCCGTGGAGTCGGAGAGAATGTCGATGAAATGCGTTCGCGAAGAGTCCATGGGGAATTCTCTATCGCACATGCCGGCGCGGCGCAGGAAGTGAGCTGCAGAAACGAACGCCGCAGTGCGTCGTCTCCCCGCGGCGAGTGACGCGCGGCGCGAGCTTTCGTATGACGGTCGGCCAAAGTTGCGGAGCAATCTTTGGCGAAGTCGAGATGGTTCCAGAACTGCATTTTGGGGAGGACTCATGGCCGAGCGTCTCAGTCGTGACGTGTTCATCGCGTTGGCAGCGGTTGGTTGGGCCGACGGCGAGCTCGACGGCGAAGAGGCAGACGGCATCGTCCGCGCTGCGCTCGAATGCGGCCTCGAGCTCGACGACATCACCGCGATCGAGGCAGCGACGAAGAAGCGCGTCGAGCTCGGCTCCGTCGATCGCAGCGCGCTCTCCACGCTCGAGCGCACGTTCGTCTACGCCACCGCGGTGTGGCTCGCGCGTCTCGATGGCGTGGTCGAGCCCGCTGAACGCGACGTGCTCCACAAGCTCGGCGATCTCCTCGGAATCCCCGATCGCGTGCGCACCCAGGCCTCGGCCGCCGCCCTCGAAATCGCCCAGCTCGAGAGCGGCGATCGTCCCGATCGCTACGACTTCGTCCGCCTCCGCGAGCGACTCGGCGTGCGCCTCGCCACCGACTCGGGTCCCAGCTCCACCTAGCTGACTCGGGACGTTCTCGTTTCGCCAATGGTTGCTTCGCAACGTTGGCCGCTTCGGTCAATCTCGCTCCGCTCGGTTGCCGAAGCCTTGGACGCGCGCGCGCGGCGTATTACGACTGCGCGCATGCTCCCTCGCCCCGTCTACGTCGTCGACGCGCTCCGCACTCCCATCGGTCGCTATCGGGGTGGGCTCGCCGAGGTGCGCCCCGACGATCTCGCTGCGCACGTTCTGCAAGCGATCGTCGCGCGCAACGTCGGCATCGGCGATCTCGGCGAGGTCGTCTTCGGGGCCACCAACCAAGCCGGCGAAGACAACCGCAACATCGCCCGCATGGCCGTGCTCCTCGCCGGGCTTCCCTACGAAGTGCCGGGCGTCACCGTCAATCGACTCTGTGGCAGCGGCCTCGAAGCGGTGAATCGCGCGGCGATGTCGATCGCCGTCGGCGACGCCGAGGTCGTCGTCGCGGGTGGTGTCGAGTCGATGACGCGCGCCCCGTTCTCGATGCCCAAGGCCACCGAAGCCTTCGATCGCACGCCGCCGCCCGTCTACGACACCACCATCGGCTGGCGCTATCCGAACAAGAAGATGGCCGCGCGCTTCTCCCTCGACTCGATGGGCGAGACCGCGGAGAACGTCGCCCAGAAGTGGAACATCGGTCGCGAAGAGCAAGACGCCTTCGCCGTCGAGTCGCAACGCCGCGCCACCGCCGCCATCGCCGAGGGCGCGTTCGACCGAGAAATCGTGCCCGTGAAGCTCGCGCCGAAGAAGCCCGGCATCGAGGGCGAGGTCGTCGCCAAAGACGAATCGCCGCGCGGCGACACCACCGTCGAGAAGCTCGCCAAGCTCCCCGCCGTCTTCCGCAAAGGAGGCTCGGTGACGGCCGGCAACAGCTCGCCGATCAACGACGGCGCCTCCGCGGTGCTGCTCGCCTCCGAAGACGCAGTGAAGCGTTCGGGGCTCACCCCACTCGCACGCGTCGTCTCCTTCGCGGTCGCCGGCGTCGAGCCCAATTTCATGGGCGAAGGACCGATCCCGGCGACGAAGAAGGCCCTCGCGCGCGCCGGCCTCGGCGTCGCCGCCCTCGATCTCGTCGAGCTCAACGAAGCCTTCGCTGCGCAATCGATCGCCTGCATTCGCGGCCTCGAGCTCGATCCGAGCAAGGTCAACGTACGCGGCGGCGCCATCGCCCTCGGACACCCCATCGGCTCCTCGGGAGCTCGCCTCGTCGGCACCTTGCTCCACGCGATGCGTGCAAAAAAGGCCCGCCTTGGCCTCGCCGCGCTCTGCATCGGCGTCGGCCAAGGCATCGCCACCGTGTTCGAAGCGACATGAGCGGGCTCGCCCGCGAGGTCGAGGTCGCGATCGCCGCAGCCAAGAGCGCGGCCGCCGCGGTCATGCAGGTCTACGCCACCGACTTCAGCGTCGAGCACAAGGACGGCGTCGGCGGCGACGACCCAGTCACCGCCGCCGATCGCGAGGCCAACGCGCTCATCGTCGAGGCGCTCTCCGCCGCTTTTCCCGAGGATGGCATCGTCGCCGAAGAGAGCCCGCTCCCCGTCGATTCGGCGCGCAAGGGCCGCTGTTGGTTCGTCGATCCGCTCGACGGCACCAAAGAGTTCGTCGCGCGCAACGGTGAGTTCTGCGTCATGATCGGGCTCGCCATCGACGGCGTCGCGTCGGTCGGCGTCCTCGCCATTCCGGCCCTCGATGCCCGGCAAATCGTGCTCGTCGGAGTGGTCGGAGAGGGCGCATGGCTCGACGACGCCGAGGATTCACACGCACGCGCTCCACTCGTCATCGCCGATCTCGACGCCGCGACCCACGCGCGCATCGTCGTCTCGCGTTCTCGCCCTTCGCCGGCGCAGGCGGTCTTCGCGAAGCGCATCGGCTCGCCGACGATGATCCCCTGCGGTTCGGTCGGCGTGAAGGTCGCGCACCTCTTGCTCGGCCGCGCCGATGCATATCTCCATCCTCCCGCCCGACCCGGCAGCAGCGGAGGGGCGAAGCTCTGGGACACCTGCGCTCCCGAAGCGCTCGTACGTGCGGCAGGCGGCCTCCTCACCGACGGGCAGGGACGCGCGCTCGACTACGCCGGCGCCGAGCTCGTCCATCGGCACGGCCTCGTCGCCGCCGGACCAAAGCTCCATGGCGCGCTCCTCGCGCTCTTCAACTGAACTATTTCCCTGCCACGAAGGTCAGGCCATCATCGGCGCGTGACCGCCAACGCCCGTCAGCGCGCCATCGTCGACGCCCTCGCGCCGCGCACCGCGCCGATGTCGAGCGAGTCACTCGCCGAAGCTCTCGGCGTCTCGGCGCGCACGCTCTACCGCGATCTCATCGCGCTCCGTCGCGCCGGCGTCCCCATCTTGGTGCGCGCCGGCGTCGGCGTGCGTTTGGTCGGTGACGTCGCCGATCGCTCACGGCGCGACGGCCTGGTCGAGCTCGAAGTCACCGCGCGCGGACGTGAGCTGGTGAAGGCCGACCCGCGCCTCGCGGTGGTGCCGGGCGACGAAGCCAGCTCCCTCAAGGTCCACGGTCCGCGTGAGGCCGTCCGCGATCTCGCGCTCGTCGCCGCGGGCGACGTCGTCGTCGTCGGGCCCGACAAGCTCCGTCGCGAAGTTCGCGCCCGCGCTCGTGCCGCCGCAAAGGCTCACAAGAACGGCTGAAAACCGCGATTCGTTCAGTTGTGATACTGAAGCGTGTAGCTGACCTTTTCGCGCGGCCCGCTGACCTTCTCGATCTTGATCACCGCGAGCTCGCCGTCGTCCTGCCCGGTGCACGCGTAGTTGATCGTCGTCTCGGCGCCGCCGACGTTCTGCGGTGAGCACTTGGTGTCGAGCTGTGACAAATCGCCGTGACGATAGAGGCTCACCCGGTAGGTGCCCTTGCCGCCGCTGATCGCGATTTGATAGACCGGATCGTCGACGCACAACGTCTTCGAGACGTGGCGCGCGGTGATGAACTGCGGGCGCCCGTTGATGCCGGCCTCGAGCGCCTTGCCGTGCATCCGCTCGTCGCTCGCATACATGTTGGAGACCTTGATCCAGTCGTACGACGAGTCGCACTCGTCGACGTCGCCCATCGAGTAGGCGGTCGCGAGCGTGTGGTTGCTCACGGTCTCCTTGAACTCGCAGCCGTTGGTCGGATCCCCGTCGACGTCGTACTGATCGAGCGGGCACGTGATGTCCGCAGCGTCGTGCGTGTCCTCGGGCGTGGTGTCTTCTGGCGGCAAAGCGGTATCGAAGAGCCCAGTCTCCTCGGGAGGAGGCGTGGTGTCGGTGCCGCCGCCCGAGTCGCTTGCGGCGTCGTGGCCGGCGTCCTTCTTCGGACCGTCGTCGGTGGGGGCAGCGCTCGCGCAGCCGGCGGGGACGCTGGCCAGGCCGAAGAGGGCGAGGACGACCGAAAGTGACCAACGCGTGGCGGGGCGCACGCTCGTCAGCATACGGCATCCACTACGATGTGGCCTTCGACCCAACGCGAGCAGGCCCAGCGGTGTCGAAGAGTAAGATGCACCGCGGCAGACGCTCCCGGCATCTGAAAGGTCACGTGCTCGCAGAATTTTCGGAAATTCTGGGCATGACTCGGCAAAAACCCTTTGACACAACGGGTCAGGCTCAGTAGAGTGCGCGCGCTCGCCGCATTCTACTCAAGGCCGAGCGCCCCTTTCGCGTCAGCGAAAGGCGATCCTCTTCCCCCTCAGTCCCCCCTCAACCCCGGTTCACTGCCCCACTTCGGGAGGTATTTCCCTTCTACAGTCCGTCTCTTGCGCCGGTGCAAGTCTTTTTTAGTCCCACCGCGCTTTTTTCTGACGGAATAACGGAAGACCCCTCGTCGTTTCCATCGTCGGCCCCTAGTTTTCGAGATCTCCGCCCGTCTCGGGCGCCCCTCGAAGAGCAGTCAGGGATGTCCGGCAAACTTGGCCCCCGCGTCCGTTATGCGACGCACCGCTGGTGGGGCCAGCGTCGGGCTGCGAGCCCGCCGCGTCGTGACAACCAACGGCGTGCACCGAGGCGCAATTTTCGGTCCTCCGAGCCACGGCTCGCAGGGCTTGTCTCGCGAACCCCCATCGGGTCCGCGGCATTCATTGGAAGGAGACGGCATGTCATCAGGCACCGAAATGCAGTTCAAGGTCGGCGATAAAGCGGTCTATCCCGCGCAGGGCGTGGCCGAAGTCGTCAGTATCGAGGAGAAGGACATCGCTGGCGCACGCCAGAGTTTCTACGTCCTTCGCATCCTCGACACCGACCGCAAGATCATGGTGCCGGTGATGAACGCGAAGGCCGTCGGGTTGCGTGGCGTCATCAGCGAGGAGGAGATCCGCGAGATCTTCGACATCCTCCGCGAGCGCACCATCGCCTTCGACAACCAGACCTGGAACCGTCGCTACCGCGGCTTCATGGACAAGATCAAGACGGGGTCGATCTACGACGTCGCCGAGGTCATGCGCGATCTCTACCGCCTCAAGACCGACAAGCAGCTCTCGTTCGGCGAGCGCCGCATGCTCGAGACGGCTCGTTCGCTGATCGTGAAGGAAATCGCCATCGCTCGTGAGCAGACCGAAGAGCAGGTCCGCAACGAGATCGAAGCGATCTTCCTCTCGAACTGATCGAATCGCGATGCGACGCGGAGCGGCTCCGGCCCTCCGCGTCGTTCGCTTTTTTGTCGTCAACGTCGCGCCGCACGGGCCGCGCGTACGACCTTCGCGATCGAGGCCAGGCTCTTGACGCCGAAGAGCAAGGCGCCGGACGAGGGACCGAGATGCGCGTCGAGGGTCGCCTCGATGTGCGCGTCGTCCACCTGATCGAGCGCGCGTGCGACGGCATCGAGCGCGTGTGGCGAGGCCATCAGCTCACCGCCGAGCGCGTGTCGGCCGCTTCCACTCGTACCCTCCACGAGCGCTCCGAGAAGCCCCATCGCCTCTTCGACCAACGCGCCGAAGGGAGGATCTTCAGTGCGTGGATCGAGCGCGCGTGCGCCGCCGAGCTCGAACGTCGACGTCTCGTCGCGAGCGTGGGCACCATAGACGTCGACGATCGCGGCGATGACCTCGGACGAGGCGACGTTGCGGCCGAGCGTCGCCGCGAGCGTGGAGGGCGTCTTTCCCAGCCAACGTTCGACAGCGCCGTGCGCGAGGTCGTCGGCGGGAGTGAGGGTGAAGGGCTCGTCGACGGCGAAGAGGGCTTCGATGCCGATGCTTCCACTCTTCACGTCGTGCGTGACGCCGAGCCAAGCGATCGGCGCGCCCTTCGCTTGGACGAAATCACGGCCGCCGTAGGTCGCGGCGATCCCGAGGCGTCCGAGCGCCGACAGGAGCGGCCGTACGTGTCGGTTGAGCGCTCGCGCCGGATCGGAGGTGCCCCCGAGGGCGGCCGCATTCGCCAGCTCGAGGGCGAAGAAGACCTGACCTGGACGCGCGTGGAGAGCCGTTCCGCCCGTCGATCGTCGCGCGAGCTGCATGCCGGTGCGGGCAACGCGATCGAGGTCGACCGTCGAGGCCGCTCGCTGGAACGCGCCGAGTACGAGTGCTTCGGAGGCTACCTCGGCGACGACGAGCGCACCTTCGCTGGCGCCGGCGCGTGCTCGTGCGTCCGTGAGAAGGACCCCGCCGAGACGAGTTGCGTGCAGTGGGGCAGGCGTGGCGATGCCGAGACGCGGCGGCATCAGTTGAGCGTACGCGGCGCCTCGCGCTTGAAGATGGCGAGCTGCACCGCCAGCGACTCGGTCACCGCACGGACGCGCGCCGCGGGATCGAGCATTTCTAGGAGTTTTTGCCGCTCTTTGGCGTCGAGCACGAGGTGGTGCGCGCAGAGATCGGCGACGCGTGGCGCGGGGAGGCTGCGCGGAAGGGAGAAATTGAAATTGGGATCGCGCGCCTGGACGAAGGCGGTGAACGACGTCGCGATGGCGCCGAGCGCGGCTTGGTCTTCGCTCGGCACCTCACTGACCGCGTCGTCGAGGACCTCGCCGCGCGCGCGGCGATAGGGCGGTAGGAAGGGGAGCTCGTGCAGCCTGACGCGCTCACGGCCTTCGAGGAGCAGGTTGTAGCGCCCATCGGGGAGCGATTGCGCCTCGACGATCACGCCGACGCCGGCGACTGCGTGAATTTCCGGGTTTCCCGCGGCGTCGGGGGTGCCGCCGTCGACGAGGCAGGCGACGGCGAGGGTTCGCGCGCCATCGAGGGCATCGCGCGTCATCTGTCGATAGCGAGGCTCGAAAATGTGGAGCGGGAGGATGGCCCCCGGAAAGAGCACCGCCTGCGGCAGCGGGAAGACGGGGATCTCGCCGAGAGAGGCGCGGAGGTCTCGTCGACTGGTCGGCAGCTTGCCCGAAGGGGGCGGGGGGGGCGTCGTGGCCACGGCGTTACGATGCAGCACCGGCCACCCCCCGACAAGGAGCAAGCAGAGCCATGCGATCGCATCGGAAAGAGCTGTGGTTCGAGACGACGACGCGCCGCGCCTACCTGAACATCACCTCGCAGGTCGAGGCCGAGGTTCGTGCGAGCGGGGTGCGCGAGGGGCTCTGCCTCGTCAACGCGATGCACATCACCGCCAGCGTCTACATCAACGACGACGAGCAAGGGCTGCTCGCAGACTACGACGAGTTCCTCGAGAAGCTGGCACCGCATGAGCCGATCGACCGCTACCGGCACAATCGGACGGGCGAGGACAACGGCGACGCGCACATCAAGCGTCAGCTGATGGGGCGCGAGGTGGTGGTCGCGCTCACCGAGGGCAAGCTCGATCTCGGGCCCTGGGAGCAGATCTTCTACGGCGAGTTCGACGGTCGTCGTCGCAAGCGCGTGCTCGTGAAAATCATCGGTGACTAGCGAGGGAATTTTCGGCGAAGATCGTCACTTCGGCGGCTTCGGTGGGATCGAAGTGCTGCCGAGGCCGAGGCCGAAGAACTTCTCGACCTTGCCGAGGATCGCGTCGCGGAGGGAGGCGACGCGGGCTTTCTTTGCCTCCGCGTCGAGACCTTCGCGCGCGGCGATGAGCTCGACGCGACGTTCGGCGAGGGTCTCGGACATCTGCTTCGCGATCTCGGGACGCTCTTCGATGATCTTCTGGAAGCCGGTCTTGTCGAGCCGGTAGCACTCGACCTCCGAGGTGGCGACGACGTCGGCGAGCCGCGGCTCACCCGTCATGAGGCCCATTTCACCGAAAAATCCAGGCCCTTCGATGCGCGCGATGGTCTTGCTCGAGCCCTCGATGTTGGCGCGGATGTCGACGCTCCCGGTCGCGAGGACGTAAAGCCAATGCGCGACCGCGCCTTCGCGCGTGATCATCTCGCCGACGGTGAAGGGCGCGTAGCTCATGCGGCTGGCGACGAACTCGAGCTCTGTCGGGTTGAGGACGGCGAAGAGCTCCATCCCCCGGATGGCGGCGAGGCGCTGCTGGTGTTGACGCCCGAGCCGGCGTTCGTGCGCCGAATCGTCGTCGAGCTGGAGGAAGGTGGTGTTCGCCGCGCGCGCCAGCGGAATCCCGGCGCGCCGGAGCGCGTGATAGATGCGCGTGCGGATGACCGAGTTGGTCGGGTCGTCGACGGCGATCTCGGTGAGCCAGTAGCGCACCGCGTAGTAGGCGAAGCTGTCGCGGTTGTCCTTGGCGAAGTCCATGACGATGGCGTGCGGCTTCGGATCGAGCGCAACTCGTTCGATCGGCGCGGCCTGCAGCGCGTCGTTGACCACCTTGATCACCTTCGCCGGCGAGTAGCGGAAGTCGACGTTGAAGTAGACCCACATCCGGTGCTGCAGCGGCGCACCGTCGCGCTTGCCGAGGATGGTGAACTTCTCGCTGAGGAGCGCCGAGTTGGGGACCACCATGGTGTCCCAGTCGCGCGTCTCCACCACCGTGTGTCGCCAGCGCACCTCGCGCACGCGGCCTTGGCGGCCATTTTCCAGCATGATCCAATCACCGACGTGGATCGAGTTGTCGAGCTGGAGGGCGAGGCCACCGAAGATGTTGGAGAGCGTGTTCTGCAGCGAGAGGGCGACGAAGCCGGAGACGACCGCGCCGGTGGTGAGCACCGATCCGGTGTTGACGCCGGCGGTCTTGAGCACGAAGCCGGTGCTGACGACGTAGGCGAGGCCGACGAGGATGTCGGTGGTGATCGAGACCGGCTGCACCTTGAACGCCGGGAGCCCGACGTCGAAGAAGAGGAGCGCCGCCATGTTCACCGTCGTCCAGGCGGCGAACAGGCTGGCGACGAAGTGGACGTTGGTCGCCCACGCTTCGAGGTGCGTGGCGTTGAAGGCGGCGGCGACGCCGAGCGACACGAGGTAGAGGAGGAAGAGGATGACGACGCGGCGAACGCGACTCTTCCGCTTGGGCGCGAAGCGATTGACGAGGAAGGCGAGGACGATGATGCCGGCGCCGAGGACGAAGAGCGCCCAACGGCTGACGAACTCGGCGAGGATGGCCGAGAGGCCGGCGTCGGTCCCCTTCTGCACCGGCGGCTCGGCAGCTGCAGCGGGCGCGAAGACGACGATCGCCACCGCCACGAGGAGTGGGGCGAGTGCGAAGAGAGTGCGGCGGACGCGGGCCTCGTTCACGCGAGGGTCACGCTAGCACCCACGACCAATTCGACTGAAATTGCTGGCGAACGAACTTATATAAGCACCGAATCGATCGGCGCCGGACGAGATGCGACTACGGTCCGAAGACGTCGATCGAGGCGCCGTTCATCGCCGGCGGTGCGTCGAGAGCCGCGTACGTCACGACCTCGGCGACCTTGTCGGGTGTCATCTGCGGCGGGAAGCCGGAGCCGACGAGCATCGCGGTGTCGACCGAGCCGGGGAGGATGGTGAGGGCTTGCAGGCCAGTGCCGCGAAGCTCTTCCGCGAGCGACTTGGTGAAGCCGACGAGGCCCCACTTCGAGGCGCAGTACGCGGAGAGACTCGGCGTGCCGAGCGTGCCGCTGATCGACGAGAGTTGGACGAAGCGTCCGCGTCCGCGTCGCCGCATCGCTGGAAGGAACGAGCGCGTGACGAGGAACGGGCCCTTGAGGTTGACGTCGAGGACGTGGTCCCACGCCTCTTCGGTGGTCTCGTCGACGAGCGCGCGATGGACGACGCCGGCGTTGTTGACGACCACGCTCGGCACGCCGAGGGCGTCGAGCACGCGCGCAGCAGCGAGCTCGACGGCGGCAGAGGAGGCGACGTCGCAGGAGAGCGCGACCACCTGAATGTTCGGGTGCTGTTCGCGTAGCTCGGTGGCGAGAGCGTCGAGCTCGCTGGCCCCGCGCCCGAGGAGCGCGACGTCGAGACCACGGCGGGCGAGGTGGATCGCGCACGCCCGGCCGATGCCCTTCGCTGCTCCAGTGACGACCGCGACGTCGCTGCTCACGAGCCGCCTCGAGGAGCCTTCAACGTCACCTTGGCCTTGGCCTGCGCGCGATCGCGTCCGAGGGCGGCGATCACCAGCGCCAGGTCGGCGTCGCTCCGTTCGCAGGAGCCAGCGAGGGCGATGGTGGTGACGAGCGCGCCGCGCTTCTTCGGCGGGTGATGGGTGAGACAGCCGTGCCGAAGGGTCATGCGACAGGCCGCCCCGCGCGCGCCCAGTCGTTCGACGAGGACTCGTGCGACGTCGCGACAGACGTCTTCTTGCAGCACGAGGCGATGAGTCAGCGTGTCGACGAGCGCACCGACCGCGCCGAGACCGAGCACGCGATCGCTTGGAAAATAGGCGACATCGGTGTGTCCTTCGCCGAGCGTGAGGTGGTGCGGGCAGACGACGTGCGTCGGCAAGCGGGCGGCGACGACGAGGGGCGCGCCGGGCCCGACCGGGATGGTGTCGGCGAAGAGCCCGTCGAGATCGTTGCGGTAGCCGTCGAGGAGCTGTTCGCGATAGAGCGCTTCGACGCGTGCGCCGGTGCCGCGCAGCGCGGGATTCGTCGCCGGATCGTGGCCGAGCGCGCGGAGGAAGGCCTCGATCGCCTCGCTCGCCGACAGCGGCTTGGCAGGCGCCGGCATCGTCAGTTGTAGAGGCGCGTCTTGACCGCGCCGACGATCGGGCGACGGCCGGCGAACCCGGCCTCGACCTCGTGGTAGTGGCCGATGACCTCTTCGTCGTAGCGCCAGCAGAGGAAGACGAGCTTGTCGTCGATGCGCGCGTAGAAATCGAGGAGACCGGTGCGAGTGTCCTTGACGACGATGCCGAGGTCTTCGAGCTCGTTCCAGGCCGTTTGGTACTCTTGCAGTCGCGCGACCACCTCTTGCTTTTGATCGCGGACCGCGGGCGAGTCGTCGGGGTGCGGCGTCACCGATTCGGGTGGAGTGCCGGTGCTCGAAGAGAGCGACTTCAGCCTCTGCTCGATGTCGCTGCGTCGCTCGAGCTGACGAGCGACAGCGAGGCGAACGCGCGGCAAGAGCGCGTTCGCCTCTTCGAGCGTGAAGATGCGTCGCTGGGCCATCAGTGGCCTTCGTACTCGCAGCGAGCGTCGCAGGTCTCGAAGAGCGTCACGCGCATCAGCGAGGGGAATGCCGGCTTCATCCGATCCCAAATCCACTTGGCGAGGATTTCACTGGTCGGGTTCTCGAGGCCCTCGACGTCGTTGAGGTAGTTATGGTCGAGCTGATTGAAGAGGGGCTGCCAGGCGTCGTGGAGATCGCTGAAGTCGACGAACCAACCGGTGTCCGGATTGACCGGACCTTCGACGGAGAGCTCGACCTTGAACGAGTGACCGTGGAGACGCTGGCACTTGTGACCCGCGGGCACTCGCGGGAGGCGATGTGCGGCTTCGAATTTGAATTCGTGGACGAGGCGGACGTTCACCGGATGCTCTCTTCGTGGCCTCGCGCACAGCTGCGCGCGGGTGTTTTCGGTTCAGCGTGCTCCCGAAATCGGGCGCTCGCGAGGTTAGCACGCGTCCGCGCGGCGGCATGCCTTGACCGCGCGCGCCCGGAAGACGAAAGGTTCGCTCCGACGATGACCGCGTCCTCGAGCGCCGCTCCATCTGCTGGTTCCGAGGCGCGAACCAAGACCGATCCTGGCGCAGGCCTGCCGCGCACGTTTGGCCGCTACGTGCTCTTCGATTTGATCGGCACCGGCGGGATGGCCGAAATTTATCTCTCGAAGGCGCGCACGACCGAGGCCGGCGGCTCGCGGCTGGTGGTCGTCAAACAGATCCTCCCCGAGCTCTCGTCGAGCGCCCGCTTCGCCGATGCCTTCGTCGCCGAGGCGAAGCTGGCTGCGCGTCTCTCACACGCCAACGTCGTCCAGGTGCTCGATCTCGGCCGGGCGACGCCGAGCGGCAGTGACGAAGGAGGCACCGGCGCGCGTCTCTTCATCGCCATGGAGTACGTCGAGGGGCTCGATCTCAACGAACTTCTTCGCCGCTGTGCGCGCACGAAGGTGCCGCTCCCGATCGAGTTCGCGCTCCTCACGGTGATGGAGACGCTGCGTGGGCTCGACTACGCGCACCGGCGCAAGGGCGACGACGAGAAGCCGCTCGGCATCGTCCACCGCGACGTCTCGCCCTCCAACGTGCTCGTCTCGGTCGACGGCGAAATCAAGCTCTGCGACTTCGGCATCGCGCGCGCGATGGGCGCCGAAGAAGACCGCGACCCGGCGATGCCCGAGGGCGCGATCCAGGGCAAGGCCGGCTACATGAGCCCCGAGCACGCGCGCGGGGAAGCGCTCGATGCCCGCGCCGACGTCTTCGCGGCCGGCGTCATCCTCTGGGAGCTCCTCGCCGGACGTCGCCTCTACCGCGCCGACAAAGACAAAGGAGAGAGCCTCCTCCAACTCGCGCGAAAGGCCGAAATTCCCGAGGCGCCGAAGCGTGAGCTGCCGTTCGAGGAGGAGCTGCACGCGGTCATCAAGAAGGCGCTCTCCGTCTCGCGCGAAGGTCGTTACGAGTCGGCGGCGGCGATGCTCGACGCGTTGCAAGCGTACGTCGCCAAGGCGCGCCTGGTGGCGAGCCCCATTCGTCTGGGCGAGTGGCTGACGCAGCATTTCGGTTCGGAGCTCGTGGCCGCGCGTCGTGCACGCGAGCGCGCGGTGAAGGCCCTCGAGCTCGGTGCCCCGGCGACGGTGACCGCGAGCGCGACTCCCTCGGCACGTGCGGCGATCGCGACGAGCGCAACCTCGAAAGGAGCTTCGGCGCCTCCGCCCGACGTCGAGGTCGACCTGGCGATGACGCCGCCGCCGAAGGTGGCCCTCTCACCCGCAGCGCTTCCCATGCCTGCTCGCTCCGAGCCCGCGTCGCCCGAGCCCTCCGGTGGATCGCTGGTCCTGAAACTGATCCTCGGGCTCGTCGCGCTCGGTGTGGTGGCGCTCGTGGTCTGGCTCCTCACCCGTTCCTGACCCGAGAAATCACGGTCATTCCGGGCTTCCGCGCCGAGCTCTGCAGCCGGCGCGTGCGTGCGCTATAGCTCGCATTCCATGGCCGCGCTGACGCAACTCTCGCTGACCCGACCTTCGCATTCTCACGGCGGGCTCCGCGAGCATCATGGGCAGGAGGGCGCGGAGCATCACGGAGAGACGAGCCCTTGCGCGACGTGTCCGACGCAGCGCGCCGACCTCCCCGACGACGCTCCGGTGAAGGTGCACCGACGCTTCGATCGCTTGGCGAGGCTCGTCGGTGACTCTGGCGTCGGGCGGCTCGCGGCAGCGCACGTGGTCGTCGTCGGCGTCGGTGGGGTCGGTTCGTTCGCGGCCGAGGCGTTGGCGCGAAGCGGCGTCGGTCGCCTCACGCTCGTCGATTTCGATCTCATCTGCATCACCAACACCAACCGTCAGTTGCACGCGATGAAGGGCACCGTCGGTCGTGCCAAGGTCGACGTCATGGCCGAGCGTCTTCGGCTGGTGCACCCGACGGCGCGTATCGACGCCGTGCGCGCGTTCTACTCGGCGCAAGATCGCGATCTGGTGCTCGGCGAAAAACCGACCTTCGTCATCGACGCCATCGACAACGTCACCGCCAAGCTCGATCTCCTGGTGACGTGTTTGAAGCGAGAAATTCCGGTGATTACCGCGATGGGCGCCTCCGGGCGCATCGATCCCACTCGGGTACGCGTCGACGATCTCGCGTTCACCGTGCGCGATGCGCTCGCCAAGGACGTGCGCCGCTGGCTCGTGCGCAAGCACGGCGTGACGGCGCGTGACGACGGTAGCTTCGGCATTCCCGCGGTGTACAGCGACGAAGAGCGCATCGACCCGGCCGTCGTCGCCGCCGACGAGGCGCACGGCTTCGAGTGCGTCTGCCCACACGGTGACAACGACCAGCACACCTGCGAAAAGCGCGCGCGCATCGATGGCACGGCATCGTTCGTCACCGGCGCCTTCGGGCTCGCTGCCGCGGGCTTCGTCGTTCGTGCCATCGCCCACCCCGAACGTGCGTCGCGCACCGCCGTCACACCGAAGAACGACGGCGCGCGGAGGCCGCGCCGAGCACGAGGCGGGCAATGAGAAAAATCTATACGCTCGTCGCCTTCGCCCTCTTGCCCGTCGCCTGCGGCAAGGGCGGCAAGGACGATGAGCTGAAAATCACCGACGAAAGACGCACTCCCGCGACTTCGAAGGACGGCCCCGGCGACGGCAAGACCGCGAAGAAGCCGGTGGCGAGCGCAGCGGCGGCGACCGGGACGCTCGGCGTCGCGCTCGATTTCACCGGCCTCCTCATCGGCGTCACGCGTATCCCCGCCAAGCCCGTCGTCGGCGACTTCTCGCCCTACCTCGGCAAGGCCGACCACATCGAAGAGCTCGCCAACCGCATCCACGTCTTCGATTCGAAGGGCGTGCTCCTCTACGAGACTCCGGGCGGCAGCGAGCGCGTCATCGAGCTCACGCTCTTCTTCGATCGCGTGCCCGACATCTCGTTCGCGCCCAAGTCCGATTTCGCGGGCAGCCTGACGGTGCTCGGCAAGCGCATCGACAAGTCGCTGAAGATCGCCGACCTGCCGACGATGTACCCGGCGCTCAAGTGGGAGTCGGGCCTCGGCAACGATTTCGACGCCGAAATCAGCGGCCATCACACGTATTTTCTCGCCAACGATCCCGACCCCCGCCTCGTGAAGGTCTCCATCTCGTTCGCCGCGGATTGACTCAGACGCGGAGGCCCTGCACGAGGATCTCGGTGATGACGCCGCGCTTGTCGGCCTTGGAGTTGATGTTGCGCGTCGCTTCGAGGGTGCTCACCTTGAACGCGGCGTAGAGCTCGCGCGAGAGGGGCGTGTCGCTGTTCGAGAGGAGGGCGACGGCGCCGGCATCGACGACGCGAGCGAAGACCTCGGCGAGGCGACGGTGCTCGGGCTCGAGGAACTTTCCCTCGGCATAAGCCGTGAAGCTCGCCGTCTTGCTCAGCGGGATGTACGGCGGGTCGAGGTAGACGAGATCGCCCGGTGCCGCGTCGGCGCACGATTTTTCGAAGTCGCAGACGACGAGCTCGGCGACGGCGAGGCCACGCGAGGCGCCCTTCAAACCCTCGACGTCGCAGATGTTCGGGTTGCGGTAGCGGCCGAAGGGGACGTTGAATTTTCCCGACGCGTTGACGCGGTAGAGGCCGTTGAAGCCGACGCGGTTGAGGAAGATGGTGCGTGCTGCGCGCTGGGCGTCGCTGAGGCTGGACGGCTCTTGGGCACGGACGTCGTAGTAGTACGCCTCTTCGTTGCGGTGCACGGCGAGCGCGGCGAGGACGCCGTCGACGTCGTCTTTGACCGCGCGATACGTGAGGATCAGCTCTTCGTTGGCATCACAGAGACGCGCGCGAGCGACGTGACCACGCCGCGCGAGCTCGAAGAAGACGGCGCCGCCGCCGATGAACGGCTCGATGTAGCGACCCGCGATGGGACCCGGCGGGATGCGCTCGAAGATGGCGGCGAGGAGCTGACCCTTACCTCCCGCCCACTTGAGGAACGGTGCCGGCTCGCCGTTGCGGCGCGACGCGGCGCGCGACGTCGGTAGCGCCATCTCGGTGCGCGAGTCGTTCATGCCACGGTTGCACCGCGGGGAGGCGGCAGCAGCAAGTGGAAAGGGCGTGGAAAACCCGTGCGCGGCCTGTGGCCTCGCGCGGTCCCGTTCACTTCGGGGTGAGCGTGGTGCCTGGCGCGGGGAACGGGTTGGGGATGCCCGGAATGGTCGGGATCGTGCTGGGGAAGGTCGTCGGAATGGCGAACGGGTTCGGCGCCGTACTCGCGGTGCCGACGGGCTTCTTCACCGTCGTCGTGGTGGTCGGTTTGACCGACGCGCTCGTCGAAGCGGAGACGGAGGCGCTCGGCGGGGGGGTCGCTTCGTCGTCCTTCTTCTTCTTCTTGTCGTCGTCATCGTCGTCGTCGTCGTCGCCGCTCTTCTTCTTCTTCTTTTTCGACCCCTCTTCGTCGTCGGTGCTGGCCGACACTGCCGGTTTGGGGTCGTCCTTCTTGCAGCCGGTTCCGATGATGAGCGGACTGCCGCCGATGGCGAGCGTGAGGAGGACGAGCACCGGCGCCCGGAGACGGTGGAAGAGCGGGAGAGAGAGCATGGAGGAGACGGTAGAGGAATTCGCCGTCTTGGGCCAGACCCTGCAATCGCCCGAGGTCCGGACACCCGAGGGGAACGAATATTGGGAGTTCGCGTCAGCTAACCGACGCGACGTCGGACCAGTCGAGATTGCACGAGTTGGTAGAGAATTTTGCAGACGTCGAAGGAGCCCATCTGTACGGCGCCGATCAGCTCGCGCACCGATCGTTCGCCGTCGACGGCCATGAGGACGATGCGCTCTTCGCGGGAGAGACGCGCGGTGCCCATCGCCTCGATCGCCCCGGGATCGCGGTAGAAAATGGCTTCGAAGTCGCCGAGGACGCCCTCCATGAGACGCCACTCGTCGACCCGTCGGAAGCCTTCCATGACGATCGACGCGACCGGCAACGCGAGCTGCGCGGACGAGGCTTCGGTCTTCATCGCTTTCTGATCGAAGTAGAAGCGGCCGCGCGTCCAGCGGAGGACGTCGTAGATGAGCTCGCTCGTCTGGCGCTCGAGGGACTTGAGCAAATCTTCCGGGGTGATGATTCCCTCGGCGACCAGCACGTCACCGATGAGGCGGGCGCGTCCGCTCGCGCGCTCTTTCGTGAGGAGCGTGTCGAGCTGCGCGCGATCGAGCTTGCCGCCTTCGACGACGTATCGACCGAGCCGGAACTCGTCGGCCGCGCCCTTCGAAGTCGCCAGATCGACGAGGCCATCGCGCATCGCCACCTGGACTTCGATGCTGTTGTTGTAGATGGTGAGGACGCCCGTCTGACGCTGCAGTTGAAGGAGCTGCAGCACCTCGGCGAGGGGGATGGCGCCGAGATCGCCGGCGAGCACCGCGCGGGCGAAAGGACCGACGAGCTCGGCGAAGAGATTGCCGAGACCTTCCTCGCCCAAGGCCTTGCGCACGGCGTTACCGACCGAGGTCGGATCGCGATCGGTGCTCGACGTGCCGAGCGTCGGACCGACCTTCGACACCACCTCCGCGAGGCGACGGACGAACGCATCGGGCACCGCTTGCCGGAGGCTCGGCGGAGGCATCGAGTCGTTCAGGGTGGTCTCGGTCGTCTCCGTCATCGACGACATCGACGTCGGCGGGAGGCTGTCGTTCTGTCGCCTCGCGCGACCCTCTTCGACCTTCTGCAGCGCGCCCTCGACGGCGAGGACGAGCGCGCGTGGATCGAACGGCTTGCTGATGGCGTCGAGCGCGCCGGTCTGCCGGAGGAAGTGCTCGCGGATCTTGTCGGCCTTGGCGCTCATCAGCACCACCGGCAGGTCGCGGAGCTCGTCGTCTTCCCGCAATTTCTTGCAGAATTCGAAGCCATTCACCTTCGGCATGACGAAGTCGACGAGCGCGAGATCGTAGCGATCGCGCTTGAGTGCCGCGAGCGCTTGGGCGCCGTCACCAGCGTTGCCGACTTCGTATCCAGCGCGCATGAGGACGCCGCCGACGATTTTGCGAATCGTCGGGCTGTCGTCGACCACGAGGACGCGCATCGGGTCGGCCATGGAAGGGCAGGGACCCTAGCAGGGTGCGCGACAAGTCTCTACCCGCAGACGCTGCGCCGCTGCGTCAAGTGTGTCGTCTACTTCGTCTTCGCCTCGCGGATCGTCAGCACCGGCACCGGCGATTTGCGGACGACGCGCTCGGTGATGGAGCCCATCAGCGCGTGACCGATGACGCCACGTCCGTGGGTGCCCATCACGATCAGTTGGGCGGGGAGGGCATCGGCGAAGGAGATGATCTCTTCCTGCGCGTCACCTTCACGGAGCGTGTGACCGAGGACGACGCCTCGACCCTCGAAGCGCGAGACGACCTCGCGCAGACCTGCAATGGCGGCGTCGCCGATGCGGCTCGCGACCTCAGGCGTGGCGAGGAAAGCGCCGTCGGGAAAGCCGTAGAGCGGCACTTGATAGACATGCAGCACGTGCACGGTCGCGTGCAGGGATTTCGCGAGATCGATCGCGCCGGCGAGCGCCTGCTCGGAGGCCTCGCTGAAATCGATGGGGACGAGGATGGTGTGGATCGAGAGGGACATGATGCTCGTCGTCAGAGCAAGACGCCGGCCGAGGTGCGCGAGCAGGCCGGCGACAGAGCGGCTATCCTCGGCGCCATGTTCACTTCGCGCCCTGGCGCGTCCTCCCTCCGGCTCGCGCGCGCGGGCCTCCTCGGCGCTGCTCTCGTCCTCGGCGTCCTCGCCTGTGGTCCTTCGGCGGGTACCGGTCCGCTGGTGAAGCCGCCTCCTCCCGCGCCGCTCGCCAAGCCTGCCAAGCCGCCGACGACCCCGTCGCGCTGGGCGATCCATCCGTCGCTCGCGACCATGCACCTCCTGGCGCGCCTCGAGCTCGGTTCTGCAGGAGCGCTCTATGCAGGACTCGGCGGCGAGCGATGGCTCGATGGCACGTCGGGCATGCCGCCGACGCCGGCCAACACGCTCCTGCCCGAAATCATCCAAGCCATCTCGCGCAACGGCGCCGAGCTGCTCTTCGTCGGCGGCTCGGGCACCGTCTATGCGACGACCGAGCCGCTTGGTCCGGTGACCGCAAAGCGTGCGCCCCCGCAGCCGATGCACGCAGTCGCCGCGGGAAAACAAGCCATTCTCGGCATCGGCAAAGATCTCTCGATGCAGCGAAGCCCCGATGGTGGCGCGACGTGGCAAAGGGTCTCGCTGCCGCCGCTCGAGGGCACTTTGACACAGCTGGCGATGCTGCCGACGGGGCACGGGCTCGCCCTCTTCGCGCCGCAACGCGTGCTCGCCACCGTCGACGACGGCGCGACCTGGACGGCACTCCCGACGCTCGGGGTCGGCGCGCGCAAAGTCGTCGCCGACGTCAACGGAGACTTGATCCTCGAAGGCGTCGAGGCGAGCGGCATCCTCCGCGAGGCCCCGCTCCGCTTCGAGAAAATCGCCCGTGCGCCGACGCGTGAGTACGAGCTGGCGTCGGGGAGCGGCACCGCCAAGCAAGCACCGGCGTATGGTTTCGCCGCGCAGCAAGGGCACGGCGTCTTCGTCGGCACGCGTTGGGTCGAGCTCGTACAGAGCGAAGCGCCCGGCGGTCAGATCATGTGGGTTCTCGCCGACGGCGAAGTGGGAGAGAAGCCGGCGACTCGGCCCGTGCGCGAGCTCGATGGTTGCGAGCTCACCGAGTTGGCCGCGAGCGCGACTTCGCTCGTCGTCGCCTGCGAGCGCGAAGGAAAACCGAGCGAGAATTACCAGCCGAACAAGAAGCCGAAGGTCGAAGAGCGTCACCACGTCGAGCTCTTCCACAGCGACGACGACGGCAAGACGTGGCGCGCCGATGGCAAGGTCGGCGTCGCCAGTGGGTTCTCCCCGCACGTCTTCCTCGGGCCCGATGGGCTCCTCGTCATCGACGGCGGCTGCAAGCGCAGCCACAACGACTGGACCTGCGACGAGAGCCCGCCAGTCGTACGCGTCGCTGGACAGACCACCTTCGCCAAGGTGTTCGGCGTCCCCTACACGCGCTTCTACGACATGGTCTTCGACGAGAAGAAGGGTCACGCCTTCGCCGTCGGCATCGCCGGCGGTGGCATGCCGATCGGCCTCTTCGTCTCGACGAACGGCGGCAAAGACTTCGTGCGCAAGAGCTTGCCGGCCATCCGCGACGGCGAGCTCACGTACACGGTGTCGAACGTCGTCGAGAGCGCCAGCCTCGGCATCGACGACAGCGGCGTCTACGTCGGCGCCTCGGTGAACGCGAGCGGCGGCGGGCTCGATCGACTCGCCGTCTATCGCACGTCCGACGATGGCGCGATCATCGCCGGGCACCTCGCGCCCGCCGAGGCCGATGTCGTCGCGGTCGGCGGCAAGCACGCGATGGCCTATTCGACCTCTGGAAGAGCGTGGGAAACGACGGACGGCGGCGCCTCGTGGTCGTCGTTCGAGGCGCCGACGGTGCCTGGCAGCGGCGACATCCCGCTCGTCTGCGGCAACTACGGCTGTCACCTCGCCGATCGCGCGACGCGTGTCGGCTGGGACGACAAGCCGGCCGACGCGAGCTCCGAGGTCAAGACGCCGAAGGTCGTCGCGCTCTCGGCGCTGCAGTGCCAGACGCAGGGCACGCCGAACAACCTCGGCACCTACCAAGGCCTCCCCACCGCGGGCAACGCCGATCTCGGTGGCGGTACGCGCTTCACGCTCGGTCGACACAACACGATCGACGGCAGCGTCGTCGCCCTCGTCGGTGAGCGGAAGAAGGACGGCGGGAAAGACAAGGACAAGGGCGGCTTCGAGGTCAAGGAGTTGACGCTCTTCGGACCGGCGCCGAAGGACACCGCGACCTACATGGCGATGCAGCTCGAGGGGGTCGTCGCCCTTCGCTACACGTTCAGGCGCGACGTTTCGGGGACGACGATCAAGACGCCGCCGCCGCCGCTGAACGGCAAACCGCCTGCGAGCGCGTTCGCACCGATCACGCAGAAGCAGCTCGTCGACGTGCAAATCGCTTGGTACGTCGCCGCCACCGGCAAAGTATATAAAGCCACTATCAAGGGCGCGGGGCCGCTGGAGCCGTACAAGGACGTCGTCGACGGGCGCGACAAGCCGTCGACCTCGCGTCCGCCGAACATGCTCTCGATCGCGATGGGCGGCGTGCACGTACGCCCCTTCGCCTCGGCGCTGCCGACCGACGCCCTCTACTTCGTCACCGACGCGGGCAAGGTCGACAAGCTCACGTTCCCCGAGTTTCCGAAGACCGATGTGAGCAATCGTCCGCTCGGTTTCCGACTCGATGCGGCGCGCGTCGGCAAGCGCTCGGTCGTCTTCGGCAACGGCTCGACGGGCCTGCAGATGGTGATGGCGTGGTCGACGGAAGGTCAGTCGTGGGAGATGCGGACGTGGGGTCTCTGGCCGGAGTACGAGCATGGCTCGGTGCGGCTGCGCTATCTCGACTCGGGAGCGACGCCGGCGTTCGGCGTCTACTACTCCGACAGCGACCTCGGCAGCTTGGGATGGATGACCCCGCTCCGTGCGCCCGACGTCGATCCGCCGACGCCGATCGCGATCCCGAGCGCCGCGCAGCTCGGCGACACGCCGCGCGCCTGCAACAAGGTCGATTGGAGCGGCACGCGCTTGGCACTCTCGTACGAGCCGGGGACGCGCCATCCAGTCTTCGTCAATGACGACGGTCGCGAGATCGATCTTGCCACGAGCCAGACGATCGTCCGCTTCACCAGCGCCAAAGAGTGGTGCGTCAGCTCGTTCGAGGCGGTCGCCATCGCCAAGACCAACCCGCCGCAGTCGACGGCGCTGATTGCCCCGGACGATCTCGAGCATGCGGCCTTCTTCAACTACAAGGACGGCCAGTTCACGGTGCGCCCGATGAGCTGCACCTGGGCGAAGGGAAAGCTGCCGGACAAGGCGAATACGATCGACGGTTTCGTCGTTCCCTGACCTCGTTCCGTCGGGCATGCGATCGCGCTTCCCTCGGCGATCGCGTGTATTCTGCCCTCGCCCACATGCGGAATTTCGTCCTCCGGTCGCCGAGCCTCCAGGCCCTCTTGCCGCTCGTGCTCCTCGCGTGCGGTCCGAGCAACACGGGCGGCAAAGGGCCGATCACGCCGCCGCCTCCGGTCGCGAAGAAGGCGCCGCCGTCGGAGTCGCCGTCGCGGTGGTCGCTCCATCCGTCGCAAGGAAGTGGGCTCCGCGCGAAGCTCGAGGTCGGCGCGGCCGGCACGCTCTACGTCGGTGATGGTGGCGAGCGTTGGCTCGACAAGCACGACGGTGGCTCGCCCATCGCCGCCACGCAGCTCCTCCCCGAGACGCTCGTCGCCGCGGCCCATGGCGCCGGCAATGCGGTTCTCCTCGTCGGAATCAGCGGCACCATTTATTCGGCGCCCGATGCCCTCGGCACCACCACCACGCAGAAAGCGCCGCAAAAGCCGCTCCGTTCGGTCACTGCGGGCAAGGCCTCCGTCGTCGCCATCGCCGACGATGGCTCGATCGTCCGCACCATCGATGGCGGCGCCACTTGGGCCAAGTCCGATCTCCCGGCTGCGCTCGGCACGCCGATCGCGGTCGCGCTCAACGAGCAAGGCGCCGGCGTCGCGCTCTATGCGCCGCAGCGCGCGCTCGTCACCGTCGACGACGGCGCGAGTTGGAAGCTGACGCCGACGCCTGGCCTCGGCGCGCGTCGCGTCGTCCTCGACGTCAACGGCGACCTCATGATCGAAGGCCTCGAGGCCTCGGCCGTCCTCAAGCTCGGTCCGCCGCGCTTCGAGCGCGTGAGCCGCGCGCCCAAGAGCGAAGGCCTCGATTTGCCGATGGGAAGTGAGCGGGTGCCCTTCGGCTACGCGCGCTCGGTGATGAACGGCCGCGCGGCGTTCCTCGGTCCGCGGTACGTCGAGGTGGTCGCCGAGCCCGACGACGCCACGCGCTGGCGCGTCTCCATCGGCGCCTTCGGTGCGACGCCCGACGCGAAGAAGGTCCCCGAGCTCAACGGCTGCTCGTCGGTCTTCGTCGGCGGCAGCGAAGCGCCCGGAGGGCCGATCTGGATCGCCTGCGACGGCCAAGGAAAGAAGCCCACGCCGACGTCGGGTGGCAGCTACGGCTCCGGACCGATGCCGCCTGCGCCGGTGCAACAGCTCCACCTCTATCGCTCCGACGACGAGGGCAAGACGTGGAAAGACGACGGCGCCGTCGGCTCCGAGCATCAAGACTTCGGTCGCATCTGGCTCGCGCCCGACGACTCGCTGATCATCGAAGGCGCGTGCAAGAAGGCGAAGTACGGCTGCGGCGACGGCCCGCCGGTCATCCGCGTTCCCGGCTCGAAGTCGTTCGCCAAGATCGGCGTGCCCAAGGGCATCACCAGGCTCGGCGGGCTCGTCTTCTCCCCGAAGAGCGGCAAAGGGTTCTCCACCGCTCGGGCCAGCGGAGGTCCGCTCGCGCTCCTCGTCAGCGCCGACAACGGGCGCGACTTCACCCGCGTCGCGCTCCCCACGGTGCCGGCCTCCGATCCGAACGACCCGAAGAAACAAGCCATCGTCGCGTCGCGCGTCGAGCCTTCGTCGATCTCGGTCGACGAAGCCGGCGTCGTCTACGTGACCGCGCATCTCGGCTCCGATTGGGTGATCTACAAGAGCGAAGACGACGGGCTCACCGTCAAGGCGCGCCTCCTCTCGATCAAGCCCGACGCGATGGCGATGGAGGGCAAGCACGGCTTCGCCTACGAGCGTCACGGCAAGGGCTGGGAGACGCTCGATGGTGGCGCCACCTGGACCGAAGTGGCAGCGCCGCCTCTCCCCGAGCTCGGCGCTTCGCCCGATCGGTCGATTGCATGTGGGAGTTATGGATGTCTGATCGGTGATCGCGCGACGCGCATCGGCTGGGGTGAGCCGGCCGGAGCCACTGCGGGAACGAACGTCCAGCCAGTCGCGCCGCCGAGCTACGGCACGCCGCTCAAGTGCACCGTCGAGGGTGCGTGGACCAACCTCGCGACCTCGGCGCCGCTGCCGACGGCGTACGAGGCCGAGCCGGGCGGCGGCATGCGTTGGCTGACCATCAAACAAGACCCGGTGAAGGGGAGCGTTACGGTCATCGTCGGCAAGGCGGGCGGCAAGGACAAGTCGGGCATCGATTCGAAAGAGATCTCGCTCTTCGGCCCTGCACCGAAGGACACTGCGACGCGCTTTTACCCGCAGATCGAAGGCGCAGCGGCGATTCGCTACGCGTTCAAGCGTGAGGCCGCGGCCAAGGGCGCGACGGCTCCGGCGCAGATCGTCGCTGGTCAGAAGGTCGACGTCGAGGTCGCGTGGTACGTCGCGGCGACGGGCAAGGTGAATCGCGCCACCATCCACGGCGCCGGCCCGCTCGATCCCAAAGACGTCAGCGCCGGCATCAAGGACACGGCGGCAGTGGCCTCGGTGCACCTGCTCTCGCTCGCGCAAGGCGGCGTGCACGTGCGCCCGTTCTACACCCGTCCCGACGTGCCGCTCTACTTCGTGCACGAAGGCGGCAAGGTCGAACACTTCACCTTCCCCGAGCTGCCGAGCAAAGATGCCTCCGGCGCGCTCATCGCCCAACGCCCCGACGCGATTCGGGTCGGAAATCGCAGCGTCGTCGTCGGCGTCATCGGTCCTGGCGTCGAGCTGGTCACCGCGTGGGCGAACGACGCCGGCACCTCGTGGGAGACGCGCGTATGGGGTCTCTGGCCCGACATGTTCGGACCACGTCACGAAGAGGTCGCCTGGGACTTCACCTACGTCGGCGGCAAGCCCGTCTTCGTCGCCGAGTGGCCTGGCGGCAACGGCATCGCGCCCGTCGCTTGGGGTGTGCCGGTGAAGGGGTCCGATCCCGATCCGAGCGACGCCTTCGAGCTGCCGACGCAGAAGCTCCTCGCCGATCCTCCACGCGCTTGCGACGCCGCTGCCCTCGCCACGCCGCGCGTCGTCGCGCCGTACGTGCGAGGCTCGCGTCACCCGGTGATCGTCGTCGGCGAAGGCAACGAGATGATCCTCGCCACCGGCCCCGCGGTCCTCCACGGCTCGGGCAAGGACGCGTGCGCGCAGGCCTACGAGGTCGTCTCCGTCGGCTCGGGTGGCAACGGAGCGCCCGCCGGCCTCACCTACTCGGCCATCGTCTCGCCCGACGACCTCACCCACGTCTCGCTCTTTCGCACGGGAAATCCAGCCCAAGAGCTGGCCGTGCGCCCGATGACCTGCAGCTTCGTCAAAGGCCCGTTGCCGGCGGCCCTTTCGGGCATCGACGGCTTCGAGTGATCACATCTCGCCGTCGCGCGGCGGCGAGCTCGGAGTGAGCGGAAGCGCGGCAGCGAAGTCTCCGATGACGTCGACGTCGTTGCGAAGCGGTGGCGCACCGGGGACGTGCTGCGTGTCGACGAAGACGATGTCGGCGTGCGGGAAGGCCTCTTTGAAGAGGTTGCAGTTGGCCGGCTCGTTGTCGAACGAGGCAATCACGTGCCCGACGCGCGCCAACGTCGGACAGACCATCCGCTTGAAGGCCTCGTCAGCCATCGTCGCGTCTGGCTTGAGGATGATCTCGACGCCGGCGACGCCGAGCGGATATCCGAGCGTACGAAGGCTGGCGAAGGTGCCGAGCCCCATCATCGGCAGATCGCGCCCGGTCAAATAGACGATCGTCGCGCCGAGCTCGTGACAGGCGCGGACGAAGTTGACGCTGCCGACGAGGGCGACGTCGTGGCGCAAATCGTCGTCGGTGAAGAAGCGCTCGCGCCAATACTCGGTGGCCTCGCCGACGAGGACCGGATCGACGATGTGCATCCTTCGAAGGGAATCCGAGAGCAGATAGCCGAGGCGATCGACGGTGCATTTCTCGAGCGCGCTCGCCGCCTCAGGATGCCGATCACGCCACATTTTGGCCAGATCGTGGACGATCGCGAGCGTGCGCGGACGGTTGTCCATCAACGTCCCGTCGAGGTCGAGGATGAGCACCGGCGGTCCTTGCGGACGCGTCACCCGGCAGCCAGCGAGGATTCGACGAAAGAGCTCGGCCGCAGCCGCTTCGCTGAGGTGCGTGTATCCGGCGTGCGAAACGAGATTCGGGGCGTCCATGCGAGCGGCGCTTCCTGCCACTCTTCCCATCGGGCGCAAATCTTCCGCCTCGTCTGCGTGCGTCAGAATCGAAAGCTGAGGCCGGCCGAGATTTCGTGGCCGCCAGCGTAGATCTTCCCGCCGAGATCGTCCTCGACATAGGCGGGCGCATAGTGGAACGCATAGCCGAGCATGAAGCCGACCGATTTCCAGTAGACCGAGGCATCGATGCCGACGCGGAAGCCAGGCTTGCTCCGGCGATGATCGAATGGCTGTGCGTAGAGCGTCGGGTCGTCGTACGTCTGCCGGAGGAAATACGCGCCGCCGCCCGCGGTGAGCTCCAATTGCGTGAAGAAGTCTTTGGCGAAGGTGCGCCGGTAAGGGGCGAAACGCGCCTGCAGGAGCACCGCCTGCGAGGTGATGCGAATCTCGGCGTCGCGTCGCGTGGCGGCCATCGTGAAGCCGCTCCACGAGAGGCCGAACGAGAGGCGCGGGACGACCTCGTAGCTCGCCTCGATGCCGCCGCCGCCACCGCCACGGAAGTCGTAGCCGAAGACGCTGGCGTGATCGACGAAGCCCTTGTTGCTGCGGATGTAACCGCCACCGCGCAAGGTCACGAGGAGACCTCGGAACTGCCGCGCCACTTCGGGCGCGTGCGAGCCAGTTTGCTCCGT
The DNA here is from genome assembly GCA_025363655.1 of Deltaproteobacteria bacterium. Classification (GTDB taxonomy): domain Bacteria; phylum Myxococcota_A; class Polyangia; order Polyangiales; family JADJMO01; genus JANYDK01. Next base: position 575 of record JANYDK010000115.1, on the reverse strand, counting down.
CTTCGGGCTCGTGCTCGACGGCTCTTCACCAGCAGTTTCGTCGGCGCGTGCAGCTTCGGTGACGAGCAGCATCGAGGCCGCAGGAAGGGCCGCAAGCGCGAAGATCGCGGCAGGTGCGAGCACGCGTTTCATTTCGACCCCGTCGTCGTCTGCTGGCGACCGAGCGTGAGCTCGTCGACGATGACCGTGCCCGAACCTTCTTTGACGATGCGGAGGATGAGCGCCGCCGACTCGGAGGGCACCGCGATGGTGCGCCGGATGCGTTGCACGCCCTCTTCCCAGACCGTCTCGACGCGCGTGTCGAGCGCGACCGGCGAGCGATCCCAGAACGTCTTCCCGATGCCTTGACCGGGTGCGTACCACTCGAGCTCGAAGCGCAGATTGGCGGTGGCGTCGCGCACGATCGCCGACTCGAAGACGAGCTGCCGGGTCGTCTGCGCGAGGAGCACCGCGCGTTGCTCGACGACCACGCGCTGGCCTGATTTTCCCGTCAAATCGAGCGCTCTGTCGCCGTCGATGAAGCCCGCTTTGAACTGCGGGTCTCCCTCCACGACCTTCCAATCGCAAGGTACGCC
>JANYDK010000113.1 GCA_025363655.1 Deltaproteobacteria bacterium | reverse complement strand
CTTCGGCGTCCTCGGCGTCGAGGGCGGCACGCTCACGGCGGGGCCCGAGTTCCTCTCGCCGAAGGTCGGCTACGCGCTCGTCGACTTGCTCGGTCCGGTGCGTACCGACGATGGGGGTGCCACTTGGAGCGCGCTCGATGCCGGCGACATTTCCTCGGTATTTCCCGGCATCGCGGGGCCCAACGCGCTCTCGCGACTGCACAACGGGCTCGCCCTCGCGTCACCGACGACCCTCGCGCCGCTCTCACCCACCGGCATGCTCGGCGCGCCGCTCAAAGCGGAGAAGGTGCGTGAGACCCCCGACGTGCTCACGATGCACTTCGAGACCGAAGGGCTCGGTGGCGTGCCGCTCGACGACGGAAAAATTCTCTTCGCCGATCAAGGCCGCTTCGCCATCGCCACGCTCGATCCTCCGCGCATCCTCCGCGTCGTCCGCGAGCAAGAGTTGAGCGACTGTCGTCTGCGCCCTGCGCCGAAGAACGCGACCGGCGCCGTCGCCGTAGCCACGTGTCGACATCACGACGCGAACCTCGGCCTCCAGCAGGTCGTCGGCACGGTCTCGATCGGCCCCTCCGGCCCTCATTTTGCGGTCGAACGCTCATTTCCCTTCCCCAGCTCCGCGCGACTCTCGAGTGACGGTGCCGTCGCCGTCTCCTGCGGTTGCGGCGGCGACAACTGCAACATCGACTTCCAGTACGCCGCGAAGGCCTGCGTGCGCGATGGCGAGGGCGCCTTTCACGACATCACCCTCGCCGTCTCTTCACGGCTGTTGGTGGCGCCGCGTCTCGATGGTGGCGTCATCGTCGCCAAGGATTCCGGCGGCAGCGGCCTCATGCTCTACGGCCTCGGCCCGAAGGCCGCGCAGTTTCCCAAGCTCCTCGCGGTCGACGCGCAAGGCGTCGCGCAAAAGCGCGAGCTCCTCGATCTCGACGAGGTCGAGCCCGGCAAGTTGGTGGTGTGGCGGCGCGTCGAGTCGTCGCTCGAGGCCTTGCGCGTGACGATCGATGCCAGCGGAGGTCTCCGCTTCGAGCGCAGCCAGGCGTTGCCACTCGGTGCGCACACCGCGTACGGCATCACCGGCGCCAAAGCGCTCGTCATTCGCTTTTCCGCTTCGAAAAAAGACGGTCGATCGCGCATCGACGAGGCGCTCGTCTCCACCGACGCCGGCGGCAGTTTCCGCTCCGTCGATTGGCCCGAGCCGGCGGCATCACCCCTCGTCGCCCCCTCCGCGCCCATCAACGCGACGAAGTTCGAATGCGCGGCGCTCGGCTGCTCGGTCTTCGGATGGTCGCGCTTCGGCTGGCAACACGACGTCGCCTCCATCGACGAGCTCGTCGACACCTCCGCAGCGCCGCAACTGCCACCGCCGCCGCCGCTGCCCGAGAAGCGCACCACGCTCGAGCTCACGTGCACCACGAACCCGTCGAAAGCGCCGCCCGTGGTGCTTCCGGCGAAGGCGCTCGTCGATGCCTATCTCGGGGCACCGATTCCTTCGTGGGCGCCCGGAGAGCAGCCGGTGATCGGTCGCGTGCGTGGGGCGACGCGTGGATGGGTGATCGCCGGCAGCCCGTCGCCGTCCTGGGCCGAGTTCGGTCGTCTCTCGTTTCAGTACACGACCGATCTCGACGTCCCCGGCACGGTCCATCACACGGTGCCGATTCCGCTCCCCTTCGCCGATCGCCCGGCGGCGGCGCGCGTGCTTTCTCAGCCCCTTCGCTCCTTTCCCCTCGCGGCTGGCCGCGTGCTCCTCGTGCTCTGCGATCTCGGTCGCTGCAACGACACCATCTATCGCGCGCGGCCTGGATTGCCGCTCGAGAAGGTCGATCTCTCCGCCGTCGGCGACATCTCCGTGGTCATCAACGCGCGTGAGCTCGGCGGCACGTTGCTCGTCACCGGACGTGCGACGCCGCGCGAGAAGTCTGGCGCGGGAGCGATGCATCCCGAAGAGCGTCCCTTCTTCGCGGTGGTGTCGGCGTCGGGGACGACGGTCACGTTCCTCGATCGAACGGCGGGTGATCCGGCGGCGACCACCAACGCGGCGCTCGGGCTCTTTGGTCTCCTCTTGCGCACCCAACAAGCGAGTTGGCTCGGAGGGAGCACCTTCGTCCTCCCCCTCGAAGCCGACGGACGCGCGAGCGGCGCGTTCCAAAAAATAGGCGTTTCCAGTGCCGATTTGGCGAGACCGACGGCTGCGTGCGACGTCGGTTCGTCGTCGTGGGACATCGCCGAGCTGCAGGTGCCGTCGCGCGCGCGCCTGGTGATTGACGGCATGCCGGTCGAGTCGCCGCCGACGTTCGATCCGGTGCTGCGGACGCGAGCCTCGAGCAAGGGCGCGTGCATCGAGCGGTTCACGATGGCTACCGAGCCGCTCACGCTCTCCTACGATGCCGCGACGGGCACCGCGCAGATGCTTCGGCTCGTGCCGATGGTCGGAAAGATCGTCGCCCACGGCGAACGAACGACGCTGACGTGCACCCCGCCGACGTGGCAGTGAGCGAGGAGCAGGCGAAATCGGCTGTGAACTGAGCCTAACGCCGCGGTGCGCGCGGAATCGCCGGCGGCCTCGGCTCGTCGGGTGCCGGCGTGCGTCCGAGGCCCGTCGGTGCCGGAGCCCGCTCGGTGGTCGACGCCCGCACGGCGCCTCCTCCTGGCGTCGACTTCAGCTGCTTGCGATCGAAGAGCGTGGTCGGCGCCTCGTCTTCCCAGCGATCGGCGTGCGACGGTTCTTCAGCCGGGCGATGGAGCTGTTCCGGGGTCGGCGCACGGACACCTCCGAGCTCGCGACGCGGCTCGGGGAGACCCGGCTCACGCAACGCCGCGCGGGGACGACGCCCGAGCTTGCCGAGGCGCGGAGGATCGATGCGCTCGGTGGAGTCGGGATCGATGCGTCGACCTTCCGTCGGGTAGGGGGTCACGTCGCTCGGCTCGTGACGCGGAATCTCCCCGATTTCCGTGGGATCGTCGCCATCGTTGAGCCACGGAGCATCGAGCGCGGGGGGCGCGTTCTGTCGTGCTGCGAACGCGTGCAAGAGGCGCGGATCGACCGGCGTCGGCGTCGGCGTGATCATTCGTGCTTTGCGCTGACTCGGCAGCGGCGGAGGAATCGACGGGCGGTTCGCGCTCGTCGGCGCGGTCGCGACCGGCCTTGGAGGAATCGGCGCCCTCGGGTTGATCACGCGCGCAGGGATCCCCGCCCTCGGCGCCGCGGGAGGCACGCTCGGTGAACGCAGCGGCGCGGTCGCGGCAGGCCGGGGAATCGGCGGAGGCGCCGGAGCCGCACGTCGTTCGATCGGTGGAGCTGCCGGTGCCGGTCGTCGCGCTTCGACCGGTTTTTGTGCAGGTTGCGGCGCGGGTCGGGCCACCGGTTGCGCCAGATGACGTCGCTCGTCACGACGAGGCTCGACCGCGACCGGTACCTCGACCGAATCGGCCACGTTCTGCTGCCCGCTGTCGAGCAGATCGTGCCCTTCGATGTTGACCGAGACCGCAGGCAGCTCGAGCTCGCGACGCGCCTCGACCGGTTCGTTCATCTTCCGCGGAGGCGTCGGATCGCCCGCGCGCTTGGTCGTCACCAGCGGCACCGGCTCGGGCGGGATGGAGGCGATGCGACGCTGCTGGATCGCCGCCGGGTCACGCAGCTGCACGAGCGCGCGCTGCATTTCGATGGTGTTGGCGTAGCGCTTGTCGCGTTCGCGGTGCATCGCCTTGGCGACGAACTCTTCGAACGCCTCGGGAACCGCCGGACGTATCTCGTGCGGCGGACGCGCGTTGGTGGTGAGGATTTGCACCAAGAGCGCGTTGTAGTTGGCGGCGGTGAAGGGTCGACGACCGGTGAGGCACTCGTAGGTCATGACGCCGGTGGCGTAGATGTCGACGCGGTGATCGAGCGTGCGATCGCCGCGCGCCTGTTCGGGCGACATGTAGAACGGCGTGCCCATCACCATGCCGGTGCGCGTGAGGTGCAAATCGTCGGCGCCGGCGACCTTGGAGATGCCGAAGTCGAGGATCTTCGCGAGCGGACCGATGCCTGGCCGCGACGAGAGGAAGATGTTCTCCGGCTTGATGTCGCGATGGATGATGCCTTTGTCGTGCGCGGCGATGAGACCGGAGAGCACCTGCGAGATGACCTCGACCAAATCGTCGAAGGGCAGCGCACCCTCGCTGGCGATGCGATCGGCGAGCGTCTCGCCGGTGAGGAGCTCCATGACGAGGAACGGCGCGCCGCCGTCGCCCTCACCGATGTCGTAGATTTCGCAGATGTTCGGGTGACCGATGGCGCCGGCGACCTGCGCTTCGTGGTGGAAGCGTTGCACCGAGGCCTTCTTCCGGACCTGCGCCGGGTGGAGCACCTTCACCGCGACCTTGCGATGCAGCTGGATGTGCTCGCACTCGTAGACGGTGCCCATTCCGCCTTCGCCGAGGACGCGAATCGCCCGATATTTCCCGCCCAGCGTCTGACCGAGGATGGACGAGTCGGGCGGCGGCGGTCCGGTGTCGAAGGGCGCTAGTGACTTCTGCGCAGGGATCGCCGGCGCCGAGGGCGGGCTCAGGCGCTGCTGCGAAGGATGTTTCGAGACCGGGATCGCTACCGGCATCGCCACCTGCAAGCGGCCGACGCTCTCGGCCGGCGAAGGCGCCGGCATCGGGGCGACGCGCGCGCCTTTGCGTGGTTCGAGCGGGCGGCCCGTCACTCCACAAGCGACGTCGTCGATCGCGTGCGGGAGGCCGCAATGCGGACAGCGAAGGAACCGCTGGCTCACGCGCCCTCCAGCATACGACGAGGCCTCGCCACGAAGACGCGGCGTGCCGAGCACGAGCTGTGCGTGGGCGCGCGAAGCACGGGCCCTAAAAGTAAAGGAGCGTCCCGCGAGGGGCAACAGCGAGGAGCGTCGCCCGAAAGCTCAGAATCGGGGCGCGCGATCGCGGGTGGGGCGGCGGTGTAGGTGTCGGGGCTGATCGCGTCGCGGGGCGGGAGCGCCCGAGGAAGCAGGCAGCTCGAGCGCGCGAATGCGGTCGATTTGTGCTTGCGGTGCCCCATCGGCGTGGAGCGACACGAGCGCAAGGTCACGGGCGAGAGGGCCCAGCGGCGTGGCAAGGAACCCACCACTCCGCCCGGCGCGAAGGCGCATTTCGGCGGCGTAGATTCGGGACAGCCCTTCGGCGATGCGGCGGGTGATGGCCAGCCGCTCGCCGATGTCGGCGATTTTCTCGTCGACTGCGGAGCGCCACTCTTCTCGCGAACGCGCCGAATCGGACCACTCGCGGATCGGCTCGCGCAAGAGCGTCGCGAGGAGGACGGTGTCGTCGGGAGGAGCGCCTCGCTCGGCGGTGAGCTCGTCGATGGCCGCGAGCGCGCGGAACACCCGACCCGCTGCGCCACCGGTGACGTCGCCTTCGGCCACGAGCTTCGGATCGGAGACGGAGTCGTCGAGGTACGTCGAGAGCTCGGGAAGAATCACCGAGAGTGCTCCCGTGTCCCACGCCAGATAGAAGGACTTGCGCGCGGCGCCGCCTCGCAGGAGACGAAGGATCTCCTCGAAAATACGCGGTCGTGCGGCACGGGCGAGCTCTTCGCGGTGGGCGACGATGGCGTCGTAGACGTCGGGCCCGATGCCGAAGTCGAGGCGGGCTGCGAACTTGATGGCGCGGAGGATGCGGACCGGATCTTCGCGGAAGCGCACGTCGGGATCGCCGATGGTGCGCACCATGCACGCTTCGATGTCGCGCATCCCGCCGACCCAGTCGAGGATCTCGCCGGCGTCGTGATCGTAGAAGAGCGCGTTGATGGTGAAGTCGCGGCGCGTGGCGTCTTCGTGGGCGAGCCCGAAGACGTTGTCGGAGCGGATGAGGATGTCGGCCTTGGCGTCGGTCTCGCCTTCGGTCGCGTCGTCGCCGACGCCGACCGGCTTGCGACGGAAGGTGGCGACCTCGAAGGTTTTGCCGCCGTAGGAGAAGAAGACGTGTGCGAGGCGGAAGCGCCGGCCGATGATGCGGCAGTTGCTGCGGAAGACGCGCTTCACGTCCTCGGGGCGGGCGTTGGTGGCGATGTCGAAGTCTTTGGCCTTGCGACCGCAGAGGAGGTCGCGGACGGCGCCGCCGACGATGTAGGCCTCGAAACCGGCCTGCTGGAGGCGACGGACGACCCGAATGGCTTCGGGGTCGACGCGGCTCTCGTCGAAGCGGTGGGGGTGACGGGTGGGGGCCGGCGGAGGGTCGGCCTCCAAGGGGAGGGCGTCAGGGGCGATCTCCGGGGCATGGGCCGGGGGGAGATCAGGGACGGCGCGAAGGGCCATTTTCGGGTTCACTTGCTCGCCAGGCGCGGCTTTCGCGGCGCACTCCTGCTCGTGGAGCTGGGCTATAGGCGAAAAAATCGATTTGGGCGGAGCCTGCGAGGCGCCAGCCTAGGGTCAGTGCCTACCAGCTCGGGACCCGCCGCGCAACTACCTGCTCAAACGCGCAGAAGTTCGACCGAGGAATCGGCGCCGGAGAGGACGAGCGGCGCGGCGATGGTCGCGGCCGCGAGCTGGAGGACGAGGTCGTCGACGGCGCACGGGTCGGCGACCGTCAATCGCAGCGTGGCGGCGCCCGCAGGAGGTGGACCACGGCGGCAGGCGACCCGCACTCGATCGCCGACGGAGGTGACGGTGACGACGAGCATCACGGAGGGATCGGCGGCGACGACGCGGCCGAGCATGCCGGCCAGGACCGCAGTGGCGACCCAGGGCTGCACCGCGACGACGACGTCGAGGTCGCCTTCCATCGCCAGTTCGACGATCGGCCCGCCGACTTCGCCGCGATCGACCTCACGGAGGAGATCGTCGATGGCGACGGGGACCGGCTCGCCGACCGAAGCGCGCTGGAGGAGCTCGACGGCCCAGCGCACGCGCGTGAGGGTTTCGACGGCGTGATCGCAGGCGGCTTGCAGCGACAGGCGCGTCTTGGCACCTACACCCTTGCGCTCGCAGGCGTCGATCGACGAGCGAACCCCGGCGACGCCTTCGCGGGCGATGATGACGAGGCCGTCGAGCGCTGCGTGAGCTTCTTGCGTGAGACCCGTCGACAACGCGACGACGTCACACGAGGCGAGCAGCGCGCCGGCGACGATGGCCGGGGCCGCCAGACATGCGGTGCGCAGCTCGGGGAGCGCTTCACGGAGGGCGCGCGGGCCGACGCCTTGTGCACGAGCGAGCGTGGCCACGCCGCCGAAGGCAGCGATGACCTGTCGCAGGTCGCCTACTTCGATCGCGACGACCGGATGAGATCCGGATTCTTCGACGCGCGGTACGGCGGATACGGCCATTTCCCCCTTCGCTCCCCTGGACTGCGCCTCGCGACGCAGCCCGCTTGCCCGTCCCCGGTATAGCGCGAGCCCTCCACCTTGTCCGGTAGGAAGGCTCGCCGCCGCCGAATCAGCCGACTTCGTAGCCGGGGAAGAAGTAACCGATCTCGAAACGGGCCGTTTCCGGGGCGTCCGAGCCGTGGATGGCGTTCTCGCCGACGTTGGCGCCGAACTTCTTGCGGACGGTGCCGTCGGCGGCCTTCGCCGGATCGGTCGCGCCCATGACCTCGCGGTAGCGAGCGATGGCGTTCTCACCCTCGAGCACCATCGCCACGACCGGGCCGCGCGTCATGAACTCGACGAGCTCGCCGAAGAACTTCCGCTCGGCGTGCACGTGATAGAAGCCCTCGGCCACTTTGCGGCTCATGTGCATCATCTTCATCGCGACCACGCGGAGGCCCGAGGCCTCGAGCAGGGCGACGACTTCGCCGATCTTGTGCTTCTCGACGGTGTCCGGCTTCAGGATGCTGAACGTGCGCTCGACGGCCATGGGTACAAGTCCTCGTGGTAGGCCGCCCGGGGGCGAGCGGCGCGCGGCATTTCCCACGTTGCCGTCTTCTGCGCAAGCCTGAACGCCCGCACGACCCGCGATTTCCTAGCGGAGACTCGAGACGCTGATCACTTCTTCAGCGGCGCGCCGGCGTCGGGCATGAGCGCGGCCATGAAGCAGCTCATGAACTTGTCCATCGTCTCCGACGAATTCGCGCAGCTGGCCATCGCGGCGTACTGCGCGGGCTCCTTCTTCTGCATCTTCGTCAGCTCTTCCTCGCATTTTTCCAGCTCACCGGGCTTGATCGCGGTGCCGCCGGCGGTCTTCGAGAGGTCGCGCATGCGCTCGCAGATCGTCGTCGGGTCGTCGCTGCCCGAGCTGCCGCCGCCGCCGCCGCAGATGCCGAAGGGACAGTTGCCGAAGATCGGCTTCACGCCGCCGCCATTGCCATTCGAATCACTCGGCCTTCGAGGCGCGTGGCGCTCTTCCTCTTTCGAGCGGCACGAGGTGGGAAGACAAAATGCGACGAGGAGCCACGCGAAGGTCACGCGTCGGCTCCTCGTCGAAAGGGTCACGGTCGAATCAGAGCATGGTCGCGAGGGTCTCGGCCATCGTCGCGGGCGAGCGTGAAATCTTCACGCCGGCGTTCTCGAGGGCTTTGAACTTCGCCTCGGCGGTGCCCTTGCCGCCGCTGATGATGGCGCCGGCGTGACCCATGCGCTTGCCCGGAGGTGCGCTCGCTCCAGCGATGAAACCGGCGATCGGCTTCTTCATGTGCTTCTTGATGTATTCGGCCGCGCGCTCTTCGGCGCCGCCGCCGATCTCACCGATGAGGATGAGACCGTCGGTGTCCTTGTCGGCGTTGAACATCTCGAGGACGTCGACGAAGTCCATGCCGTTCACCGGGTCGCCACCGATGCCGACGCAGGTCGACTGACCGATGCCGAGGCGCGTGAGCTGACCGACCGCTTCGTAGGTGAGCGTGCCCGAGCGCGAGACGACGCCGATGCGACCGGCCAAGTGGATGTGGCCAGGCATGATGCCGATTTTGCAAGCGCCGGGAGTGATGACGCCCGGGCAGTTGGGGCCGACGAGGCGGACGTTTTCGCCGCGCGCGCGTCGCTGCTCGAGGACGCTGCGCACCTTGATCATGTCGGCGACGGGGACGCCTTCCGTGATGCAGATGACGAGCTTGATGCCGGCGTCGAAGGCCTCGAGGATGGCGTCGGCCGCGCCCGGCGGGGGGACGAAGATGCACGAGGTGTCGGCCCCGGACTTCTCGACCGATTCGCGCACCGTGTTGTAGACGGGCACCGTGACCGACGCGCCTTCGGGCTTGCCGCCGACGTCTTTCGGACGCGGGCCGCAGTCGAAGGTCTCGCCGCCGCGACCAGGCGTGACGCCGGCGACGATTTGCGTGCCGTAGGCGTTGCAGCCCTTGGCGTGAAAGGCGCCGGTGTTGCCGGTGATGCCTTGGACGACGACCTTGGTGTTCTTGTCGATGAGGATGGACATGATCGTTCCTTGGTCGCGCTACTTGGAGATCGAGGAGACGAGCTTCTTCGCGCCGTCGGCCATGGTGTCGGCCGGCGTGATGGCGAGCCCGCTGTCGCGCAGGATCTGCTTGCCGAGCTCGACGTTGGTGCCCTCGAGGCGGACGACGATCGGGACCTTGATGTCGAGGCCCTTGGCCGCGGCGACGACGCCCTCGGCGATGACGTCGCAGCGCATGATGCCGCCGAAGATGTTGACGAAGATGCCCTTCACCTTGGGTGACTGGAGGATCATCTTGAAGGCCTTCTCGACCTGATCTTTCGTCGCGCCGCCGCCGACGTCGAGGAAGTTGGCGGGCTTGCCGCCTTCGAGCTGGATGACGTCCATCGTCGCCATCGCGAGGCCGGCGCCGTTGACGAGACACCCGATGTTGCCGTCGAGCGAGACGTAGTTGAGGCCGGCGTCCTTCGCCTCGAGCTCGACGGGATCTTCTTCGTCGGCGTCGCGCAACGTCTTCCACTCGGGGTGACGGAAGTCGGCGTTGTCGTCGAAGGTGATCTTGGCGTCGAGTGCGGCGACGTCGCCGTTCTTGAGGACGACCAGCGGGTTCACTTCCGCCATCGAGCAGTCCTCTTTCATGAACATCTCGTAGAGCGACGAGAGGAGCTTCACGAACTTGCCGATCGACTCCTTGCCGAGGCCGAGTGCGAACCCGAGCTCGCGCGCTTGGTGCGCGGCGAGGCCGACCGTCGGATCGACGTGGAAGGTGAGGATTTTCTCGGGGTGCTCTTCGGCGACCTTCTCGATCTCCATCCCGCCTTCGGTGGAGGCGATGACGGCTACGCGACGGGTGTCGCGATCGGTGAGCATGCCGAGGTAGAGCTCGCGCGCGATGTCGAGGCCTTGCTCGATGTAGAGGCGGCGGACCTTCTGCCCGACCGGCCCCGTCTGGTGGGTGACGAGCTGCATGCCGAGGATCTTCTCGGCGGTGGCGCGTACGTCGGGGCCTTTGACGACCTTGACGCCGCCGCCCTTGCCGCGACCACCGGCGTGGATCTGCGCCTTGACGACGACGACCGCTCCTTTGGTCTCGTCGAGGAGGCGCTTGCCGGCGGCTTCTGCCTCGTCGACGGTGAACGCCGGATACCCCTTCGGGATCGGCACGCCATACTTCGCAAGCAGCAGTTTTCCCTGGTACTCGTGGATCTTCATCGAGGTGCCGGGCGGCGTATCACGGCCTCCGAGGCGTTGCATCGGCAGGCTGTGGGGGCCGGTTTTTTCGCGGCGCCAGCGCTCGCGCCGCCCGCCTTGCGATAACGTCGTCGATCATGGGCGATGGGGGCGCGCTGCTGCCGGGGAGCAAGTTCGCGGGCGAGCTCGAGATCGTGCGACGCCTCGCGGTCGGTGGGATGGGCGCCGTCTACGAGGTGAAGCAGCTCACCACCGGCCATACGCGGGCGCTCAAGGTGATGAACGAGGCGTTCGCGGCCGATCCTCGGATGCGTGAGCGCTTCGTGCTCGAGGCGAAGGTCGGCGCGCAGATCCAGAGCGACCACGTGGTGCAGGTGATCGGCGCTGGCGTCGACGACGAGCGTCCGTGGGTGCTGATGGAGCTGCTCCGTGGCGAGACGCTGCGCGCCTACGTCGAGCGACGCGGGCCGTTGCCGATCGAGGAGCTGGGGACCATCTTCACCGGCATCTGTCACGCGATCGCCGCTGCGCACGCCGTCGGGATCGTGCATCGTGATCTCAAGCCGGAGAACGTCTTCCTGGCGACGCCGCGACGGACCGACGACCTTTGGGACGTGAAGGTGCTCGATTTCGGCATCGCCAAGCTGGTGGCCGAGTCGCGAGGCGCCAACACCGCCCTCCTCGGGACGCCGTTCTGGATGGCGCCGGAGCAGAGCGAGGTCGGCGCGTTGATCTCCCCGGCGACCGACGTCTGGGCGCTCGGGCTCCTCGCGTTTCATCTCCACACGGGAAAAATTTACTGGGAGTCGGCGGTCGGGAGGGCCACTTCTGCCCAAATTTTCCGGGAGATTCTTCTCGAGCCGCTTGCGCTCGCCACGGTGCGGGCGAAGGCGCTCGCGGCGCAAGTGATCCCGCACGTCGACTTCGATCGATGGTTCGCGCGCTGTGTCGATCGTGATCCGACGAAGCGATTCGCCAGCGCGCGCGAGGCGCAGGTCGCGTTCCAGACGTACGTCCACGCGCTGATGGTGGTGCCGACCCAGATTCCTGCCGTCGTGCCTCCCTGGTCGCCGATGGCTGCGACCGTGGTCGCGCCTCCGCCACCTCCGCCACCTCCGTCACCGGCACCGCCACCATCACAGGCACCCCCCTCATCGCCCTCGTACATGAGTGCGCAAGCGACGATGCCGATGCTGACGCCGCCCGCTGCGATCACCAAGGCCGACGAGCGCGTGGCCGCGGCGGTGATGGTCGCGCCGACGTCGAGTGCGAGGAAGCCGCTGCTCGAGGCCGAGTCGAAGGCGCCGGCGCCGACTCCGAAGTGGCTGATCGTCATCACCGTGATCGTGACGTTGGCGATTGGGATCTGGATCGTTCGTGACAAGCTCGCGCGGCAGAAGAAAGACGACTTGCCGACCGAGCGGCGGCCGACGGGCGAGACGGTGACCAAGCCGGCGAGCGATCCACTCGGCACCACCGTCACGGCGGTCCCGTGCGTCGCGCCCGTCCCGCCCGTGCCGCCCGTGCCGCCGCCGACCGCGACGGCCGAAGCCAAGATCGCCGCCAGCCACATTTTCGTCACTTGGAAGGGGGCGAAGCGCTCGACGTCTTCACGATCGAAGGCGGACGCGCGCAAGCTCATCGACGAGTGCGCGGCGAAGGTGAAAGCCGGCGCCGATTTCGCGACCCTCGCGCGGACCTACAGCGAAGACGCCACCAACGTGAAGGGCGGTGATTTAGGCCATTTCGGCAAGGGTTCGATGGTCAAGCCGTTCGAGGACGCGGCCTTCTTGCTTGCGGTGGGCGCGGTGTCGCCGGTCGTGGAGACCGAGTTCGGCTACCACCTGATCAAGCGTACCGAGTAACCTGAGTCCCGACGGAGGGAGCGAGCGAGATGGGCAAGTCCAAGGAGCTACCGCGTACGCGCGCCTCCAAGTCGCGGATGGCGGCGAGTCAGCCGGCACCACGTCGTCGAGATCCGCGCTCCGACTCCGATGCGCCGCCCGCCGCCGAAGACCTCTCGGTTCCCACGCGCGCGGCAGTGACGACGCCGGCTGGGAAGCGCACTCGGCCGATCGACGATCCGCCGCGCCTCGCGCCCGAGTCGGTGCGTCCGCAGCCGGCAGCGGCCAAGGCCCTGCGCGACAAGCGCACCGTTCCCAACATGGACAAGCTGGCGATCGAGCTCGAGCGCGAGCGCCAGGAGCGCGCGGGCGACGCCGACACCATCGCGCAGATGCTCTTGCGACTTGCCTCGCTCGAGTCGCGCGCCAAGCGGGCCGAGCAGTCGCTCGCCGACAGCGCTGCCGAAATCGAGCTTCGCGAGAAGGGCCGGCGCGACATGGCCGCCAAGCTCGAGACCTCCGACACCACCATCGCCGAGCTGGCGACCGAGCTCGAGGCCGAGCAAGAGAAGGTCGCCGAGCTGCAACAGGCGACGGTGCGCGCGGTCGAGGCGGAGGCGAGGGTCGGTGCGCTCGCGCGTCGCAACGAGGAAATCGAAGCCAGTCGCGACGAGGCTCGCATCAAGCTGCGCGCCGCCGAGCAGGCCGCCGAACGTGCGCGCGCGGCCGAGGAGCGGAACCTCGAGCTGCTCGATCGCCAAGCGGCTGCCGATGCCGAGCTCTCGTCGCTGAAGAAGAAAGAGCGAGAGCTCGATGAGCGCATCAACGCCGCCGACGAGCACGCGACGCAGGTGGGAACGCAGCTCGCCGCCGCCGAGTCTGCGCGCGGCACGCTGGTGCAAGAGCGCGATCGCGCCCGTGCCGAGAAAGCCGCGCTCGACAAGAAGCTGAAAGAAGCCGACGCCGCAGCACGCGCCGGAGCCGCCGCGCTCGAAGAAACGAAGACCAAGCTCAAGGCCCTCGAGAGCGCGCTGGTGGCGCAGGAAGAGAAGGCCGAGCAGGCGCAGACCTCTCTCCTCAAGGAGCAGGAGCGCATTCTCGCGGAGCTGCGGCACGCCACCGACACGCGCGCGACCGGCCTCGAGAGCAAGCTGCTCGAGGCGCGTCGGAACCTCGAGAAGGCCGACGCGGCGCTCGCCGATCTCCGTGAAGAGAACCAGACGCGAATCGCCTCGCTCGCGGCGGTCACCGGTGAGCGCGATCGGCTCTCGAATGCGCTCTCGTCGCTGAGCGCGCGGCTCGCCGATCTCGAGACACGTGAGCGATCGCTCGCCGGTCAGCTCGACGGTGCGGTCAACGTCGGCAGGCGCATCGGCGCGCTCCTCGACGATTTGAAGTCGCGGGACGACGAGCTCGCCGCGCTGCGTGACAAGAACGACGGCGAAATCCGTGTGCTCATCGGCGTGCTCGACAACGCCAAGCGCTCGCTGCCGCCGATGCCGAAGACGAAGACGAGGGCGCCGCCGAGCTCGGGGGCCATCGATCTCACGAGCGACGCCGAGCTCATCGATCCGAACGAGACGTCCGACGCCGAGGGTCAGGGCTGGGAGTCAGGCGACAAAAAGTAGAAGTGCCCGCCGCCTGCGCGACGAGCACCTCACCGAGTCACGAGTTGCGTTAGAGCTTCTGCGCGACGCCGATGAGCTCTTTCACCGCGGCGGCGCTCTTGTCGAGCATCGCGCGCTCTTCGGCGGTGAGCGCGACTTCGACGATTTTCTCGACGCCGCCCTTTCCGATGACGGTGGGCACGCCCATGTAGATGTCCTTGTAGCCGTACTCGCCGTCGAGGTACGCGGCACAGGCGAGCATGCGCTTCTCGTCGCCGAGGTACGCGCGGGCCATGTGCACGGCGGCGGTCGCCGGCGCGTAGTAGGCGCTGGTGCCCATCAGCTTGACGATTTCGCCGCCGCCGTTGGCGGTGCGGGCGACGATGGCGTCGATCTTCTCTTTCGAGATCAGCTGCGTGACGCCGACGCCGTTGATGGTCGCGTACGAGAGCACCGGGACCATCGTGTCGCCGTGGCCGCCGAGCACCATCGCGCGGACGTCTTTGGTGCTGACCTTCGCCTCACGCGCGAGAAATAGCTGAAAACGAGCGGAATCGAGCACGCCGGCCATGCCGACCACGCGCTCGCGCGGGAAGCCGGTGACCTTCTTCATCTCGTAGACCATCGCGTCGAGCGGGTTGGTGATGACGATGACGAAGGCGTTCGGCGCGTGCTTCTTCAGGTTCTCGCCGACCGCGCGGGTAATCTTGAGGTTGATCGCGACCAAGTCGTCGCGGCTCATGCCCGGCTTGCGCGGCACGCCGGCGGTGACGATGGCGACGTCGGCGTCTTTCAGATCTTCCGGGTTCGAGGTGCCGGTGATGTTGACGTCGTAGCCGAGGACCGCGCCGTTCTGTTCGAGATCGAGCGCCTTGCCCTTGGCGAAGCCTTCCTTCTCGGGGATGTCGAAGAGGACGATGTCACCGAGCTCTTCCCGGGCGCAGAGGGCAGCGAGCTCGCCGCCGATGTTGCCGGAGCCGATGAGCGCGATCTTGGGGCGATGGTGGTGCATGGGAGATCTCCTGAGCAAGACGTTGAGCACCGTTTCGCGCGATCGTGCGCCCGGTGCAACCCGGAAAGCGCGACGCGAAGGAATTGCGCGGGCTAGCATGGGCGCCGTGCGCGCGAAGGGGCTGAATTTTCGGCGCTTGCGTCTGCTCGTGCCGACCGCGTTCACCTTGGCGCTGGTGATGTCGGCCTCGGCCGATCCCGGTGAGGCGATCACGCTCAGCTGGTCGACCTCGATCGAAGCTTGCCCGACCGGGGGTGAGGTGCGTGAAGAGGTCGTGCGTCTGCTGGGCGGCTCGGACGCCCCCGCGCCGACGATGCACGTGACGGCGCGCGCGCAGGTCACGGCCTCGGGCGCAGGTGTGAAGGTGCTCCTCGCGACGACGGCCGGCGGGGCCACTGGAACGCGCACGTTCGAAGCCTCGAATTGCAAGGAAGCTGCCGATGCGACGGCGCTGATTCTGGCGCTGATGATCGATCCGGCGCGCGTCGTTTCGGGATCGAAGGCGCTGGTTGCGCCGGTGATCGCGTCGGTGATGCCATCGGTCAGCGCGGCGGCCTCGAGCTCCGCATCTGCTGCGCCGCCGGTCTTGCCGAGTGTCGCGAGCACGAGCGCGAGTGCGAGCACATCGATGGCGCCCCTCGGGTCTCCGACGGAGCGTGCGCCCAAGATCGAGCTCTTGCTCGGCACCGGGCCACTCGTCGACGTCGGCTCGCTTCCTTCCGTCGCGCCCGGGTGGGAGCTCTCGATCGGCGCTCGTCGTCAGCGAGTGTTCGCGACGCTCGCCGCGCAGCTCTTCGCGACGGTGCGGCGTCGGCTCGACGAGCGACCGAGTGCCTACGGCGACGCGCGCATGCGTTCGGCGATGATGCGTGGCGGTCTCGTCGTCTACGAATCGCGCCTTTTCACGCTCGCGCCGCTGATCGGTCTCGAGCTGGCGAGCGTTTCGGCCGATGGGCACGGCGTCGTCAACCCGAGCAGCGGCAGCACGCTCCGGCTCGGAGTGGCGCTCGGGCTCGCGGCCTCGCTTCGCGTCGCGCCGCGCGTGTCGTTTCGCGGTGAAATCGATGGCATCGTCCCCACACGCCGCGTCGAGCTCGCCTTCGACGGGCTCGCGACGTTGTATCGAGAACCGGCCGTCCTCGCGCGCGTTCACCTCGGCGTCGGCTTCGCGTTCTGAGAGTTTTTCGCCCCTTTTCGAGCTGCCACGATTTTTTCACGGAACCGGCAGCGCCCGGCCACCGACCGATCTCCACCGATGTCTCCTCACGCCGAGCCCCTCCCCGTCGTCGAACCGGCCGCTGCGGCGCCGCTCGACTTCGCGGGGGTCTACGACGCGCACTTTCCCTTCGTCTGGCGCAGCGCACGTCGACTGGGGGTCGCGCCGGCCTCCCTCGACGACGTCGTGCAGGACGTCTTCCTCGTCGTGCATCGGCGGCTGGACAGCTTCGAGGGGCGCTCTACGCTGAAGACGTGGATCTTCGGGATCGCCTTGCGCGTGGTCCGCGATCATCGACGGACGCTCCGTCGCAAACCCACCGATGGTGACGATGGGCTGGAAATTCACGCCGATCCGCGGGCGAATCCCGCCGAGGCGGTCGAGCGCGCCGAGGGCGTTCGGCTGCTCCATGCCATCCTCGACGGGCTCGACGACGAGAAGCGGGAGGTGTTCGTGATGGCCGAGCTCGAACAGTTGACCGCGCCGGAGATCGCCGAGGTCTGCGGGATCAACGTCAACACCATCTACGCCCGGCTCCGCTCGGCGCGGAAGGAGTTCGACGAGGCCGTCGCTCGTCATCAGGCGCGGGAACGCTTCGTAAGGCCGTCGAAAGCCTCTTCGTCGGGGGAAGGGGGCGCGTCATGAACGAGCTCGGTCCGGCCGCACGCAAGCTCCTCGACGAGACGCGCGACGCCGACGATCCCGGCGTCGCCGATGCTCGTC
This sequence comes from Deltaproteobacteria bacterium, assembly GCA_025363655.1. Lineage (GTDB taxonomy): Bacteria > Myxococcota_A > Polyangia > Polyangiales > JADJMO01 > JANYDK01. Next base: position 30,608 of record JANYDK010000113.1, on the reverse strand, counting down.
GCGTCCGCGCTGCGTTGTTCGCCAAGATCGGCGTGACGGCGGGAGCAGGCGCGGGGGCGGCGTTGATCGCCAAGGGGGCGAAGGCGGCGCCGGTCGTTGCCAGTGGAGCACTCGGTGGAGCGACGCTCGTCAAGATCGGCCTCGTCGTCGCCACGCTGGGAATCGAAGGCTATTTCGGCCTGCGCGCCGGGACCCATCCATCGAGCGCGCCACCAGTCGCGAGCATCTCGAGCGTCTCGAGCACGTCGAGCTCGCCCTCGGTCGTCGATTCGACCGCGGCTGCGAAACTCGTCGCGCCGTCGCCTTCGACGAGCAGCGAGACGACGGCTCCAGTGGTGCCGATGCCCTTGCCGGTGGCTGCTTCCTCGGCGCCCGTGGCAGTGAAGAGCGCGCCCGTCATCGCGCCCCCCGGGGCCACGGGAAGTACCTCGATCGCCGATGAAATCGCCTTGATTCGTTCTGCGCAACAACACCTCGCGGCGGGCGATGCCGCGGCGGCGTTGGTCGAGCTCGACGAGCACGCAGCTCGATTTCCCCACGGCGCGATGGCCGAAGAGCGTGAGGGTGCGCGGCTCGTGGCGCACTGCATGCTCGGAGACGCCGGCGCGGTGGCGCGGGCCGAGAAGTTCTTGGCGTCGCACGGGGAGTCGCCGATCGCGGTGCGGGTTCGTTCGGCGTGCGGGCTGCCGTGAGCCTCGAGGAACGGGTGACGATTCGATCACGGAGCTCGATGCGCGCAGCCACTCCCCTCATCATGAAACGCTTTCGCTCGCTCTTCGGTGCCGTCGTCACGTCGTCGTCCTTGCTCGTCGCGTGCGGTGGCGACATCGATCTCGGCAACGACGTGCACGATGGAGGTGACGAGGACTCGTCGGCCTACGACGCCCACGAATCGACGACGGATACGAGCTCGGACAGCTCGTCCGGCAAAGACGGCAAGGGCGACGGGGGCGCAGAGTCGAGCGTGGATGCAGGCCCCGACGTGCTCTCGGAGGCCGGTTGCTGCACGGTGCCGCCGACGTTTGCCGGTGTGAAATCGGTCGACGCGCCGACGACGACCTCCCTTCACTTGACCTGGAATCCTGCGGCCGACGCCTGCACGTCGGCGGCCGCGATGCACTACGAGGTCTTCATGAGCACGTCGCCGTCCTCGGTCGACTTCACGGCGCCGGTGCTCGCCGTCGTTGGTTCGACCGAGGTGGTCGTCGGCGGGTTGTTGCAAGGCACCACGTATTTCGTCGTGGTGCGCGCGAGCAACGGGTGCGGCACGATGGACGTCAACACGGTGATCAAGTCGGGCACCACCACCAGCGACTGCACCTTTCCGCTCGTCGAGAAAATCTTCGACCTTCACTGCGCGAAGTCGGGTTGCCACGTCATCGGCGGCGCCGCGCCCTTTCCACTCATCGCCGGCGCCGCCTACAAGCAGATCGTCAACGTGCCGAGCAGCGAGGTTCCGTCGATGCCGCGCATCACCCCGGGCGACTCGTCGAAGAGCTACCTCTATTGGAAGATTGTCGGCGGCAGCGGCGGGGGAGGAGACGCGGGCGACGCAGGAGACGCGCCCGAGGTGTCGATCACGGGAAGCATCATGCCGCCCTCGGGTGCCGGCGTCGATCCGCTGTCGGCCGAAGAAGTCGCGACCATCAAGCAATGGATCGATCGCGGAGCGTGCGAGAAGTGACGCGTATTTCTGCTCTCGTCGTCTTTGCGCTTCTCGCTGGGCTCGCCGGTTGCGGCTCCGACATCGGGCTCGGCGACGATGGTCACGGTGGCGATGCGTCGACCGACACCGCGACGCTCGATACCTCGACTTCGACCTCGGACACGGCGGCGAGCGGCGATGCGGCGAAAGATGTCGCGAAGGAAGACACGGCGACGTCGGAGGTCGGCGTCGACACCGGCGCTCCTCCCGATGGGTCGGCCACCGATGCGCGTAGCGACGTCTCGGCGTGCACGTTCCCGCTCGTGCAGGAAATCTTCGATCGCAACTGCGCCTTGAGCGGTTGTCACGTCGTCGGTGGCGGGGGGCCGATGCCGCTCACTGCGGGATTTTCCTACAAAAACATCGTCGGCGTGAAGAGCCCCGAGACCCCGTCGATGGACCGGGTGACGCCCGGCGACGCCTTGCACAGCGCGCTCTATCTCAAGGTCGCGGGCTCTTCTCCGGGACATTCGCTCTCTGCGGCCGACCTCGCGATTCTTCGCAAATGGATCGACGACGGCGCCTGCGCGAAGTGAGCGGGCGATAGGACGAGCGCGCGGCGCCGACGTCGCTAAGCTCGGAACGATGAACAGCGGCGACGACGGCGAGTTGCAAAGGCGATTTCCCGACTCCTTCGGCTACGTGGCGAGCGTGCGCAAACAGGCGATTCGTCTGGTCGGCGGCAACGGCGGTGAGGGCCACGACGAGCTCGCGGTCGGCGTCACCAAGCTCGGCGGCGCCCCCGATTTGCCGCGTTCCGTGCGTTGGCCCGAAGGAGACGAGAAGCCGCTGACGTTCGTGCTCCAGGTTCGTCTGGAAGAAATCGTCGAGCTCGACGTCGATGCGCTCCTGCCCCACGAGGGCATCCTCTACGTCTTCGTCGCTGCCGATGGTTCGAGCGGTCGGCTCCTTCACGTGACGGAAGGCCTCGCGCATCTCGAGCGTGCGACGCCGGGAGACGATGTTCGACTCGTCGACGAGCAGCCCCTGACGTTGATTGCCGCGCCGAGCTTTCCGCGACCTCCGACGCCGTTCGTCGACGTCGATGCGTTGGTGCGCGCTGAACGCCCGCGATACGCAGAGCTGCTCGCCGATCTCGATCGTGAGCAGAAACCGCCGCGTCATCAGCTGCTCGGGTACGTGCACGCCGGCGACGAAAAAGAAGTGCAAGACGGCGACACGCGCCTCGTCGTTCAAGTCGACCTCGCCGCGGTGGGGGTCGGCGTCGGCTTCCTCGCGTTCTTTGGGCAAGACGCCAACCTGCGTCGTGGGAGCTTTGCTGGCCGGTGCGTTCGTTTCTGAGGGGCCCCATCGAGCGAACGTCATCGATTGACGTACGATGAGCAGCATGCGCCTCCGGCATGCGCTGCTCATCCCGTCGCTCTCGCTCGCCGCCGTGCTCTCGATGCCAGAGCCCGAGGCGCGCGCCGACACGCAAAAATTCGCGCTCGCGATGATGCACTTCAACGTGCAGTACGTCGCCGGCGGGATGATCGGCTTCTGGCCGACGCCCGATCCGCGCCTCGACAAGACGGCCGAGGAGATCGAAGACCAGATCATCGTCCAGTCGTTCGAGCCGGTGCTCGATCTCTTCCTCGCGCACCCGACGTGGGCCACCGACATCGAGATGCAGGGCTACATGCTCGACGTCATCGCCGAGCGGCATCCGGGCGTGCTCGTGAAGCTGCAGACGCTCACAAAGGCCGGCCGCATCGACGTCGCCAGCTTTCATTACTCCGATCAGTTCTTCATCGCCCATCCGCGCGAAGACTGGTCGCGCTCGGCCGATCTCACGCGCAAGACGTTCGAGAAGCACGGCGTGCGTCTCGGGCCGACGGTGTTCTGTCAGGAGGGGCAGGCAGGCGTCGGCATGGCCGCGGCGATGAAAGAGAAGGGCTACGAGACGCTGGTGTGGCCGAAGAATCTCTTCTCGTACCAACACGACGGTCTCGCGCCGCAGCCGATTTACCGCTTCGGCGACGTCACCATGCTGACCTCGAACGGGCTCACGTGGTCCGACGCGACCACCGGCAACGCGCTCGAGCTGACGTGGACCTTCGTCGACGACGGGGAGCTGCTCGCCACCGGCGGGCTCGATCCATATTTTCCTGATGTATTCCTGAAGAAGCCCGCAGCCATCGCCAAGTACGAAGCCGAGCTGGCCGATCTGGAGTCCAAGGGCTTTCGCATCTCGACGGTGCACGGCTACATCGAGGCGGCGAAGGCGGTCGCTCCCCTCGCCGAACCGCCGCCGCTCCTCGATGGCACTTGGCAACCAAGCACCACCGATGGCGCTGCGAAGTGGCTCGGTGGCTCGGGCCGCAGCGTCGACGAGCGTGACGACGACGTGCGTTCCCTCGCCACCATCGCGCATCGCGAGCTCGTCGCGGCAGTGGCGGCGGCGAAGGTCGCGGGACTCGATGCCACCGCCGATCTCGACGCCGCGTTTCGGTTGCTGGCGCTCGGCGAAGTCTCCGACGCCACGGGCATCAATCCCTTTCGCGGAGAGGTCGAGTACGGCCTCGCGCATCTGTCGGAGGCGCTGCGCATCGCCCGCGACATCATCACCCGCGCGAAGACTTCGAGCGGAAAATCGAGCGTGCTCATCGATACCTCGGCCGGGACGATGACGTCGGCCGCGATCGCACCGAGCGGCCCACCACCCGTCTCGGACGCGCCGCTGACGTTGGCGATCGAGTCGCACGATCGACCGAGCAAGACGCAGTGGACGAAGGTCGCCGACGGACATTGGGTGGTCAACGTCGTCTTCGGGCCAGGCACCGAGGAGGCGCTCCTCTCGGTGACCTTCCCCGGCGTGATGGGCGAGCTCTCCTTCACGCGCGCGCTCACCGACGTACCGGCGCACTTGCCGCGCGAGGCCTTCACCTTCGATCATTTCCACCTCGCGCTGCCCGATGGGTTCGTCGGTCTCGGCGGTGGTCGTTTCGTCGTCGAAGATCAGGCGTTCGTCCACATGGCTGCACGCGTCGAGCGCACGTCCGGCAACGTCACCTTTCGCGACGCGACGGGCGATACGTCCGAGCCGCGGACGTGGGTGTTTCATCTCCTCGAGGGCACCGACGTGACGGCGTCCGACTTCGCGCGGGTCCTCAACGTCATGCCGACGGTGTTCCGATGAAGGCTCTCTTGGCGACGCTCGGTCTGGTGCTGGTGATGACCGCCGCATGCTCGAAGAAAGACGACGCACCTTCGCAGCCGTCCGGTGATGCCGGCGACGCGGGCCCGAAGACGAGCACCTTGGCCATCGACATCCGCGGCTCGATCGACGTCACGATGCAGATCACGGGAGATACGCTGACCGTCGATCTGGTCGGACGCGACATGGATTTCGCAGGCTTTTTCTCTGCCGAAGAGAAGCTTCATGCCGTCGGACGGGTCGAGAAATTTCCCGAGTCGAACCTCACGCTCTACACCGGGCTCATCTCCTTGCCGGCCCGTCCGGCGAGCCCGTGCGGCGCACAACCGATGTCGATCGCGCTCTCCCTCTCGCAACGAGGAACGAACACGCGCGTCGCTGGCGGGCTCACGGTCTACTGCGCCGATCGCGCGATCGGGGTGCCGAAGCGCGTGTTTCGCATCTCCGGCTCGCTCTGAGTACCTTCGGCGACCGAGCTCAGCGCGGCGGCAACGTTCCCCGACGTCGGAAGCCGATGCGCGTCGTGCGGAACATGGTGAAATAGCGGACGCGCGAGGCTGCGCGGGTGTTGATGGCGGCGTCGCACCAGGCACCTCCGCGCGACATGCGCATGCCTGCTTCGTCGCGCGGCCGATTTGGACCGGGCTCTTCGGCAGCGAGCGCAGTTGCGACGGAGAGCTCGTCGTCGACGCCATCGACGAAGATGTCGGCCACCCACTCGCGCATGCCGCCCGACAAATCGGCGACCCCATAGGGACCTCGATCGACCGCGAAGGCGCCGACGGGCTCGGGCTGCGGAAAGCCGCGTCGTGACTCGCGCATCTTGCAGAAGCTCGCGTCGAACCGATCGCCCCAAGGAAATCGTCGCCCGTCGACTCCACGGGCGCACTTCTCGAACTCGATTTCACTCGGGAGTCGTACTTCGCCGTCGCGTCCGTCACGTGCGTCACGTGCAGCGCGCCAACGCACGTAGGCCATCGCGTCGAACCAATCGACGGCCATCACCGGCAGCTCGCCCGCGCGCTCGATCGGCGAGAATTTACGGCCTTCGCCTTCGATCAGGCGATCGTAACGAGGCACCCATTTCCCGGTGTCTGGATCGCGCATGGCATAGAGCCCGTCGCCCGATTCGTCGCGAGGCACGCGTTTCTCGGCCTCCTTCGGATCGCGCGTCGACAAATCGTCGATGAACGCGAGGTACTCGGCGTAGGTGACGGGATGGCGCGCGATGGTGAAGTCGGGGACGTCGAGCTCGCGTCGCGGGAGAGCATCGAAGGCATCCGCATCGCCACCGACGATGCACGTCCCGCCTGGCACGTAGACGAACTCGTCGCCGATTTCTGCGTCGGTGTAGAGGTTGACGTCGAGCTGGTGGTGCTCACCGCGAAGGCAGGCGACGGGCAGCGGCGTGTCGCGATGGCCTTCGCGCTTCAGCACCAGGAGATAGCTCCCCGGCGGCAGCCTGGCTTCCACGATCGGCGTCTGACCGAGCGAGAACGGATCTTCGGCGACGAGCACGCGATCGCGCGAGACGAAGCGAAAGGCGACGACCTCGGCGCCGCCAGGGTGTGAGCGCAGCGAAAGAAACGAGTCGGCTGAGAGTCGAGGCGCGTAGCGATTCTCCGGCGCGTCCCATTCGCGGACCAGGGCCTCGTGGTACGCCTGCGCCGCCGCGTCGTTCTCGCGTGTCGCACGCTCGAAACGCATCCAATAGAGATCGGCGAGGCCCCCGCGAACCTCTTTGGCATGCGGCGCGAGGCCGATCGCCTGCGAGTACGCGTGGAGCGCGCGGGCGAGGGCATCGGCCTGGGCGATGGCGACGTCGCCGGCGCGATCTTCGGCGATCCAACCGGCGCGCTTGCCGTCGATCGGATCGTGCGGTTTGCAGTCGCGGAGCAGTGTGCGCGATTCGGCGAGGTGGCGTTCGCGATCGAGATCGAGCCTCGCGTGCCGCTCGACTTGCGCGCGCGCGGCAGCGACCAAGCGAAGCGCCTCGGCCTCTCGACGCGCGCGCTCCTTGTCACCTTCGAGGTACGACTCGATCTCTTCGGCCACCGCCTCGCCGCTCGCCGGCCGATCGTCCGGTTCCTTCGCGAGGAGGCGCATGCACAGCTCTTCGAGGACCAGCGGACAGTCGGCGGCGAGCTCTCGCGGACGCGGCGGAGGCCGTTCGACCGTCGCGAGCAGCGTTTGAATCGGCGTCGTCGCGACGAAGGGACGGGAGCGCCCGTGGGTCAGCACCTCGTAGAGCACGACCCCGAGCGAGAACAAGTCGGAGCGGCCGTCGACGACGCGACCGAGGATTTGCTCGGGCGACATGTAGCCGACCGTGCCGAGGAGCGAGCCGTGGTGCGTCTCGATCAGCGTCGCGTTGTCGACGTGTCCGGCAGAGGTCATGCGGGCCGAGCCTGGTGCGGCGTCGGCGCGCTTGGCGATTCCCCAATCGGCGACGTAGACCTCGCCGAAGTGCCCGAGCAAGATGTTCTCCGGTTTGATGTCGCGATGGACGACGCCGCGCCTGTGCGCGTAGTCGAGCGCGCGGCTCACCTGCACCATCACGTGACAAAGGCGCGCGAGCGGCCAATCGTGACGCGTCGGCTCGGCGAGCCCACCGATGACCTCGCGGAGCGTGCGCCGCTCGACGATGCGCATCGTGTAGAAGGGCTGTCCGTCGGGCATCTGTCCGAGGTCGTAGATGGGGACGATGCCGGGATGCTCGAGCTGCCCGGTGACCCGAGCTTCATCGAGAAATCGCCCTATTTCATGGCGTTCGGCGTTGATTCCGACGCGCAACGTCTTCATCGCCACCGTGCGTCCGATTTCGCCGTCGTGCGCCGAGGCGACGATGCCGGCGCCACCTCGTCCGATCTCCATCGCCACGTCGTAGCGAGCATCGAAGCGAGGCGTCGGCGGTGGCGGTGCGACGGTGCGCGCGGGTGGCAACGACCTCCGCCCGCGCGACGAGGGCGGCGCCTCGATCGTCTGGAGAACGATGCTCCCGTGCGCCAGCGCCCCGCCGATTTGATCGGCTGGAAGGAGGCCCTCGAGCAGGACCTCCGTCGTCGCCGCGTCTCCGAGCTGCGCGGCGCGAAGACCGACCTCGGCCGCCGCCTCGACCACCGCGCGCGCATCGACGATCCCACGCGTCGCAGCGGCGACGAGCATCGCGAGGGCCTCGTTCTCGGCGCGCGTCTTGCGCTCGGCCATCGCCGATCATGATGTCAGTCGCCGAAGCCGCCGTCCATCTGTGCTCTTCGCGGTATGCGTGCGACGGCGGCGTCTCTCTTCGAGTCAATCGGCGTATCCCGGGTTCACGCGGTCGAGCTTGCGCAAGAGCCCCGGCCACGCGATGGCGCCGCCGAGGCCGCGCGTGACCTGCTGCATCTGCTTCTGGATGCCCTCGAGAATGGGACGCCCGATGTGCACGAGCTCGCCGCCCGCTTGGGCGCGCACTTGAATCGTGCAGCTCGCCTCGAAGAGATACATCGCCAGGAAGGCGTCGGCCGGGCTCGCACCGACGGTGAGCAGGCCGTGGTTCTTGAGCAGGAGAAACGTGCTCTTTCCGAGGTCGCGCACGAGCCGCGGCTTCTCGTCTTCGTTCAGCGCCACGCCTTCGTAATCGTGTAGGCCGAGCGAGCTGAGGACGAAGAGCGACTGCTGCGAAATGGGAAGGACGCCGTTCTTCTGCGCCGAGACCGCCACGCCGTTGACCGAGTGGACGTGCATCACGCACTTCGCGTCCTCGCGCGCCGCGTGGATCGCCGAGTGGATGGTGAAGCCGGCCGGGTTGACGTCGTGGGGCGAGCTGTCGACCTTCTTCCCCTCGAGATCGACTTTGACGAGGCTGCTGGCGGTGATCTCGTCGAACATCCACCCGTAGGGATTGATGAGAAAGTGGTGACCGTCGTCGGGTACGCGCGCCGAGATGTGCGTGAAGACGAGATCGTCCCAACCGAAGAGGGCGACGAGTCGATAGGCAGCTGCGAGATCGACGCGCGCGCGCCATTCGGCAGCGGAGACGCGCTCACGAACGGTCAAAGTGGCATTGCCTTGGGCGGTGATTTCGTTCACGTGCCAGATGGTATCGCTGGCCGCGGCACCTCGGCGGGCGATCGGTGGACCGTTGCCGCGCGAGGAACGACTCCGCCGGATTCATGATCTCGTCGTAGGTCTCGACGCCAGCCGGTACGTCGAAGCGCGAACTTCGGATTCGGAACGTTCTTCGAGAAAATCGCGTCGATTTCTTCGCTTTCGTGGCCAAGGCGGGCGGGCGACCTCGTGTCCGAAGGAGACGATGACCTACCGAGACGAAGCCGAAGCCAGTCGATCCCGCCTCCGCGACGTCGAACGTGAGCTCGAAGGTAACGAGCGCACCGCCGCCGAGCTCGCCGCCGAAGCCGATCGCCTGCGCGCCGAACGTGACGCGATCGATCGCTCGCTCGGTGCGCGCCGCAGCCTGCCGGTGCTCGATCAGTTGCAGATCGCGAGCCCCTGCCAAGAGCCGTGGAGCGCGATGAAGGGCGACGATCGCGCCCGTCACTGCGATCGTTGCGAGCAGCAGGTCTACGACCTCTCGGCGATGACCCGCTCCGAGGCGGAGAAATTTCTCTCCGTCGCCGAAGGTCGCGTGTGCGTGCGCTTCTACAAACGCTTCGATGGCACCGTGCTCACCGCCGACTGTCCCGAGGGCGTTCGTCGTCGCCGCCGTCGTCGCGTGGCGGGGCTCGTGGGGCTCGCTGCCGGGGCGACCATGCTCACGACCTTGGTTTTCCGTGCAGCGGTGAGCCGTCGCGTAGCGCGGGACACGATGGGCTCGATCGAGGCGACACAGGGACAGACGATGCAGGGCGAGCCGCCGCCGCCGCCGGCGGTGATGGGTACGATCGCCGCGCCGATGGTGCCGAGCCCGCCGCCCAGCTCGACGCCCCACGACGTGGGGGCGAAGAAGTAGGACGTGCGCCCACTGCTCTTCCTCCACGGCCTCACCATCGACGGACGCGACGCTGCGGTGCTCTCGCGTGCGCTGCCGTCGTACTCGGTTCGCGCGGTTCCGCTCCCCGGTCACGAGGCTCCGCCCGTCGACGATTGGTCACCGCGCGCGATCGCGAGCTCACTCGTCGCGGAGTTGCCGTCGGAGACGTGCGTGCTCGTCGGTCACTCGTGGGGCGCGGCGATCGCGGTGCACCTCGCGTCGATCGTGCCCGCGCGAATTTCGGCGCTCGTTCTCCTCGAGGGAGGTTGGTTCGATCGCGTCGATCTTCCGCGCCGAGGTGCGCCGACGAATCCACACCACGCAGCCGCGCTCGAAGCGCTCTTCGCGACGCGAAGCTCGATGGCATGGCCGGTGATGGCTCAGGAGAAGCTGCCAACGTTGGCAGTCGTCGGGGCGACGGACGATGCCGAGCGCAAGGCAGAGCTCTTGGCGAAGTTCGTCGCGCGCGTCCCCCACGCCGAGACGCGGACCTTCGAGCGGATTGGTCACGATTTGCTGCGCGATGGGCCGGACGAGGTGGGCGCGGCGGTGGGTGCGTGGTGTCAGTCGTGCGAATTCGTCGGGGTGTAGCTCGAGTTCGCGGCGATCTACCATCGGCGCTCCGTGCATCGTCGAACGTTCCTCGCCGCGCTCGCGCAGATTTCGGGGCTCGCTGCCTGTCGCAAGCACCGTGGCCACTCGCTGAGCGAAGCGCCCGTCGCGATCGCTCTGCCGCCGTTTCCCAAAGGCCAAGCTTGGCATCCGCGTCACTTCCTCGAGGAGCATGGCGAGTCCGTGCAGGTCGAGGCCGACAACGTGATCTCCAACGAGACGTCGTATCTGCACGTCGCCGACGCGCTCGTTCGACGGCGTGCGCCCGGTCGCGCGTACATCGGCGTCGGGCCGGAGCAGAATTTCAGCTACATCGGCCTCGCGCGGCCCGACGTCGCGTTCATCGTCGATCACCGTCGCGACAACGCGCTCTTGCACCTCTTTCATCATGCGCTGTTCCTCTCGGCGCGCAGGCGCACCGACTTCCTCACCATGCTGCTCGGTCGAAGGCGCCCCGCGCACGACGACCCCAGCGCCGACATCGATCGAGTCCTCGCCGCGGCGACGCAGGGGCCGCCCGATCGCGCGGTCTTCGTCGAGATTGGCGTGGAGGTGGAGGCGAAGCTCGCGGCCGAGGGGTACTTCCTCACCGAGGGCGACAAGGCTGCGCTCGCTCGCATCCGTGAGACGCTCTTCGCGCGCCAGCTCGACTTGAGCCCGAGGTCGCTCTCGCCCGACGAGCCGCGTGCGCCCCCGTTGCGTGCGTTATTTCTCGCTCGCGATGGCCACCGTGCCAGGCGATCGTTCCTCGCGCGCGAGGCGAGCTATCGCTACGTCGCAGCGTTGCACGCGCGAGGTCGAGTCATCCCGGTGGTCGGCGACTTCGCCGGTCATTGGGCCTTCGCGGAGATCGCCCGCGTCCTCGTCGCCGAGCGCTTGAAGGTCGGGGTCCTCTACGCTTCGAACGTCGAGCAGTTCCTCGTCGAGGGTGATTGGCCGCAGTGGATGGCCAACGTGCGCGGGCTTCCTCACGACGACGGCAGCGTGTTCGTTCGTAGCTGGCTCGGGGTGCCGCCCCGAACGCCGCGACATCCACGGCAAGTCCATGGGCACGCCACCGCCACCTTCGTGCAACCCCTCGCGCCGTTCGCGTCGCTCGCACGGCCGCCGGCGTCGGCGTGGGACGTGGCCTCTGCTCCGGCATCGGAATGAGCGAATGAGCGGATGAGCTCGCGGACGCGAACTCTCAGAGGTGACCCGAGGTCACGAGAGTCGTTCCGCCGATCACCGCGTCGTGCTCGTCGTGTTCGCCGGGATGCTCGACGCGCTCGAGGACGACGCGGTACACGAGCGTGGCGCGTCGAGGAACGCCGGAGAGGTGAAAAATCACGTCGATCGGCGCGTCGAGGAGGCGATCGTCGTCGGCGATGCCGAACGGTTCGTTCCCCGTGTCGTGCCGCCCGAGCCAGCGCGTCGACGAGCGAAGCACGCGACCGTCGATCACCGCGTCGAGCGTGACCGCCACGCGCCGAAACAAATCGCCCGTCGGGAAGGCATGCCCGACGTCGCGTGGGGTGAGCGTGAGCGACACTCGTTCATCATCGAGACGCCGCGCCGTCACCGCCACCGAACCTTCGACGAGCGCGTCGAAGCGATGCGAACGATGTCCGGCGACGAGCGGCATGTGGCAGCTCTGGCAGGGACGTTCCTTGGCGCGCGAGCGGAGGTGCTCCGAGATCGTCGACTGCATGCGTGCCCAGTCGTCGCGTTGCTTGGGAAAGCGAAACTCGTGACAGCGAGCACAGGCCACGTCGGTGGAGAAGCGCGCATCTCTCAGCACGGCATGCGGGGCACCAGAGCCGCCGCTCGTCCCAGCGAGCACGCCCTTCGTCTCGTTCGCTTCGGTCGGAACATGACAGGTCACGCAGCCGACGCCGACTTCGCGATCGACCTCCGGCTCGTGACAATCGCGGCAGAAGGTCAGCGGCTCTCGTGCGAGGGCGCGGAGGTAGATGGGATCGTGCGCGGCCTCGCGATGCATCGAGGTCTGCCACTCGCGCGCGATCTCGACGTGGCACCCTTCGCACGCCGCGTTCTCCGCAGCAGCGACGAAGGTGCTGGGGCGCGGCGGCTTGGGCCCTGGCATGCCCTGAGCGTCGATCGAAGCAGGCGGTCGAAGGTGCGACGACGTGACGCGCGACTCGACGGTGATGCGCTTGGGCCGCGGCGCACGATGGCGCGCCCGACATCCGAGGAGTGAGATCGCAACGAAGAGCGGCAGCAGGGCCCGCACCGTGCGTCCAGTCGCTTGCACGACCTACTCGAAGCTCTTCGTCTTGCCGTTGTGGAGGAGGACGTATTTTCCACCGCTGATCGAGCCGACCGCCCAGACGTCGTTGCCGTTCACCACGAGCTGGTCGATCGAGAGCTTGCTCGCGATCTCCGGATCGGCGATCGGCACCTTCGTCAATCGCCCGGCAGCGTCGCGTCTCCACGGCTGCGAACGCGACTCGTCGTGCATCAAGACCATCCATCCGTCTCCCGCGGGCGTCGGATCGTGCATTGGCTGCCCGGGTCGCGGCAGGTCGACGACTTGCCAGCGCCCCTCCGTCACCATGAGCACCCGTTGCCCGTCGCCCTTCGAGTAACCCGTACCGAAGACGCGCCCCGCCGCGTCGACCATCACCGGCTCGACCCAAGCAACTTCTGCCGTGGTCGCCGGCTCGGGCAGCAATCGACCGAGCAGCTCGCCCGGGCGCCAGATCACCGCGCGGTTGGTTTCCACGGTGCCGCAGCGAAGGGTCACGCGCCCGAAGGTCGAGGTGCCGCTGACCTTGATCGAGTCGATGCCGGGGAGCACGGTGCACGAAGGGACCGCGCTCGCGTCGACGCGAGGCACGTCCGTTTCGACGAGCCCGTCGCGCGTCACCCAAGCGAGCTTCTTCGCGTCCATCCGCAGGATGCGCCCGTCGCCCCAGGCCGCATCGTAGGCGCCGACCACGCCCTTACTCGGCTCCCAACCGTTGCCGGTCCATCGATAAACGTACGCGAAGCTGACCGTCCGGCAGCCGCCGCCGGCGTGGGTGGCGAAAGCCCAATCGGGCCAGTGACCGACGAGGTGACTGATTCCCTCGCTCGGCGTCAGCGGTAGCAGCTCGAAGCGACCTCCGTCGATGCGAGCGAGTAGCTTGCTCTTCCGCTTCTCCACCAACGTCACCTCGCCGAGCGAGTGCAGTTGGAACCACCAACCGTCCGTGGCCACGACCTCGAGCGGGGTCATCAAGGTCGACGAGGGAGGAGGGGCCGAAGACGAGGTGATCTCCGAAGCCACCGCAGTCGGCGACGGTGGGGCAGAGCGCTTGCACGCGGGTGCGAACGTGCAGGCGAGGAGGGCGGTGACGAAGGTGGCGGCGAGCGCCCGGCGCATCGCTCGAGTCTACGCCGATCGATGCGCACGGGAGCCTGCTTTGCCGAATCGTCGACTCGCTCACAGCCCCGCCAAGAGAGCGAGGCTGTCGTCGACGATGGCGCGGCCGATCGAGGCGTCGCGGGCGAGCTCCCAGACGCGGCGGGCAGGGCGGCGATCGAACGAGAAGACCGCGCCGTTTTGCGCCGTCACGCTCGGCTCGGTGAGGAGCCATGCGACGGCACGCGCCGACCTTTGCGGGGTGCTGGTGTCGGGCAGAAGCGGCGCGACCCAACGCAAGACCGTGCGCCAGAGGAGTCGAAGTAGCGGCGGTGAGCCGCGCGCGAGGCCGGTGCCAGCCATCAGTCCCGGATCGAGCGTGAAGAACGAGGTCGTGCCAGACGCGCGGCGCGCCAGCTCGATGGCGGTCACCATGTTGAGGAACTTGCTCGTGGCGTAGCGATCCATGCCGAGCTGACGTGCCGACGCGGCGTCGCCGTCACCGCGAGCGAGCGCACGGACGTCGGTGTAGCGCGCGCCACGGAAGCCGAAGAGCCTGGCCATGCGACTGTGCGGATCGTGCGTGCCGCTGCCGATGAAGACGACGCGCCCGCCGTCGAGGTTCGCGATGAGCCCCTGCGTCAGCTCGAGGGCGGCGAGATGATTCACCGCGATCGTCTCTTCGTAGCCATCGACGGTCCGCTGCGTCTCGCCGACCAGCTGGACGCCGGCGTTGTTGACCAGGCCGGCGATCTTGCCGCGCCATTCGCCGACGAAGCGACGGACATCGGCTAGCGATGCGCAGTCGAGCCGCGCCACCTCCACATTGGCCCCCAGCGATGCCGCCACCTTTGCTCCCTTCACCACGTCGCGCACCGCGATCACCACGCGGCTCTCCGGCACCTTGGCCAGCTCTTCGGCAATGGCGAGCCCCAGACCCTGGGTCGCCCCGGTCACGATGAACGTCTTCATGTTTTCTCCTGTCAGTCGCTTGCTCGTCGATGCGCAGCGGCTACCCTCAAAATATGAAGGATTCTTCAGGTTCGCCATTCGCATCCGCGACCGGCCGACTCTCGCGACGAATTCGCCAGAGAAAAGAGCCCATTCAGGTTCGCGCCAAGGAGACGGTCGAGGCAATCGTGGCGGCCACCCTTCAGGTTCTCGTCCGCGACGGCTACCAGAAGCTGACCACCACGCGGGTCGCCGAGCGCGCCGGCGTCTCCGTAGGGACGCTCTATCAGTACTTTCCCGACAAGCGCTCGCTCGTGACCGCGCTCAAGGTGCACTACTTCGAGCTGCTCTTTCGCGAAGTCGGCGCCGTCGCTGCGACGAAAATCGGCGCGCCGATCGAGCTCGTCGCACGCGCGATGATCGAGACGCTCCTCGCGACGAAGCGAAAGAACCTCGCGCTCACCCTGGCGCTGCGCGAGCCGATGGCCGAGCTGGGCGGGGAAGCGCTGGTCCGGGAGGCGACCGGTCAGCTCGTCGCCGTCACGCGCGCGGTGATCGAAGCGTCGATGCCCGGCATACGCGAGAGCGAGCAGGCGGCGCGGGTCGTCATTTCTTCGGTCGAAGGCGTGATCGCCGCCGTCATCCAAGAGCGACCGCAAGAGCTCTCGTCGAGGGCTCTCGCAGACGAGCTGGTCGCGTTGGTCGTCGGCTACGTCAAGCAGCGCGGAGGCGCGGCCCGACACCCTCGCAGCCAACGTCGAGGTGATTGAGTCCGCAACCATCTGCAGAATTGCCGCCGGCCGGATGACCGGGGACACTGCTCGCGAATGGCAGCGCTCGCTCGTCGCAATTCCCTCGGCGTGCACGAGGTGACTTGGTGGTCGCTCTTCCTCACCGCGCTCTTCGCATCCGGCACTGGCTGCAAACGCGCCACCGAGGACCACGGAGCGCCACAGAAGCCGTCCGCCGTCGCCGGAGAGCCCAGCGCGCCGACGATGTCGTCGGAATGCGAGGAGGACAACCGTCAGGTCTACGTGGTCAGTACCGCCAAAGACCTCTACCGCTTTCCCCCGCTCACCAAGCGGTTCACGAAGATCGGTCACCTCGACTGTCCGTCGTTCAGCGGCCCACAGTCGATGGCTGTCGATCGTCGGGGCGTGGCCTGGATTCTCTACAACGACGGGCGAATCTATCGCGCCAGCACGCGTGACGCGCAGTGCACCGAGACGAAGTTCGAGCCGGTCCAGCAGGGACCCAAGAGCTTCGGGATGGCCTTCGTCACCGACGGGCCCGCGAGCACCCACGACACGCTCTTCCTCGCTACCGACGAAGCCGAGCCAGGCCTCGCGACTCTCGACCTCACCACGCTGAGGATGAGTCCGGTCGTCCGCTACCAGCCGCAGGGTGGCACCGTCGGCGCGTACGATCTCACGGGCACCGGTGACGGGCGGGTCTTCGGCATCGGCCCGGAGCCCGCCCGCATCGTCGAGCTCGAGCCGAAGACCGCGCGCATCCTCGTCGAAAAGAAGCTCATCGAGCTCCCCGACATGTATGCCTGGGCGATCGCCCACTACTGGGGCAGCTTCTACGTTTTCGCCGCCGCTTCCGGGAACTCGCGCGTCACGCGATTCGACTGGAGCACGGGTCAGGAAGAACGAATCTTCGACGACGTCGGGTTCGTCATCACCGGCGCGGGCGTTTCGACGTGCGCCCCGACGAAGCTTTGATGACGCGAGTGCGAAGGACTACGTGCCGACGGAGGTGGCCTGGGAATTCCCCGAGGACGGTAGTGGACCGAGCGGTACGCCGAGTCGTTCTCGAAACAGCGCTTCGAGCGCAGCCTCGGCGTCGAGAAGCTTTGCAAATGCGGGACGAACGGCCGCGGCAACGGCAGCCTTGGCCTCGGGACTGACGAGCTTCTCCCGCGTCGGCCCATCGAAGCTCGCGTCGACGAGGCGGACGCAGACGACCCCATGCATGCCTGCCGCGACGACGTCACGGAGTATCGACGCGGGCTGTTCGCTGCAGAGGTCGGGAAAGCGGCTGCACAGCTCGGCCACGAGGCCGTCGAAGAGGCCGTCGACATGAGCGCCGTCCAAGGTCGTTCGGTTGGAGTTGGCGAAGCTCTCCACGCGTCGTGGCCAAGCAGCAGAGACCCACTCGGCGGCCACTTCCACGCGGATGGTGTCGACGGTGGCGTCGAGATGGAGCGACGTCCCGAGCGTCGCGCCTCCCGGTCCACGCAGTCGGGACAGAAGCGCACGAAGCCCGGTCGGCTCGTGAAAGCGATGGTGCCGCGTGTCACTGAAGACCAGCTCCAGAGACGGATTCAGACACGCGAGCTCGCGCAATCGCGCCGCGATGACTCCCGCGTTCATCCACGTGTCGGCGAAGATCGTCGGATCGGGCAAGAAGGTGATGCGCGTGCCCGTCTCATTGCTCGGCCCGACGCGCTCGAACGCGGAGACGGGCTCGCCACGCGCATATCGCTGCGTGTAGTGGCCACCCGCACGGCGAACGTGGAGGTCGAGGCGCTCCGAAAGGGCGTTGACGACGAAGAGACCGAGCCCGCGCGATCCCAAGTGATCGTGAGGAGCGTGCCCGTCCATGGTGGGCGCATCGTGCATGCGCGTCAGCGCTGCGTATGCGAACGGCTCGCCGTTCCACTCCTCGACCGGGATGCCTCGCCCGTCGTCGGCGACGGTGATTGCGCCGTCGGGCTCGAGGGTCACGGCGACCTTCGTACAGTGCCCGGCCAGCCATTCGTCCACCGAGTTGCCCACGATCTCCCAGACCATGTGCGAAAGGCCGGACCCATCGTAGACGTCGCCGACGTACATCGCCGGGCGCTTGCGGATCAACTCGCGCTGCGTGAGCTGCGCGTCGATGTTCATGGGCACGAGGTCGCTCCGTGTCGGGTCGTGAACTTTCGCGTGGCTCGGCTGCCAACGTCGGCAGCAATCACTGCCAACGTTGGCAGTGAGTCGACGACACGCTTTATTTCTTCTTCTTCCTTTTCTTCCTCTTCTCGGCTGCCGGCACCTCCAGCGTCGTCACCGGCCAATGCGCCGAGCGCAACGCCGTGATGAACGCAGCCCACGCCGCCAGCGGCACGTTGCGCAGCGAGACGAGCCCGTCCTTCTCCCGAACCTCGACCGACGCGAGCGCGTCGTGCGCCGAGAGCACCTCCTCCAAAACGACGCGCGCGTGGCCTTTGGCCTTCTTCTTCTTCGACCGCCCATCACGCTCGAGGAGCCTCTTCGTCGCCTCCGCGACCTGCGCCACCGTGGCCTCGTCGAACGCCACGTAGCCGTCCGTCTTTCCCTTGCGAGCGAGCGGAATGCGCAACTTCCCGAGCGCCTCCGGGAGCCTCGCGCCGAGGGGCTTGCCGCTCTTCGCCTCGAGGTAGCTGAGGCCGACGTCGATCTTCGAGGCGCCCCACTGCGCCTCCTCTTTCGGCGACGCGAACTTGGCGACGCGAATGTTGCGGAACGCCGTGCGCGGCGCCTCGCGGAGGACGTCGCGGAAGAATTGCTCGGCGTTGCGAAAGCCGCCGGCGAAGAAGAGCGGCGGGTCGTGCGTGACGATGGCGCCGGCCGCCTCCCAACGCTCGTCGAACGCTTGGGCGTCGCGCTTCATTGCTGCCGCGATGGTGCGGGCGTGAGCGGCCCAGAGGGATCTGAGTTTGGGGGAGACGGGGGCGACGACGTCGCCACGAGGGAGGCGGCGGGGCATGGTTGGGAGGATAGCGAAGGTTGACGCTGACGGTAGCCTCCGTGATTCGCGCTCAGGTGGGGCGCGGCGCGCGGGCGCATCAGCTAGAATCAAATGATGTCCGCGCTGACCATTAAGAAGATCCAGCTGGACGGAGTCGGGCCGTTCGAGGACGCGACGATTGATCTCGATGGTGCCGAAGGCCGGATCGTCCTGTTCGAGGGACCGAATGGATCCGGGAAGAGCACGATCATCCAAACGATTGCAGCTTCGTGTGCTGAAGCGAGCGATCCGCTCTACTACGTCTCGTCCGATAAGCGTCGATTCTTCCGCTTCGGTGGTCTCGGTGCCGATGACCAGGAGGCACTCTATCTGCAAGCCTTCGATCCGGCAGGTGCCGTCGTGGCCATGGAAGGACTCCGCGTCCGAACTTGGAAGACGCCGCGTGGCAATGTCTCGCCCTATTGGACATCGCTGAACCGAGTCGAACAGCGCGAGCAGACGGATCCCTATTTCGTGATGGTCGAACCGAGCCTTGAGGCGAACCGAGCGCGCGACGATTTCGAGAGAGCCTGCCGCGATGAAGGCGCGGCGGTATCGTGGGCAGCATTTGGGTACCGTGCCCACCAAAGTACGCCCGAAATCCGAACGGCCGGACCGCGCCAGCTCACAACGCCTCCGTTGCGCGGCGCGCTAGGATTTGGGGACGCATTCCCAATGGCGTCAGACCTCGGTCAGCTGCTGACGAACCTGGAGAACGAGCGCACGAAGGCATCCACGTATGCGCGGGAGGCGGGGGCCGACGCGACGAAGAACGAGTCTATCGCGCAGCAGCGAAAGCAAAGTATCCATCGCTTCGAGCGGGCGATTTCGTCGCTTCTCGATCGCGACGTGTCGATCTCATTCGTCGTCGACCAACAGTCGCCGATCATTCGTTTCGACGGCGAGGTGATCCCTCTCGAGGCCTTGGGCGAGGGTCTGCGAAGCTCGATCGCGTGGCTCGGTGACTTGCTCGTGCGTCTCGAGCGCACGCATTGGAAAGACCCGACGCCGTCGCCCTTGGATCAACACTTCTGGCTCATCCTCGATGAGGTTGATGAGAGCCTTCATCCCAAGATGCAGGCCCGGCTGTACCCAGCCCTCCTCGAGCTGTTTCCGAAGGCACACATTTTTGCCTCGACCCATTCGCCATTCGTCGTTGCTTCACTTGGAAAGGGTGTTGTTGTTCCCATTCGACCAGAGCCGAAGTCCCATCGGGTCCGGGGCAACATCGCCACTTTGCCGTTGGAGCCCGGGCAGTCTCTGGAGCTCGTAGTGCGAAAGATCTTCGATGCCGATGCCGGAGTGATCGACCGCCAGACGCGGACGGATCTTGCCGACCACAAGAGTCTGGTGACGAAGGTTCGACGCGGCGTCGCCGCGAACGGCGACTGGCCAGGTCTACTTGCGCTACGTGAGCGGCTCTACGGGCTCAACGACGAGATCAGAGCGATCGTGGCCATGCAGGAGCTGCCAATTCGAACAGAGATCGAGCGGAGAGCATCGCAGGCCCCAGACGGCGAGGCGAAGGTTCCGTGACGCCGTTTCGACGACGCGAGCCACCCGCGTTCTGGCTCGAGATGGATGCAGCTTGGTGGTTGGAGCCGGAGGTCGATCAGCGACGCAAGGATCCTCTCAATGATCGGCAACGCGAACGCAAGAAGCTCAGCAAGTGGTTTCACGAAACGGTCCGTCACGCAGGAGAACCACAAAATTGTGCGTACTGCGACGGCTCGCTTGGACCTACGTCGCGTCGGACCATCGATCACTTCATTCCGCGTAGCGCGGCTCCATGCCTCGCGATGTCGTGGTGGAATCTGTTCCCAACCTGCGATCAATGCAATAGCGGTGAGAAACGCGGCCGTTGGTCATGTTTGATTGTTCGCCCTGACCTTGAGCCGGTCGAGGAATTTTTCGATTTCGATCCTTCGACCGGCAGACTCGAAGCCGCATACGGACTCCCGCGTGCCGTGAGGGCACGCGTGCGTTTGACCATTCGAGTGCTGGGACTGAATCGGCTTGATCGGCAGCAGGCTCGAAAGAATACCGAACGCGAGCTCAAGAACGCGTACACGGCCGGCGATGCGGAGCGCGTGCAGCAGATGCTGACCGACGGTCAGTATCGCTTCGTCACGCGAAGGGCGGTGCAGGTCTGCAGGGCGCTCAACGAGAACAGCTTCTGAGCGTCGCTCGTTGGTCGTTGGTCGGGTGTCTGCGTTGCCGGCTGGGCGACTAAATGGAGACGACCCCGGAAGTCGCCCTCCGAGGTCGTCCGTCACTCTCGTCACTGCCAACATCGGCAACGATCACTGCCAACGTTGGCAGTCACGCCGCCGCACGCTCTCTACATGTGCTTCACGATCGCGTCGGCGAACTCGCTGCACTTCACCTTCTTCGCGCCTTCCATCTGCCGCGCGAAGTCGTACGTCACCGTCTTCGCGCCGATCGCGCCGTCCATCCCCTTGATGATCAAATCGGCCGCTTCGACCCAGCCCATGTGGCGGAGCATCATCTCGCCGCTGAGAATGACGCTGCCGGGGTTCACCTGATCGAGGTTGGCGTACTTCGGCGCGGTGCCGTGGGTCGCCTCGAAGATGGCGTGGCCGGTGGCGTAGTTGATGTTGCCGCCCGGCGCGATGCCGATGCCGCCGACCTGCGCGGCGAGGGCGTCGCTCAGGTAGTCGCCGTTGAGGTTGAGCGTCGCGATGACGTCGAACTCTTCGGGGCGCGTGAGCACTTGCTGCAGGGTGATGTCGGCGATGCTGTCCTTGATGCGGAGGAGCTTCTTCCACTTCCCCTCGCCGTGCGTCGGCCAGAGCTTCAGGGCAGTCTCGACCTCTTCGACGAACTCTTTCTGCATGTCGGCGGGCGCCATGTCGAAGCCCGGTTCGACGAGGCGCGCGTTGGCTTCGGCGGAGAGATCTTTGTTCGCCTCTTTGTTGCCGAGGATCCACGACTCGCGCTCGGTGACGATTTGCGCGCGGAAATCGCGCTGGGCGAGGGCATAGCCCCAGTCACGGAAGGCGCCTTCCGTGAACTTCATGATGTTGCCCTTGTGGACGATGTTGACGCTCTTGCGGTTGAACTTGAGCGCGTACTCGATGGCTGCGCGCACGAGGCGCTCGGTGCCCTCTTTGCTGACCGGCTTGATGCCGATGCCGCTGGTCAGCGGAAAGCGGATCTTCTTCACCTTCATCTCGTTCTCGAGGAAGGCGATCACTTTTTTCACTTCGGCGGAGCCCTCGGCCCACTCGATGCCGGCGTAGATGTCTTCGCAGTTCTCGCGGAAGATCACCATGTCGACCTTCGACGGATCGCGCACCGGGGAAGGCACGCCCGCAAACCAACGCACCGGGCGCAGACAGACGTAGAGGTCGAGCATCTGTCGGAGCGCGACGTTGAGCGAGCGGATGCCCTTGCCCACCGGCGTCGTCAGCGGACCCTTGATGCCGACGAGGTACTTGCGGAACGCCTCGACGGTCTCGTCGGGGAGCCAGTTGTCGTACGTCGTCTTCGCCTTCTCGCCGGCAAAGACCTCGTACCAATGGATCTTCCGCTTGCCGCCGTAGGCCTTCTCGACCGCGCCATCGAGCGCACGAACGCTCGCGCGCCAGATGTCGGGACCGGTGCCGTCACCCTCGATGAACGGGATGATGGGCTGATCGGGAACCGACAGCTTCCCGTTGGCGCCCATGGTGATCGATTCCCCCGACTTCGGACCGGCGAACAAGGCCATCTGCAGTTCTCCTTCACGTACTTCAGGTGCTTGGTGTGAGCCGTGCGAGTTAGCAGGGCCGCGCGGCGCGGGAAAGCCCGGTCCGGAAATGTTGCTAGGATCCATTCCTCACATGGCGACCGCGGCGCGAAAGCGAGCCACCTACCAAGACATCCTCGATGCGCCCGCCAACATGGTGGCCGAGATCGTCGACGGCGTCCTCCACACGCACCCGCGTCCAGCCGTGCGCCACTCGCGCGCGGCGTCGCGGCTCGGTGGAGATCTCGACGGGCCGTTCGACCGCGGTCGCGGAGGCCCCGGCGGGTGGATCATTCTCGACGAGCCGGAGTCGCACCTCGGCGAAGACGTCGTCGTTCCCGATCTCGCCGGCTGGCGACGGACGCGCATGCCGACGCTGCCCATCGATGACGCGGCCATCTCACTCGCGCCCGACTGGGTGTGCGAGGTCCTCTCGCCGTCGACGCAAGCGCTCGATCGCACCGAGAAAATGGACGTCTACGCCCGTGAAGGCGTAGCGCACCTCTGGCTCGTCGATCCGAAGAGCCGCACGCTCGAGGTCTATCGCCTCGAAGGCAAGTGGATGCGCGTCGCGACCCATCGCGACGATGCAATCGTGCGCGCCGAGCCCTTCGACGCCATCGAGCTCGAGCTCGGTGCTCTTTGGAGCACTTGAAGTGAAGCGCCTCGCGATGGGGCTCGCCCTCCTCTCGACGTCCCTCGGGTGCTCCACGTCCTCCGACTCCGGGCTCCCGCCCATCGAGTCCGATGGCTCCGTGTCCGACGCCTTCGTCCCGCCCGACACCACCACCGATGCTCCGGTCGTCGAGGCCGGCATCGACCCATGTGTCGGCGGCGTCCCCCTCCCGAGCGACACGACCTACGTCGCGGGCGATCTCTGCGCGCGCGCGGTCGGCAATTTCCCGCACCTTCGGCAAATCACCTTCTCGCCCGACGGCGCCCTCTACGGCGCGAGCAGCGACGGGAAGCTCGTCCGCATGAAGGACGACGATCACGACGGCGCCTTCTCGGAGAGCGAGACCAGCACCTTCGCGACGCTCGAAGGCGGCACCAACAACGTCCACGTCGACGTCGCGGGCGGCTTCCTCTACGCCGGCACCACGCGGGGAGTCGTGCGCATTCCCTTCGTCGTCGGCGCGAAGACGGGAGCTACGGCGACCGACGTCCTCACCGATGCTCCGGCCGGCGGCTCCCATCCGCTGCACACGGTGCACGTGTGGGATGGCTTTCTCTACGTGCACTCCGGATCCGAGAGCAACGCGACCGATCCGATGTCGCCTGCGTACGACACGAATCGCGCCCTTCTCAAGCGCTTCTCGCTGACGAAGCCGCCACCTTACAAGTGGGCCGACGGCGAGGTCGTCTCGGTCGGTTTGCGCAACATGGTCGGCTACGGCCGCGCGGCGACGGGCAAAATCTACGGCGTCGTCAACGGGCTCGACGACGTGAGCTACCAAGGCGTCGACGTCCACGCCGACAACCCCGGCGAGCTCCTCGTCGAGCTCGCGAAGGGAAAGCAGTACGGCTATCCGTTCTGCTTCGTCGCGCAACGGCTGGTGAAGAGCGACGGCACGCTCGTCACGCCGGGCACGCAGCTTCGGTACGAAGGCTTCGGGGCCGATCACGACGACGCTTGGTGCGCCGCCAACGCCGAACGTCCGACGAGCTTCTTTCAAGCCCATTCCGCGCCGCTCGACCTCACCTTCTTCGATGGAGACGTCGTCCGCGGCGGCTTGCCCGATCACTACCGCGGCGGCGCGTTCGTCTCCTTCCACGGCTCGTGGGATCGCGGACCGGCGACCGGCTACAAGGTGGTGTGGATTCCGTTCGACGCCTCGGGCAACGCGCCGATGCCGACGGCGACGAAAGAAGCGTCGAGCTTCCCCTACCAAACGGTCTTCGGCGGCGGCAACGCAGCGGGCGCAGTCGATGGACCGTGGACGTGGTCGTCGGGCAAAGTCAGCGAGAGCCCGCGCCCGGTCGGCGTCGCCGTCTCACCCGTCGACGGCGCCCTCTACGTCGCCAGCGACTCCGGCGGCGAGGTCTATCGAATCGCCGGGAAAAAATAGGCGATCTCGTCGCCGGTACGCGACCGACCTACTTCCGCAGATAGAGCGCGGCGACGATGCCGACGAGCGCGATGATGACGCCGACGACGATGGGCAAGTAGCTCGCGGCAGCGACCGGAGCGATGGTGGTGCTCGTCCTGGCACGCGACGGAGGCGCCGTCACGATGTCGTTCTGCGGCCCCGGCGGGGGACGCGACGAGACGTCTTTCAACTGCAGCGCGGCGCGCAACTCGTTACGCATTTCGCGCGCCGAGGCGAAGCGATCGTCGGGCTTCTTTTGCAGCGCGCGGAGGCACACGGCCTCGAGCGCAGGATGCACGCCCTTGCGCAATTTCGAAGGCGGCGTCGGCGCGTCCTCGAGGTGTTGCATCAGCAAGTTGACGAGGTTCTTCGACTCGAACGGCACGCGCCCGGTGAGCATCTGGTAGAGGACGATGCCCATCGAGTAGAGGTCGCTGCGCGCGTCGAGCTCGCTGTCGTTGGCCTGCTCGGGCGACATGTACGGCGGCGTTCCCACGAGCGTGCCGCGCGTGGTCAGGGTGGTCGATTTGCGACCGGGGTTCTGCATCTGCTCGTCGGAGATGGTCACCATCTTGACGAAGCCGAAGTCGCAGATTTTCACGACCGTCTTCTCGACCCCTTCATCGTCGCGGCCGTGAGCGAGGACGATGTTGTCGGGCTTGATGTCGCGGTGCACGGCGCCGTGCTCGTGCGCGACCGCGAGGCCGGCGAGCGCCTGTGAGAGGATGTCGACGATGACGGTGTCGGAGAGCGGATCTTCGCGGGCAAGGAGCTGGCGAAGGTTCTCGCCGTCGATGTGCTCCATCGCGATGTAGAGGTGCCCGTCGGACTCTTCGCCGAAGTCGTAGACCTGGACGAGGTTCGGGTGCACCACCGCCGACACCGCCTTGGCCTCACGCTTGAAACGCGCCGCGAAGGTCGGGTCGTCGAGGAAGTTGCGATGGAGGAACTTGATCGCGACCGGCCGGTTGAGCGGGTTCTGCCGGGCGCGATACACGGTGGCGATGCCACCTCGGCCGATCAGCGACTCGACCACGTATTTTCGGGCGATCGTGCGCCCGATGAACGGGTCGTCCTTCTCGTCGGCCATCGCCCGGACAATCTATCACCCGTCAGCGAATCACCGTGAAGATGTCGTCGAGGAGGACCTCGATCGGACCCTCCTGCGTCTTGATCTTCCAGGTGTCGTCGGCATCGGCGCGGCCCACGACCGTGCCGTGGACGGCGCCCTGCGTACGCGTGACCAAAGTCACCGCGTCACGGCTCTTCTGCAAGGCCTCCATCTGCGCATCGGTCGTCATGTCGAGCCCTGGGTCGTCCGATCTACTTGCTCCCGCAGAGGGCGGTCGCGAGCGAAGAGCGGATCGTGATGGACTTCCACGCTAGCATCGCTCCGTCCGACATCTTCGCGGTTTCGAAGACGAAGTTCTTGTAAGTCGTCCCCGAGACCACGCTGTCGCTGGAGTTGGTGGTGTCGCGTTTGCCGCGATCTTTGTAGAGGGGCTGCGTCGAGACGATCTCGTCGTCGAGCGTGTCCTCGAAGACCAGCTGCGACGTCACGTAGGCGGCGGCTCCGACGGTGATGGTGAAGTGGATGTGGATGGTGCGGCTCGCGTACCAACCGGGAAAGCAAGTGTCGAAGCTGACGAGGCCCTTCTCGTCGGTCGTCTGTTTACCGCGGAAATACAGGTGCGCGGTGTAGTCGGCGTCGCCGCCGGTGCAGAAGGCGACGTTCTCGGTCGGGCTGTCGTTGCCCGAGTACTTGCCGTTCGGCGCGACGTGCCAGACGTCGACGACCGCACCGGCGACGGGCTTGCACGCGTCGTCGACGACCTGCAGCACCATGCGCGTCGGCAGCCCGGGGAGGCCGTAGCTGATGTCCTGCTTCACCTCGGCCTTGGTGTCGTAGCAGGGGCCGAGGGTGAGCCCGCAGGTGAGCGCGCACGTGGCTGGCGAGCCGGCCACGAACGGATTCGGATAGCTCGCTTTCGCGGTCATCGATGCGGTGCCGCCGGTGGCCCAGGCAATTGCCGAAGTGTCGTCCGCGGTGCCGGTATCGGTGGCCGTTCCAGTGTCCGTCGTTGCCGAGTCGCTCGCGGAGTTGGTGTCGCCTCCGGTGCCCGAGTCAGTGTTGGAGGTGTCGGAGCTGGAGCTTCCGCAGGCGGTGAGCATGCGTGCCATGGGGGCTGCGACCACGCCGAGGCCGACGGCGCGGAGGATCATGCGGCGGCTGAGCTCGGGTTTGGCGGGGGGGGTGCTCATGCGCGCGTGGGGCCTTCCTGAGGTGATCGTTGGGTCGACCCCAGGGGATTGCTGCGGGAGGGCAGAACCGTCATGGATTCTGCATGGTCTGGTCGAGTTGCACTAGAGGCTGGGGCGACCTGATTTGTGGGAGAAAAATCGCACGCTGTCGCATGAGAGCTTCGGGGCGAACGTTCGCGCGCACCTGATGTACTTGGCGACGTTGCCAGCCGAGGTCGCTCTGCACCGTCTTCGCCGGCGCCTCGATGACAGTTCGTGGCGCGTGGCTCCGGAGGATTGGCTGACTCGGCTGAACGACGATGCGTACAGAAACGGCCTCGTGGGATCGGACGAGGTCGTCGGGCTGAGCGATGGCTTCGTCGAGAAGCTGTTCGAGTGCGGCGTTGGGCGCGAGGCGCACGAGACGGTGAACCGCCCGTCTCCCCGTTGGTCCGAGCGAGCCGTCACCGAGGGTCTGATGACGGCCTGATGGTGTTGGCGGGACTCTTCGGACTGACCTGTCGGCTTGGTCGGAGGCGTCGTAGTCGGTGCCCTCGGTTCGAGAAGGTGAATGGGATTCTCTGCTTTCGACTCGTAACGGGCGAACCGACGACGTTGCTCGTCGGTTAACGCGCTTGCATCCGTGGGAGTGCAGCCGTATCCTCACGATATCCGGTTCGGGTCAATCGCCACTCTGAGGCGTAATTCAGAGTATACCTGTACTTGGTGGAAGCGCCGTCCGGGCGCCTAGTCGTTGCTGCCCCACGCCCACGCGAGCGTCTTCGCGGTTGGCACCTCGGCACTTTTCCCGGAGGCTCGTTCACGCCAGGGAGAAGTCGCATGATCGCCAAGTCGGTCTCCGACGGGTCGAGTATCTCGATCCGTGTCGGTTCGTTCGCGTTCACCGCAGTGGGATTGCCTGCGAAACTTTCAACGATGGCTTTCGTCGTCTTGGTTGCTCTCGTGACACATCGCTTTTGGTAGCGGCGATCCTGATTTTTCTGGCCTTCGTCCTCGATCGAAATACCCGACTGGTTGCGGTGGATGTGACTCCACGCAATCGGCGAGAAGAAGCCCGTGACCATCACCGACACGGCGACGATCACGGGCTTTTCTCAGACCGACGACTAGTTGCTCGGGCGAACCGAGCGATAGGTGACGCTGCCCTTCAGCGATGCCTGGTGCTCACGATCGATCGTCTCGCATGGCGTGTGAGCACGAAGGAAGGCCGGGAGGGCGCGCTGGTCGTTCCCCACTGGAGCGCGACAGTGCATGCAGACCGTGCCGTCGCCGGTGTTCTCGAAGGACGCCATCGGCATCCCCGGCTTCCCCTTCTCGTGGAAGCAGCGGTTGCACTGTTGCTGCATCGACGCGTAGGCACGCCACGGGTTACGACCCTCGTGCGGCTGCGTCATGGCGTGCTTGAAGCCGCAGTCCATGCAGCACCAGCCGAGGAGCATCTTGTTGAGCGCGTCGTCGGAAGCGTCGAAGCGGACCTTGTAGTGCTGGCCGCAGACGCAGGTGCCGCTGTTGTCCTGCTGCCCCGAGCCGATGAAGCGACGACAGCTCACGCACTCGAACGACAACATCAGGTACGCATGCGGACCCGGGCGGATGTGAACGACTTGATCGTCTCCACGCTCCGTTGCACCGGCGTTCTTGAGCAGGTGGAACTCCGCTTCGCTGACGTTCATCTGCATGGTTCGCGTCTCGGCGAACCACATGGCCGGGCGTTGAGCCTGCTCGATGGCGGTCTGGAGCGTTGCGGACCGTCCGCCTTTGAAGACGCGGCCGATGCGAATCGACGACATGTCCATCGGCTGGAGCTGGGTGACGACGGCCTCGGCGGTGCGTTGACCGGCGATCAAAGGCTGTTCGGTCGTAGTGATCGTTTCCGACATGATGATGTTCTCCTGCTTCGCCGGTGCGACAATGGGTTGTTCACTTGCCGTCTTGGTCTTGGCAGCAAGAGCCGCTTGTTTCGCGGCGCGAAGGTGTTGGACGGCGCCTTGGTGCGAGAAGCCCTTTTCGCGGAGCGCCCGAATGCGTTGTTTTTCGTTGCTGGCCATGCCCGGAACCTGCTCTCAAGGGAAAAGCGTCCGCTGCCCGCCCAACGCCACGCTTCCCGAGAACACGTTCACGCCGTCGAAGAGCGTTAGCTCGTTCGCCTCACTCGAAGAGTCCGGTGCGGGGGACTCACGTGAGGGTAGGTCCAACGGCGGACCCTATCGGCCACACTAGCTGATCGCCCGTGCAGCGCAAGGGCGACTCGCCGATTTCTCTTGCAAGCCGCAACGCGGTACGTCGGGTCAAAGCGGTCACGTTGAAGGCAAACTCCAACACTCCCAAACACTCCATGAAACCTGGAACCATGTCCCCGAAACCTGCGAGCGTAGACTGGTGGAAAGCAGAGGCAGAGAGCGCGGAGAGCGGGCAATACGTGCCTCGCAAATCGCTCGCCGCCTTGCTCGACGAGGGCGTGGCCGTGGCGGCCTTCTGTGAGCGCCACGCTGGCGAGGTGAAGAGCGAACTCATCTCGACAGCCCAGTCGGCGCGCATTCTGGATCTGGTCGCGGCGATTCAAGCGGTGCAGCGGAGCTACCTCGCGGCGCGTGGTCCGGTCGATACCAAGCCCGTCCGCGAGCGCGCGAAGATCATCGCCGATCGGCTCGTGGCAATGATTCGGTGGTACGTCGGTCAGCGAGCGGAGCGTGAGCGGACTTCGCCGCGCTCGTCGTGCGTCGTCCGCATCCGCGCGCGGGCGAATCGGAGATGGCGCAGCAGATCTCGTCGATGGCTCACGCGGTCGAGACGTACGGCGCTGGGATGTGGTTGGGTGGCGTGGTCGACGAGGGGTTTTTGCGTGAGGCGCACGAGGTTGCCGATGCGCTGCGGTTGCTACGGGCGCCCGGAAATTGACTGACGGCGCCGGCGAAGGGCACGAGGATTGAGCGCGATCGCTTGCTGGCGGTCTTGGCGCAGACGGTGGCGAAGCTGCGTCGCGAGGCGGCTGTGGTGTTGGACGGTGAGAGCAGGGAGTTGCGCGAACTACTGGTGCAAGCACGGTCGACCAGTGGGGGAACGAGCTCGCGGAAGCGCGCGGCGCAGACTGCGCGCTAGGCCATCTGGCTATTGCGCGGCCGCTCCGCTCCCCTTCCTGAGCAAGCCCCACATGTCCCCACGGGGAGGGTCAGGATTGTTGCGGAGACACACCTGTCGCGAAGAATTTCCGCGATGCTCGCCCCGCCGCCCGGTTGCCTTCGCGAGTCACTTGCATCTGCGAAACGTCGCAGCAAACGGCGCACGCACGGCTGTGGCTGCCGCCCCAGGTGAATGAGAATCACCCTAAGGGATGAACTTTGCCTCATTTGACGAGGCTTCGCTGCCGTGCAGAGTGGAGGTCGACTCTGCAGCGGCAAGGAGCACTTCGAGATGACGGTCGATGTTCGCACGGTCGTGAGGCGTCAGTTCACGCTCGGTCTTCGCCGTCGAGCCTTCTTGGCGCTGCTCGCCTTGGTCGTGCTGCTCGCCGCTGGAGGTGCATGTGGAGGTCGGGTGGCGGACGACCCGCGCATCCGAACGTCGTGCGCGCTGCCCTCGTCGGACTCATCAGTGCTCACTCCGCACTTCGTGTGCACGGCGAGCGACGGCAACGGCGACCGCCATGCCGTCTTTTCGTACGACAACACCGGCTCTGCGCCGGTGGCAGTTCCGATCGGCCCCGCGAACCTGATGTTCCCTGCGCCGCTTGGCCGCGGCCAGCCGACCACTTTCTCGAGGGGTAAGAACGTAGGCTACTTCGCCGTCCGGATGCCCGAGGGCAACGTCTCGTGGGTCCTCGGTTCGGGCACAGCGACCGCTTCGGCATCGGGCCCCACGTGCGCTGGTGCCTGACGTCAACAACATCTCCCCCTCGACGACAACTACACTTCCCCATCGGTTGGTCTCTGTTGCGACGTCTCTCGGAGGGTCCCAGCAAGGCTGCGCCTGTTGGGCCCCGTGGCGGCGTAGGAGCGAAGCTCCGGGG
>JANYDK010000075.1 GCA_025363655.1 Deltaproteobacteria bacterium | reverse complement strand
ACAGGTTCGAGGTCGGATCGACCCTACGGATCTTGTACCCCTCGGTGAAGAGAAGCGCTCCCGTGGCATCGAACGCGAGTGCGGCGCCGCCAGAGGGGAAGAACGTGGGACTGAACGCGCTGGTGCCGTCCGCAGGAGAGCCTCCCGTGGTGCCACATTTGCCGAGCACGGTTCGTACTTCGTCGGCAACATCGGCCGCCGATTGAATCGTTCCGTCACCTTTGAAGACGGTCATTCCATTCGGCGCAAGCACGTGATGGGCATTGAGGCGCCAACCACCGAGCCCCACGGGCTGATCATCGAAACGGTTCAATCGAACGGTCGACGACTGCCACACAATCGCTTGAGGTCGACTGCGATTGGGGACCTCGATCACGCTCCCGGCACCGCCGAAGCTCCCGGCGCCACCGCTACCCACACTCGCGTACTTGGCTTTGTACAGGTAGCCGACCGAGACGACGGCGCTGGTCGGACCCTGCACGAGCGTGCCGTCGTAGCGCGTTCCATCCCAATAGTAGTCGAGAAACTTGTTCGGACGGAGGTCCAGCGTGATTCCGCCATACCTCCAGTCTTCTGGTATGGTGCGACCCGCGACCTCGATCCGCACGAGCACGGCTTCGAGCGCACTCGGAATCGGTCCGTCGCCAGTGATCGGCACACGAATGAGCGTGCGATGTCCGGCCTGAGTCCCGCTTCGGTAGGTAAGGCTGTACGGCGTCCCCGCGACGCCGATCTCCTCGCCGAGCACGCGGCTCTCGCACTCGATGATCGAACCTGACTCGAGCGTGGGGCACTGCTTCTGACTCGTGGAAGCGTCGGCGAGATTCGGCGACGGACAGCCGTTGGCGGTCGGGCATTCGTAGGGCCAATTGCAGTCGTACGAGGTGAAGTGCGCGACCGGCACGCGCCAAAGCCCGAGCGGGAACGTCGCGCTCGCGTACGTGGTCGCGAGCTGGGTGCGCTCCTCGACATGGATTCCTGCGGCCGTGAGCTCGGCGTCGCTCGCCGCGCCAGCGCCCTCGACGAGTTCGATCGAGGCCACTCCGCCCGTGACACCGAGAATCCGGATGACTCGGCCTGACTGCGAGGCCATCCAGTTGCTCTTCTTGCGATCGAAATACCCCATCGGCACGGTGTCGCCCGCGTGGAAGCCGAGGAAGTTGTCGAGATAGAAGAAGACGGGCTGACTCAGCTCGAGGCCGTAGCCGCTGGCGCCGCTCGCCTCGCGGGCGTCGAGCTCCACGGCATACGTGAACGCCGTCGACGTCGGCAGATCGCCCGGCATGTGCGCCGGACCATTGGGGCCGACCGTGTATTCGGTCGCGGAGACCGTGATGGTCGAGAGCGGCGTGCGCGTCCCGTCGGGATTGACACGATTCGCAGTGGTACCGGGCGGAAAGAGAATGCGCGCCGTACGACTGCCGTCGTCATCGGTCGTCGTCGACGCCGAATGCACCTGATACGCGGAGGACCCGAGCGCGATGGGCGTCGCGGCAGTGTCGAGGGCGATCAGCGTGACCGGAGCCGCGAACGCGAAGTCGCCCACGATCGGCGTGATCACTCGATCCGCCGGCAGGTACCCAGGCTTGGAGAACTGCAGATGCACCGGGGTGCCGCCACCGTTGATGGCCAGCGAGAAGGTGCCGTCAGCCAGCGTCAACGTGCTCCCGTACTCCGGGTGACCGACAACGGAGACATTCACCCACGTTTGTGGCGTGCCGTCGTCGTTCCGCGCACTTCCGCGGAGGACGGCGAATTGGGTCGCCTGCACGACCTTACCGCCGAGGCCCGAGCCCGCAGCCACACCCGATTGCACGGGATCGCTGCCGACGAAGAGGTACTGCATCGACGATGCGAAGTTGGTGGCGACCGAGCGATCGGTCACCGACGGAGTGAGCACGGGCGCAGGCGCACACGTACCCGAAGTCGTGCAGTAGCTCCCGCTCAGACAGCCTGCATCGGACGAGCACGTCGCGGCGCAGCTCGCACCCGCGCAGACGTAGGGAGCGCAGCTCGTCGTCGAAGATGCGGAACACGCACCCGTGCCGTCGCAGGTGGCGCCACTCGTGACCGCTCCCGCCGCGCACGTCGCGCTACGGCAGCTCGTGGTCGTCCCGGCAAACGTGCACGTGCTTCGCGCACTTCCGTCGCAGATGCCACCACACACCGAGCCATCTCCCCCGCAGGCGGGTCGGGAACCGACGGGACTTCCCACGACGGCAGCACATGTCCCCACCGACGTCGGCGCATTGCACGCCTCGCACTGTCCATTGCACGCGGTGTCGCAGCACACGCCGTCAACGCAGTTTCCAGACCCGCAGGTCGCGCTCGAGGTGCACGAGTCACCGTTCGAGAGCTTCGCGACGCAGGCGCCGCCGCTGCAGTAGCTGCCCGCGTCGCAGGTCGCGTCCGTGGTGCATGCGGTCGAGCACGCAGTCGCTCCACACGCGTACGGAGCGCATGTCGTCACGGAGGCCGACGGACACTTGCCCGATCCGTCGCACGAGCTGGCCGCCGTCGCCGCGCCGCCGGAGCACGAGGCGACTCGACACGTCTGCGTCGTACCCGGATAGGCACAGGCCGTGCGTGCCGTACCATCGCATGCCCCTCCGCATGCCGTTCCGTCGCTCGTGCAGGCCGGCCGTCCACCAACTGGTGCTCCGCTCACTGCGCTGCATGTGCCGGCCGCTCCCGCGACGCTGCAGGACTCGCACTGGCCCGAGCACGCGGTGTCGCAACACAAACCGTCGACGCAGTTGCCGGAGGCGCACGCGCTGGCCGACGAACACGTGGCGCCATTCGCCGCGCGGATTTCGCAGGTGCCGGCCTGGCAGAAGTTCCCCGCGGAGCAGTTCGCGTCGGACGTGCACGACGCAGCGCAGGCCGTAGTACCACACGCAAACGGCGCGCAAGTCGTGGTCGTCGGGGCCGGGCAGCTTCCCGTGCCCGTGCAGCTCGCGCTCGACGTCGCGACCCCACCGGCGCAGCTCGCGCTGCGACAGCTCATGGAAGCGGTGGGATACGAGCAAGTCGCGCGCAGGGTCCCGTTGCAGGTACCTCCGCACGCGCTTCCATCCGAAGTGCACGCGAGTCGGCCGCCGACGGGAGCGCCCGAAACGGCGACGCACGCGCCGACGCTGCCGGCGACGTTACAAGACTCGCATTGTCCAGTGCACGCGCTCGAGCAGCACACGCCGTCGACGCAATTGCCCGACGTACAAGAGTCAGCGCTCGTACACGTCGCACCCGCCGTCAGCTTCGCGACGCAGGCGCCTGCGTTGCAGTAGGTGCCAGAAGCACAGTCCGCGCTCGTGCTGCACGCAGAGGCGCACGCCGTCGCGCCGCATGTGTACGGCGCGCAGATGCTCGTCGTCGCCGCTGGGCAGGCTCCAGCCCCGTTGCACGTCGCCGACGCCGTGGAAGTGCCGCCGGAGCACGAGGCGCTCCGACACGTCTTGCCGCTGCCCGGGTAGCTGCACGACGTTCGCGCGCTGCCATCGCACGTCCCGCCACAGGCGCTTCCGTCGCTCGCGCACGCAGTTCGTCCGCCCACGGGAGTTCCCGAGACGACGCTGCACACACCCGCCGAGCCCGCGAGGTTGCACGCCTCGCATTGCCCGTTGCAGGTCGAGTTGCAGCACACGCCGTCGACGCAGTTGCCAGATTCGCAGGCATTCGACGCGGTGCACGCGCTTCCGTCGGCGACGCGTGCGACACAGGTGCCTGCGCGGCAGTAGTCGCCGGCGACGCACGCCGCGTCCGAAGTGCACGACGACTGACACGCCGTCGAGCCACACAGGAAGGGCGAACACGCCGTGGTCGTCGCCGCCGGACAGGATCCGGCGCCATTGCAGCTTGCTGCGGCCGTCGCGGCACCTCCGGTGCAACTCGCAGCGCGACAGCTCGTCGACGCAGCCGGGTACGAGCAGGTCGCGCGCAGGCTCCCGTTGCACGTACCGCCACAGGCGCTGCCATCAGAGGCGCAAGCGGGCCTGCCACCGACGGGCGCGCCCGACACCGCCACGCACGCGCCAACGCTGCCTGCGACGCTGCAGGACTCGCACTGTCCGGCGCAGCTGGAGCTGCAGCACACCCCATCGACGCAATTTCCGGAAGCGCATGCATCCGCGACGGTGCAGGCGGTCCCGCTGACTCCACGGGGCGTGCAGGTACCCGCTCTGCAGTAGTCACCAGCGACGCAGTCGACGTCGGAGCTGCACGTCGAGAGGCACGCGGCGGCGCCGCAGACGAGCGGTGCGCAACTGGTCGTGGTCGAGGCAGGGCAGTGGCCCGAACCATCGCACGATGCAGCCGCCGTCGCGATGCCGCCTGCACAACTGGCAGCGCGACAACCCGCGGTCGCCGAGGGGTACGTGCACGCCGCGCGTGCGGCACCATCGCAAGTGCCGCCGCAGAGTGAGCCGTCGCTCGTGCAAGCTGCGCGGCCCCCGATGGGCGCGCCCGAGATGGCAGCGCACGTCCCGACGGACCCGCTGGCACTGCAGGCCTCGCACTGTCCGGAACATGCAGTATTGCAGCAGACGCCATCGACGCAATTCCCCGAAGAGCACTGGCTGGCCGAAGCGCACGTCGCTCCGTTGGACTTCAGCGGGGCACATGTCCCGGCGCTGCAGAAGTCTCCGGTCGCGCAGTCCGCGTTGCTCGCGCAGGTGGTACGGCAACTGGTCGCACCGCAGGCATAGGGCGCGCAACTCGTCGTGCTCGGAGCTGGGCATGCCCCTGCTCCATCACAGGACGCAGCAACGGACGCGGTCCCAGAAACGCAGCTCGCCGCTCGACAACTCGTGCTGCTGCTCGGGTACGTGCATGCCACCCGCGACGCGCTCGTACACGTGCCGCCACAGCTCGTTCCCGAGCCCGCGCATGCCGGACGCGTCCCGACAGGCCCTCCGGTGACGGCCGAGCACGTGCCTGCACTACCCGCGACATTGCACGCTTCGCATTGCCCGCCGCACGCGGCGTTGCAGCAGACCCCATCGACGCATAGACCCGATGCACAACTCGATGCAGCACTGCAGGCGGTGCCATTCGCCGCGCCTCCACCAGCGCTGGCGGTGGTCATCGTCGTCGAAGGCCCGTCCGTCGAAACGCGCCCGGCTCGGTTCGCCGCTTCGACCTTGAAGGTGTAGCTCGTGGCCGCGGCGAGCCCGGTCACGGTGGTGGTGTACGTCGTGCTCGGCACCGTCGCGACGAGCGTGCCGTTCCGATAGACCTTGAAGGCAGCGACGTTTCGACACGCCCCCGACCAGGTGAGCACCACCGAGCTACGGGTGATGCTCGAAGCCACGAGCTTCTTCGACTTGAGCCAGCGCGGCGCGCGGCCATCTTCGCAATCGCAGTCGTCGTCCGCGCGGTCGTGATCTGCCGATACGCTGACGACAGCCTGCGTCGCTTGGACCGGCTCATCTTCTGCGGTCTCGTTCGGTGTCGACCGAGCGCTGCACGCGGACGTGAGCACGAGCAGCCACAAGGTGAGGATCGCGAAGAGCGCGAGACGTCGCATCGAAAACTCCATCGGCAAGTCGCCGAAACACAGGCAATAGGAATCCACCGCGCGCGGCACGGGCGCACAGGGTGCGCTCGCGTCGCCCACGAAAATTTCACGCGTCGCGAGGGCAGTTGCCGCTCGCGTGCGTAGGTTCAACTCGCCATGCCGAACAAAGGTCGTCAAGGCGAAGGCGATTCACCCGTAGGGGTTAATTCACGAGGCTTTCGGACGGAGCGAACGCTCGCAAACGGCTACAGCGTCGCACTGATTTTCAAAGTCAAGCGTCCGGCGGGAAGGCTGGACTGCGAGTTTGTTGGTCCACAAGGTTTTGCCATTTGGCTGCTGTCGATGGGGATATCCCCGCAGGTAGAGTCACCCCTGCCCCACCTCCTGCGCCGCTCGCGCTCTCCTCACCTCACTTCTCGTCATCGGCCCGCGCAACATCGATTGGGACATGGATCGGCGAGGCGACGCGGCGTGCCTGCGTGATCAAGTGTCGGCACGAGGGGGCGGCCGGTTGCGTGGGTGGATCGCCTTTTTCGAGCCGACCCTGGTGCGGTGCGATTGGGCGTGGCCGATGGGGCGAGGTTTTCGGAGCCTGCCACGGACGGTAGGAAGGCTTCGGCTTCGGGATGCCTCGTGCGGCATCACGAAACGGCGTGGCTGCCTGCGTCCCGGGCACATCGCTTCGCATCGTCCTGGGTAGCGCTGCGCGAAGACCGAATGACGTCCTTGCCATCTTGCCGCGTTGGACTAAATTTGGACCTACGGACAGGTCCGAAAACAGTCCTACGCCTACCCTGCAGATCGCGAAGGACATCGTTCCCATCGGCGAGCTGAAGGCCCACCTCTCCGAGACGATCCGGGCACTTCGGAGCAGGCACCGGCCGCTCGTCGTGACGCAGAACGGGAGGGCGGCGGCGGTGATCCTCTCCCCTGAGGAGTTCGACCGACTCACGACTCAGGCGCGTTTCGTCGCGGCCGTTCAGGGCGGGCTCGGTGATCTCGATGCAGGTCGAGTCGTGAGCGACGAGGCTCTCGGCCATCGCCTCGACGAGCGCTTCGGCGCGCTGAGAAAGCCCACGAAGAAAAAGTGATGCTTCGCGAGGGCCACCGCCTCTTGGGCAAGCTTGATCCGGACCACGAGTAGACACGCAAGCACCTCACGCCTGCGCCGCCCGCGCCCTCCTCACCTCACTCCTCGTCATCGGCCCGCGCAACATCGACATCGCCCACCGCGGTTGCAACAACGCCGCCCCGTTCTGCGCATGCGCGTCGCGCACCACGAACCAGCGCGGCGCCAACTTCGCGATCGTCGCCTCGAGCTCCCGCGTCGCCTCTCGCCCACCGTGCCCATCGCCGAGACTCGCCGTGAGCCCATCGACGACGCGCGCCCGATCGGCATCCGTCTGCAGTCTCCCCACGCACCACAGCCCCGCGTTGCTGAGCGCGCGATAGTCGAGGTCCATCGGGTTCTGCGTCGCAATCACCACGCCGACCCCGTACGCGCGCGCCTGCTTCATCAGCGCGACGATCGGCCGCTTGGTCGGCGGATTCGCCGGATGCGGCGGCAAGTATCCATAGACCTCGTCGAACACGACGAGCGCGCGCAGCCTTTGGCTTCCGGGAAGCGAACGAACCCACGAGAGCACTTCCTCGAGCAGCACGCCGAGGACGATGGCGTGGTCCTCGTCGTCGAGGTGCGCGACGCTGACGATGACGGCGGGCGTCTTGCCGTCCTTCGGTGTCATCCACGCGTCGACGTCGAGCGTCGCGCCCTCGCGCCATGACGCGAAGGTCGGCGAGGCGAGCAGCGAATTGCGCGCTGCCGCGAGCGAGCGACGCTCCGACTTGGGCAGGAAGTGATCGATCGTGAGCGCTCCGACCATGTCGATCGGCGGCTCTGCCAAGTCGTGGAGCAACGACCCGAGATCAGCGGTAGTGCCGGCCAAGAGGCGGCGCTCGGCGAGGATCGAAAGGAGCACATGCTCCCGACTGCGCGCCGGATCGGCTTCACGCCCGACGAGTCGGAGCACGAGCGACACGGCGGCAGACAAAGCCGCACGCGCAGACTCCGGATCGTCGTCCCAACGCGCCGATCGGCGTTCGAGCGACGACCGCAGCGGCGTCCGATACCCAAGGCTCGACCTCCGAGGCGTCGAAGCTCGGGACCGAGGTCGTCGGTGCCGACGGAGTGGAGCGGAGGTCGTCGCGCGACAGCGAGCGTCGCGTCGAGACGCTGCTCGGACGCGTGCCGGTAGAGTGGCTCGCCTATCCGGCGCCGGGCGCCGCCGATCTTCATCCGATGGACGCTGCGCTCAACCTGCCGCGAGAGCTCTTCGCGCACGGCATCCGGCGCCTGGTGGCGAAGGAGGCGGCCAAGTCCTCGTTCGACGAGGTGGCCGAAACCGTGCGGGACTTCACCGGCACGTCGAGCGGAAAGCGGCAGGTCGAGGAGCTCGCCATCCGTGCAGCGCAGGACTTCGGTGCGATCTACGAGCATCGAGCGTCTGCGCGAGATCCGAAGGACGACCTCTTGGTCATCAGCACCGAGGGTACCGTGCCTCGGCCGCATGTGGGGACATGTGGGGACGCAGGGACGGACTGCGGTCGTTCAAGCCCTGCGAAAGCATCCCGGTCGTCGCCGAATGCTCGCCCGTCACCCGCGAATGCTTCCCGCTCGTCACCGAATGCTTCCCCGTCGTCCTCCAGCATTCGGCAACCCCGCCCAAGCTCTCGCGGGTCGCCCGTGAATGCTGAAGGACGACCACCAAGCATTCGCGAACCCCTCCGGAGAACTGAAGCGCCCCTCCCCACATCTCGCCGCCCGCTCCCAACCTCTCGGAGAGCCCGAATACCTGTGGGACGCGGCGCGCGCCCTCTTCCGCGCCACTACGGCGCAGGCCGAGAAGTGGGTCGGCGATCGGCTCCTCGCGCTCCTCACCGGGCATAGCGGCGGAGCCCGGTCGCGGTCACCACCCGTGCAGGGCGCGGCGGGAAGCTTTTGGAAGCCGATCTGCGGAGGGGGAGGTGGTCGATTTTTAGCTTCGCGAAGCTTGGCGGCGGGGGCGCGGGAGTTGATTTGAGGCTTCGGGAAGCTTTGCGGCGGTGGGGGGGTAGGTAGGATTTTGGCTTCGGGAAGTTTTTGGTCGTCGGTGGGGTCGACTTGGAGGCTTCGCGAAGCTTGCGGGGCGACGGGGTGGGTCGGTTTTGGGGCTCGGGAAGGCGTCGCGACGGTGGCCTGTTATGAACGACCGAGAGCTGAGGTGACAGTTTTGACCGGCAGCTTGGGTGACACTTTCCGAGCCCTCGCGACCTCGTGCCGCGAGGTTCGGCAACGATGACGCCGAGGGCGTGCTCACTGACCGACGGGGTGGTTAACGAACGGCCGATGGGATGGGTGCATCCACCTCCCGCATGAGAAGCACCGACGGAAAGCTTGGCGCAGAGAGAGCGAGCCTGGGGTGACACGGTATTTCAGCTCCGGTCCGGGGCGTCCCCGCCCTCGGCTTCGAGAAGTGTCACGCCTTGTCGACAACCTCGGTCGAGGCCTGCGGAAGACGATTGCCATCGTGAGTTTGAGCGTCGCTGCGTGACAGACGGGCACGGCACAGCGACGAACGAGCCGACTGCAACCAACCCGGGGGGTCACTTTGCCCTGCGCGGCTCAGATTCGTCTCGACAGCTGTTAGGGCGGCGCCGATCATCGCCGTTGGACTCACGCCAATGGGGGACTTGCAGCTGGGGACGTTGGTCGGTGGACGCTTTCGCCTCGACAGGCTGTTGGCCGCCGGCGGACTGAGCACCGTCTACCTCGCGTCGGACATAATCACCGGCGAGCGCCGCGCGCTGAAGACGATGCCCGCCGAAGTGGCGCGCGATCTTCGACGCTGGCAGCGCGAGGTGGCGATCGGTCGAACGATCGACTCGCAGCACATCGTCGAGATCCTGGATGCGGGGACCGACCCGTTGCCCTACATCGCGATGGAGTACCTCGAGGGGGAGGCGCTCAACCACCACCTCGAGCGCGGCCCAATGCCGGCCGCGGAGGTGGTGACGTTCTTCCGACAGGTCGCGCACGCACTCGACAAGGCGCATGCGAAGGGCATCGTTCATCGCGATCTCAAACCGAGCAACCTCTTCGTCCATCGCAACCGTGACGGCACGACCAGCGCCAAGGTGCTCGATTTCGGCATCGCCGAGCTGGTAGGGCGGGCGGGCGAGACGACGGGAGCGACCTCGGTGAGCGGAACGCCGCTCTACGCGGCGCCGGAGCTGATGGTGCGTGGGGAGATCGGACACCGGGCCGACATCTGGGCGCTCGGACTCATCGCGTTCGAGATGCTGACGGCGCACCGTTTCTGGCTCCGGGACGGCGAGTCGCTGGACAAGCTCATCCTGGCGATTCTGAAGGACAAGATTCCCCCCGCGGTGGCGCGCGCTGCCAAGCTCGGTGTCGCGCTTCCGAAGGCCTTCGATGGCTTTTTCGCCAAGTGCGTAGCGCGCACGCCGTCCGATCGCTTCGCCACGGCGGGCGAGGCCGCGACCGCGCTCGCGTCGGTGTTCGAGCGCACGACGAGGGCTGCGGTTTCGCCTCTGGTGCCGGGAGGCGTTGGAGCGGCGCCCCCGACGATCGGCTGGCCAACGCATGCCACGTTGCTCGCTGCGCGTCCCGAACTCGCCGAGCCAAAGCCGACCGGGCCGTGGGGTGTACTCGACGACGAGATTCCCGCCTCGATGCGCACGCACCGCGCTGCGCTGCAGGCCTTCTTCGCCACCGTCGGACGCGGCGTCCGGGTTACGCCGGAGGGCATTCTCGAGCTCACAGGCCTCCTCTCGATGAATCGGCCGACGTTTGTGTGCATTCGCCCCGACGAGGCGAAGACAGATGTCGGCAGGGTGGGCACGTTGACGTTCCTCACACTCACGCGCCCAATCGAACACTACCTCGAAGACTTGCGTAAGCGCCTCGCGCTCTCGGCCACGGCCCGATACCTCTTCATCGTCATCATCGACTCATCGTCACTCGGCAACGGCGTTCGGGAGAAAATCGTCGAATATCGAAAAAAGTTCGACGCGCAGGTCGTGCCCATCCACATCGCCGAAATCGCGCTGGCGTTCCAGGACGGCCGGATCGACCGCGTCTTCGAAGAGCAGGTGGGCTCGCTGCACGCTCCGACCGATCCATTCGTCTCGAGCGATCGTTTTCAGGCGCGGGCGCATTTCGGGTTCGGCGACGCCATCTCGTCGCTCATCGGTCACATCCAATCGCCGCGGACCTTCGTCGCCGTGACCGGTATGCCGGGCACCGGAAAGAGCTGGCTGTTGGAGTCCGCCCGCCTCGACTGCCTGGAGACCAAAATCATTCCATTTTCGTGCCCTCCCTGGGCCAACCGAACGATCGGCGAGCTCTGCACCGCACTCGCGGAGACCATTTCCCCGCAACAGACCAAGCCGAAGAAGGCGCTTACGGGAAAGACAGCCCTCGACGCTGCCATCGAGCGCGCCACCAAGGTGACGGACCCGTGCAAGCGCGTCGTAGCCCTAGACGACGCCGATCACCTGATCGGATTGCTCAGCGACGCGTCCGTGGACGCCGACACTCGTCGCCAAGCACGTGAGCTGTGGTCGTCGCTCGGCAGCATGGCGATGCATCCGCGGCTCGGCGTCGTCGTCACCGCGGTGCGGGGTCACCGCCTCGGCGAGTCGGACATCGCGGGGTGGCACAACCCCTTCGCAAAGCTCGTCCATCGCCTGGCGGTGCGCCTCTTCCTTCCGCACGAGACGCGTGAGGCTCTGAGCGCTCTCGCGCTCGAGGCCGAGGTGACGTTTGCCGCCGACGCGCTCGACGCCATTCACGAGGCGAGCGGCGGAAATCCGAACGTGGCGCGCCGCATCGCTAGCCGCGCGCTGTCCCTTGCCCGCGGCGTGCAAGCGCATCCTCTCGGCACCCTC
Source organism: Deltaproteobacteria bacterium (assembly GCA_025363655.1). Lineage (GTDB taxonomy): Bacteria > Myxococcota_A > Polyangia > Polyangiales > JADJMO01 > JANYDK01. The sequence continues at coordinate 23,305 of JANYDK010000075.1, read as the reverse complement.
ACCGTGGCGCGCACCAACGTCGTCGCAGCGACCCGCGACCTCGCCGCCGAGGGCGCCACCTTCAACCACCGGGAAGTGGGCGCTCTCTCCAAGGAAGAACGCGCGGTGCTCCATGCCATCGCCTGGCACCGCCCGAAGGACGCCGCCGAGCTGCGCGAGCATTTGCCCAAGATCGAGAGCCTCGAGGCCTGCGTGCGCGCGCTCGACGAACTGCGAGCGATCGGCTTCGTGCAACGCATCGAGGACCACGAGCGCGTTCGCGTGCCCCTCCTCGAGGCATGGGCGCGTAGCAACCTCGAGGCCGCGGCGACGGAGACCAAGAACGCGAACGCGCGCCGCATTCGCCTCGCGACCGTCGCCATCGTCGTCACGCTCGCGCTGGCCATCACCTGGTACACGACCCGCCACTCGGGCCTCAGCAACGAGACGAAGGCGCGCCTCGATCCGTACTTCACCTTCATCCTCGGATTGCCGGCCACGATCGGCTTGATTGCCGCCTACTACGAGAGCGTCCTCGGCGGCCTGAAGCGATTCACGGCGCGGCCGGAATCGCCGAAGGACTGACTCCGGCGGAGTCCGACGGCGTCGGAAATCGTTTGAGCCCAGGTCTCAATTCGAGGATGGCCGCTTCACGGCGTGCTCAATCCGCGCGAAACTCGTGCGGTGATGATGCCGTCCAGGCGGCTTGCAAACGGGCGTGTGACGCCTCCTACAAAGCAACGGGACCGCTGAAGAACCGCGGTCCCGTGGTGGAGGCGCCGGAGAACCGACCCGGCGCGTGAGTAACCTCCCCTCACTTCGGCAGCGCGTACTCCACCGTCTTCAACAACGCTCTCCGCCTCTTCGCCACCTGCGCATCCAAATTCTGCACCGCCACCTGCCGCACCTTGTAAAGCCGCGAAGGCGCCCGCCGCATCGCAGGATCACTGAGCAGCGCATACGTCAGCCACGGAAACACCGCCGTCACATCGGCATGCACATAAATCGACCCCGTCGCCACGCTCTCCGCCGACACCTTCCCCCACGTGTGCCCCTCCCCCGCCGGACACGACGACAACGCCCCGTTGTCCACGGGGTCGACGCAAAACTGCACGTCGATGTCGAACCCATGCGTGGGCACCCCGAGAATCTGATCCAGCAGCGGCTCCCCTTGCAGCGTGTAGTTCTTCGGCACCCCGCCACCGAGAATCCAAATCGCCATCTTCTTCTTGTCGGTGCCGAAGCAGTGGTGCTGCATCGCGCCCATCTCGAAGACGTCGTCGTTGATGTCGATCTCGAGCTTGAACTCCTCACCGAGCAAGTGACGCAGCTTCACCGCGTTCAAGAAGATCGAACCGTCTTGCACCGCGCCGACGAAGATCGGCACGCCGTACCGATACGCCGTCGCGAGAAGTGAAGGCTCCTTCACGCCGAGCGCATCCTCGATCGCCGCGATCTGCTTTCCGAGCTTGTAATGAAGCTCCGGCGTCGTCAAACGCAACTGGAATTCTTTCCTCCGAAGCAGCGCCGAGAAGAGCTTGTCGGTCTCGAGGAGCGTCTCCTCCCAGAAGCCGAGATCGTAAATGCGGACGATGCGCGCGAGGCGGTACTGCAAATCGCCGGCGGCCGGATCGATCTCGCGGATGCGGTGACCGATGACGCGATGGGCGTCGTGATACAAATTCGCGCCCGTCGTCGTGATGCAGTCGATGATGCCGCGCTCGATGAGGGGGATGATGCAGCTCGCGTGAATCCCCGCGGGGGTCATCGCGCCCGAGAGCGTGAGGAAGACGCGCGCGTCCTCTTCCACCGAGCGACGCATGAGCTCGAAGGCGATGCGCTCTTGGCGACCGACGTAGGCGGGGAAGCGTTGCTCGATGATGTCGCGCGGCCTCTCACGACCGGTGATCGCCGGCGGTCGCACGTCGCGCGAGCGCTCGAACGCGCCACGATGCCCCTTCGCCGCCCCCTTGCCTTTCGACACCGGCGACCCCACCTTCTTCGAGGACTTCGTGCTGGCCTTGCCCATTTTGCGGGCGGTTTCGGCGACGCAGCACGGGACGTCAAGTGCGCTCGCGTCGCCCCCATCCGAGCACGCGAAACCGAGCCAGCGAAACCGAGCAGGGCCGCCGAACGTAGTGAAGCTGGCGAGGTCTCACGCCCTCCTCACGGCCTCCTCACGCCCTCGGTGCGCGCTTGGCGACGCGCCCTCGAAGAAGTGTGAAGCCTGGATGCCATGTCCGTGCATCGTACTTAACCTCCATCGACTGCCCCAGCCGCGCGCCGACGCAGGCCCCCTTCGATTCCCACGCCCTTCCCCACGACCGCACGAGCAAGAGGACACCATGTGCTTCTGGTCCAGCGTCGTTTCAGCGTTCGGCAGCTCAGAGTCGGAGCCTCTTCCGCCGCTCTCGACGGTCACTCCCATCGCGAAGCCAGTCGCCGTGCCCGTACGTCCCCCCAGGGGTCCGAGCAAAAAGCAGGCGCGCCCCCTTTCCTCCCGCGCGGAGACGGTTACTTTGAATCCCTCGGCTGAAATGGATCGCGAACCCTCCAACGCCCCCTCGCCCTCGGCGCCCGCGAGCGGGACCGCGGCCCCTGGTGCACCCGAGCCGGACAACGCGCTCGTGGCGCTGCTCCAGCGTGGAGACAAGCGCGCGTTCCGTGAAATCGTCCGTCGTCACCAAGAGAAGGTCTATCGCCTGGCCCTTCGCCTCACCCGCGACGACGCCCGCGCGCAAGACGTCGTGCAGGACGCCTTCCTCCAGGTCTTCCGCAAAATCGGCCAGTTCCAAGAGCAGAGCGCGTTCTCCACGTGGCTCTATCGCATCAGCGTCAACGCCGCGCTGATGCGCATGCGCAGCGAGCGTCGTCACAACGAAACCTCGCTCGAAGACGCGTCGCCGCAGTACACCGAGGCCGGTGAAATCGCCGATCCCATCGACGACTGGTCCGAGGCCGTCGACGATCAAGCGAGCAACAAAGAGCTGGCGAAGCACGCGGCCGACGCGGTCGACAAGCTGCCCGAGGCCTATCGCTCGGTCTTCATCCTCCGCGAGCTCGAAGACTTGTCGACGGAAGAGGTCGCGCAAATTCTCGACCTCACCCTGCCCACGGTGAAGACGCGCCTCCACCGCGCGCGCCTCGCCCTCCGCAAGTCACTCGCCGATCGGGTCAAAGGCACCGACCTCGAGGCCGTAGAGCGCACCACCGCCTGAACTTTGGCCGCTTCGGTCAAACTCGCTCCGCGCGGTTGCCGAAGCTATTAGGATGCCTTCATGAGCCCCGAACAGATCAACGAGATTCTCACGATGTGCGAAGCGACCGCGGGTGAAGGCGGCTTCCGCGAGCTCCCGGCGAAGACGACGCTCAGTCTCTACCTCGCGCGCAACGGCGTCGGCATGACGGTGGGCTCCATCGAAGGTCTGGCGATCAAGGGTTTGTCCATCCACGCGCGCACGACCAAGGGCGAGCTCTACCTCTTCGCCCTGGAAGACGTCTTCGTCGCCAACGTCGAAGGCAAAGCCCAGTCGAAGACCACGCGTCGCGCCGGCTTCGCCTGAGCCTCGTCTTTGGCGAAACGGGCCGGCCCACTCTGGCTGCGCGCGCTGACGAGGCTGGTCGCGATCGTCCCTTGGTCGTGGCTTCGGCCGCTGGGGAGCGTGCTTGCGTTCATCGCGTACGACGTCCTGCGCATTCGTCGGGCGCAGGTCGTCGCGGCGATTGAACGCGCGGGGCTCGGTGACGCGAAGACCGGGCGGGCGTGTCTTCGTGGGCTCGGTCGTTCGGCGCTCGAGCTTCTTTGGATCACCGGTCGTCCCGAGGCCGACGTCGCTGCGCTCGTCGACGTCGCCGACTTTCCTCGCTTCGTCGAGGCACGTGCGAAGGGCCGCGGCGTCATCGTCGCCACCGCGCACACCGGCAATTGGGATCTGACTGCGTGCGCGTGTGCTGCACGCACGCCCCTCACGATCGTCACCAAGCGTCTGCGATCGCCGCGGCTCGATGCCTGGTGGCAAGGCGCACGTGCGGGTCGAGGCGTCGACTTGGTCTTCGAAGAAGCGTCCGTCGTGCGCGCGCTCCTCGACAAGCTCCGCGACGGCGGGTCGGTCGCCCTCTTGGTCGATCAAGATCCCGAGCGCACGACCAGCGTCGCCGAAGGTCCCTTCCTCGGCGAGATCGCTCTGCACGACACACTGCCTGCGACCCTGTCCGCCCGGAGCGGCGCGCCCATCGTCGTCGCGCTCGGTCGTGTGGTAGACAATCGCCACACCGTCGCAATACTCGACGTACTCGCCCCACCGGCACGTCCGTCCGCGGCGTGGGTCGAGCGCACCACGCTCGCCATCGCCGCCCATGTCGACTCGTTCGTGCGCGAAGACCCGAGCTGTTGGCTCTGGCTCCACCGGCGCTGGAAAACACGTAGAACGCACGCTGAGCGAAGCTGACGCGACGCGTTGGGGAGGAGCCCCACTCGACTCGCCGTGGTAGCTTCCGCGCCCTAGATCGCCCCAAGTCGCTCGCTCCTTTGGAGGTCTCCATGGCACTCGCCCCCGTCTACGTCGTCGCCGCTCGTCGTACGCCCATCGGCGCTTATCTCGGCGCGTTCGCCGAAGTCGCCGCCCCCAAGCTCGGAAGCACAGCGATTCGCGCTGCGATCGAGTCCGCGAAGCTCGAAGCGGCCGCCGTGCAGCAGGTCTTCATGGGCAACGTCCTCTCGGCGGGCATCGGCCAAGCTCCGGCGCGTCAGGCATCGCTCGGCGCCGGCGTCCCCGACACGGTCCCCTGCGTCACGGTCAGCAAAGTGTGTGGCTCGGGCCTCGAGGCGATCGTCCTCGGCACCAAGTCGATCGCGCTCGGCGACGCCGACGTCATCGTCGCCGGCGGCATGGAGTCGATGTCCAACGTCCCGTACTACCTGCAGAAAGCGCGCAGCGGCTACCGCATGGGTCACGGCCAGCTCACCGACGGCATGATCCACGACGGCCTCTGGGACCCGTACAAAGACTTCCACATGGGCAACGCCGGCGAGCTCTGCGCGCGCGAGTACAAGTTCACGCGCGAGATGCAGGACGACTTCGCCAAGGAGTCCTTCCGTCGCGCCCTCGCCGCCCAGAAAGAGGGCAAATTCGTCGATGAAATTGCCGGTGTCTCGGTCCCGCAGCGCAAGGGCGATCCGCTCGTCGTGCTCGAGGACGAAGGGCCGAAGAAGGGCGATCCGTCGAAGATGAGCGCGCTCCGTCCGGCGTTCGTCAAGGACGGCACCATCACCGCCGCCAACGCCTCGTCGATCAACGACGGCGCCAGCGCAGTGGTGCTCGCCAGCGAGGCCGCGGTGAAGAAGCACGGCCTCACGCCGCTCGCCCGCATCGTCGGCTACGGCGCCGCGGCGCACGCGCCCGAGTGGTTCACCACCGCACCTGCGAAGGCCATCGCCGACGCCAGCAAGCGCACCGGCGTCGCCGTCAAAGACATCGATCTCTTCGAGATCAATGAGGCTTTCGCCGTCGTCACCCTCGCCGCCAACCGCGACTGCGAGCTCGATCCGGCGAAGGTCAACGTCCACGGCGGAGCCATCGCCCTCGGTCACCCCATCGGCGCGAGCGGCGCGCGCATCTTCAGCACGCTCGTGCACGCGATGAAGAACCGCAGCGCCAAGCGCGGCCTCGCGACGCTCTGCATCGGCGGCGGTGAAGCCGTCGCCGTGATCGTCGAGCGCGTGTGATCCGACCCGAACGCCCCCACGGAGGTCTCGCAACGCTCGCACATTGCAGCCTTGAAGTAGGAACTGCGGCGCTGCAATCCAGTGCTCGCTGAAGATTCGCCGCAGAATCGCGCCGCCCCCCGTGCTCCGCCTTTCCTACCCCGCGAGCGCGGAGTACGAGTTGGCTTCATGCTTGCGTAGTAGAAGTTCAGAAGCACGACCCATGCAGGGACATCCGGCAACACCACGCGTTCTCAAGGTCCTCGCTACCGTCGTTGGTAGCGAGGAGCGCCGTCAGGCCATCCTCGAGTCGGCACTCGCCTCGAGCGGTCAACGCGCGATGCCCGAGAAGCTCGAAGACCTCCGCATCTTCGTGCGCGCGCATTTGGTGCCGGTGCTCTCCGCGCAAGTCGGCGGACGCCTCGCCACGGTGGTGCTCGAAGACATCGACGCCGCCATCGAGAAGGAAATCCGCAAAGAGCAGCGTCGTACGCTCGCAGGCGCCGTCGTCGAAGAGATGGCCGCCCCGTCTTCCGACCTGCGTCGTTCGTCGACGGAGGTCCGTTCGGCCCCGACGCCTCCGCCGTCGTCTGCCGTGCATTCACGACGCGACGACGACTCCCGCGCAGCCAACTCGGCGCCGGCGATCTCGGTGCAAGCGTCGAGCGGCGTGCGACGTCGCAGCGCGGTCCTGGTCGTCGACCGCGATCGCGTGGGTGCTTCGATGCTCGCGCGCAGCATCATCCATCACGGCTTCGACGTCGCGGTGAGCGACGCAGCTGGCGTCGACGGAACGCTGGCCGGCGGCTTCTTCCCCGACGTCATCGTCCTCTCCGAACGCGACGCACTCGACATGGTCCCGGCGCTGCGCTCGCTGCTCCTCTCGAGCCCCAACGCCGCCCTCCTCGTGCGCTCCGACGAGCGTCGTCACCTGGTCGAGTCGATTCTCCAATCGGTCGGCACGCATCGCCACGCCTGGATCTCCCGCAGCGCGCCGACGCTCGAAATCGTCGGCATGACCCAGAAGCTCGCGGCCGCTTCCTGACTCACTTGATCGTGATGGCGTCGGCCTTCACCCAGAAGTCTTTGCCGTCGGGCGGAATCAGCTCCAGCGTCTTCGGGAAGACGCGCGACCAACCGGCCATCGTGTCGATGACGATGACGTCGGCGCCCTCTTCCAGCGTGCCGATCTGCTTGCCCTTGTCGTTCGCCGACGAGCGCACGGGCGTGTCCTTCGCGGCCTTGCCCTCTTTCGTCGCGCCGTCGACCTTGAGCTTGGCGGGCGCGATGGTGACCATGCCGGGACCCGCGAGCTCGTCGAGCATCTCGCCCTTGGGAAAGAGCTTGAGGTCGCTGGTCTTCGCCCACGCATCGACGACGACGCCACCGTAGTGACGCACGTGCATGTACGCGCCTTGTCCGTCGGTCGAGAAGAGAAGGAGCCCCGTCTCGGGCGTGAGCACGTCGAGCGTGAAGACGGTGGCGCCACCCGCGCTGTCGAAGAGATCGAGGCTCGACGACTTGAGCACCCACTTCTTCGCGCCCTTCGGCACCTCGACCTCGTCCCCGAGCACGTTGCCGACGGCGACGCCGCTGCACGCGGTCTTCGACTTGAGCTTCTGCTGCGTCGAAGAGAGCGTCGTTTCGACCGTGATTTTCCCGGGTGAAGCTCCCTTCAGCTTCACCACCTGCCCGCGCCCGATCCACACGTGCTCGGCGACGACGGGGAGCTCGCTCTTGGCCGAGAGCGGCACTTTGGCAGCGTCCATCCAGCCTTCGATGCGCAGCGAAGCGCCGCCCTTGCCCGTCTTCACCTTCGCGCGCCCGCTCGGATCGGCGGGGAAGTCGGAGACCTCGAGCGTCACCTCTTGCGTGGCGAACGAGGCGAGCGCGATGCCACCTTCACGCGCGTCGTAGATGGTGACCGTCTTGTCGATGACGCCCTTGCCTTTGACCACGCAGTCGGGACCGGAGCCCTCGTCGGCGCGCGAGCTCGCCGGAGCGACGAGGAGCAGCGCGAGGGCAGCGACGGTGACGGGAAGACGCAAGCGCATGGATGTGGGACCAAGTGTAGCGCACGGCCAAGGTCGGCGAGCGCGCCGGGTCTCCTCGAAAGACGAGACGCGGAGCGGATGCATTCACGCTACGCTCGGCCGAGTAAATCAGGGAACCGCAGGGGAAGCATGAGCTCTTTATACATTTGCACCGGCTGTCGGCGACACATCTTCGAGCACGAGACGGCGTGCCCGTTCTGCGGCGCGTCGCGCACGCGAGGGCCCAGCACGGGACCGAGCGCGCTCGCACGCGGAGGCGTCGTCGCGGCGGTGCTGGTGGCGGGAATGACGGGGCTCGTGGCCTGTCCCGAACCCGGACAAGAAGAGAAAAAGCTCGATCCGAAAGAGACGCGCATCACCACCAAGCCGAGCGACACCACCGAGCCCGCGCCGACGCCGAGCCCGCGGCCGACGGACCTGGGAATGAACAACGTTCCTGCGTATGGCGCGCCGCCGATGCCGTTGCCGATGGCCGATGCCTCTCCCTCGTCCGACGCCGGCACCTCCGACGCGACGACCGACGCCGCGAGAGACGTCGGGGCCGCCGACGCCAAGCCAGCGCCCGTGCCTCCTCCTCCTCCTCCGCCGCCGCCGCCGCCTATCCCGAAGCCTGCGTACGGCGTGCCGTTCAAGGGCGATCCGAGCCACTTCTGAGCTCCCCGACCGAGAGGAACACTCGTTCTTCTGGCGGGGTAGGCGAAGTGGCGCCCTTGCTCTACGATCAGCCGACGATGCGCACGCTCTCCATCTGCTCGGGTTGTCGACGGCACGTCTTCGACGCGGACGATGCTTGTCCGTTCTGCGACACGCCGCGCCCGCGGGCTGCTCGTTCGTCTTCGTCGGCGGCGCAGGCAGGCGTCGTCGCGGCGGCTATCGTCGCCGGCATGTCGAGCCTCGCAGGATGCACCGAGACGCCTGCGCCGGGCACGCCGACGACCACTACGACCACTGCGACGACGACGTCACCGACCACGACGCCGACGCCGAGCGAGACGACGTCGACGAACCCGACCGCACCGGTGCCGCCGTACGGTGTGCCGCCGCCTCCGCCGCCGCCCCCTCCGCCGCCTCCGCCGCCGCCCCCTCCGCCGCCTCCGACGAACGTGAACGTTCCGGCGTATGGCGTGCCGCCGCCTCCACAGGCGCCGCTGCCGAAGAAGTAGCTCGATGGCCAACCGTCGCGCGCCCGACGGCCTCGCGTACGTCGTCTGGGAAATCACGCTCCGTTGTGATTTGTCGTGCGGCCACTGTGGCTCGCGTGCAGGCAAGGCGCGCGGCGACGAGCTGAGCACCGAGGAGGCGCTCGACGTCGTTCGTCAGCTCGGCGAGATGGGCGTCGGCGAGATCAGCATCATCGGCGGCGAGGCCTATCTGCGCGCCGATTGGTCGACGATCGCGCGCGCGATCAAGGCCGCGGGGATGTCGTGCACGATGACCACCGGCGGTCGTTCGCTCGACGCCGAGAAGGCGCGCGCGATGGCCGAAGCTGGCATCGATGCGATCTCGGTGTCGATCGACGGGATGGCCGCGGCGCACGACAGGCAGCGCAACGTCGTCGGCAGCTTCGCGGCGGCACGCGCGGCGCTCGGCCATTTGCGCGACGCTGGTGTCTACACGTCGGTCAACACGCAGATCAATCGGCTCTCGTTTCCCGACCTCGACGCGGTGCTCGATCTGATCGCCGCCGAAGGTGCCCGCGCGTGGCAGGTGCAGCTCACCGGTCCGATCGGGCGCGCCGCCGATCGTCCGGAATGGCTTCTCCAGCCGTACGATTTGCTCGAGGTGATGCCGAAGATCGCCGAGCTCTCGCAGCGCGCGCGCTCGCTCGGCATTCGCCTCTGGCCAGGGAACAACGTCGGTTACTTCGGTCCCCACGAGGCCGACCTGCAGCGCGGCGCCGTCGACGGTGCGCACACCAGCGGCTGCGGGGCGGGAAAATACGTGCTCGGCATCGAGTCCGACGGCGCGATCAAGGGCTGCCCCTCGCTGCCGACGGCCTCGTACACCGGCGGTCACGTGCGTGACCTGAGCATCCAACGCATCTGGGAAGAGACGCGTGAGCTGCGCTTCGCGCGCGATCGCGTGCAAGGCGAGATCGACGAGCTGTGGGGCTTCTGTCGTTCTTGTTACTACGCCGAGGTCTGTCGCGCCGGCTGCACGTGGACCGGACACACGCTCATGGGACGACGGGGGAACAATCCCTACTGTCATCACCGCGCCCTCGAGCACGACAAGCAGGGTCTACGCGAGCGGCTGGTCCTAGCCGAGGCCGCGCCGGGCTTACCGTTCGATCACGGTCGCTTCGATCTCGTGGTCGAGCCCGCGCCGCCGCCGGTGCCGCTCGCGGCGATCACGGTCGGGAAAGTCGGGAAAACGAGCGCGAAGAAAAGATTGCGGGTGATGTAACCCGCGGATTTTTCCGACGTATCACCAGGGACCCTCGGATCGAATGCACCGGGAGCGGCCGAGCGTGCATCGATGCGGTAGGGTTACCCCGATCGCACCATGAGCTGGAACGACACCCTCCCTCGCGCCTCAGGCCGTCGAACGTCGCACGCTCGGAAGTCGCGTTCTCGAACGTCTCACGCGTGGCTCGTCGCGCTCGGCGCGGCGCTCGTGGTGCTCGCGTTCACGCACCCTGCCCTCGCGGCCAGCGCACCTCCCGCAGCCGATCAAGGCGGCGACATGTTCTCGCGCGCGCTCCGTAGCGGTGGCGCACTGGTCGCGTTCGGCGCTGCCTACCTCGCGGGTCTCGCAGCGTGTGCGACCCCTTGCGTCTATCCGATGATCGGCATCACGGTCTCGGTCTTCGGCGCCAAGCAGGCGAAGTCGCGCAAAGAGTCGGCGGGGCTCTCGGCCGCCTTCGTCCTCGGCATCGCCGCGCTCTACACGCCGCTCGGCATGATCGTGGCCATGACCAACTCGGTGTGGGGTCGCGCGCTCAGCAGCCCTTACGTCACCATCGGCCTCGCCGGTCTCTTCGCGGTGATGGCGGCGTCGATGTTCGGCGCCTTCGAGCTCAACCTCCCGGCCTCGATTCAGAACAAGCTCGCCAACGTCGGCGGCGTCGGTTTCAAGGGCGCGTTCCTCATGGGGCTCGTCTCGGGGCTCATCGCGTCGCCCTGCACCACCGCGCCGTTCGCCAGCATTCTCGGCTCGTTCTCGCAGAGCGGCACCGCGGTCGGCACCGCGAGCGTGTTCCTCTTCTCGATCGGGCTCGGCACGCCGTTCTTCTTCGTCGGCACCTTCGCTGCACGTCTGCCCAAGCCGGGCGCGTGGATGCAGCACGTGAAGAGCTTCTTCGGCGTCGTCCTCCTCGTGCTCGCCTTCTTCTACGCGAAGAACGGCATCGCCATCCTCAAGACGGCCGCCTTCCGCGGCAACACGTTCCTCGCCATCGCGCTCGGCTGCCTCTTCGTCGGGCTCGCGATCGGCGCGGTGCACCTCTCGTTCTCCGGCACCAACGTCGAGCGCGTGCGCAAAGGGCTCGGAATCGTCCTCGCGACGTACGGCGGCTTCGCGCTCATCTCCTGGTTGCAGCTCGAACCGAGCCACTACGTCGCCGCGCTGTCGGCCGGCGTGCAAGAGCAAGTCGCGAGCGGCCTCGGCAAGAAGAACGACGACGGCACGCCGCACCCGGTCATCTGGTCCGAAGACGACGAGAAAATCCTCGCGACTGCCCTCAAAGAAGGTCGTCCGGTGATCATCGACTTCGGCGCCGACTGGTGCACCGCCTGCCACGAGATGGAGAAGGACACCTTCGGCGATCCGCGCTTCTGGAAGGCCGCCAGCCGCTTCCTCGCCCTCCGCATCGACGGCAGCGACGTGGCCGCGCCCAAGTTCACGTCGTATTCCGAGAAATACGAGGTGCAGGGGCTCCCGGCGGTCGTCATCCTCGACTCGAAGGGGAACCCGGCGCAGATTTTCCGTAAGAAGGTCGACACCGACGAGATCGTCGCGGCCCTCGCCAAGGTCCAGTAGCCGCCGTACTCGGAGGCCCATGCGCTGCGCACTTTTGATCGCGAGCCTCGCATGCGCATGTAGCCCGACGTCGTCGGTGCCGACGCCCAGCGACACCGGCCCGCGCGACGGTGGCCACGAGAGCGGACCGCCCTTCACCCCCGACGACTGCAAGGCGTCGCTGGCACAGAAGCCCGACGTCACCGTCGGCAAAGGCCAGACGTTCTACGCCGACCTGACGCCGAACGAGACGCTGACCTGGGAGGCCGGTCCGCAGGGTGGACATCACGTATGGATCGCCGTTCGCAGCATCGGCGTGCGCAAGCAGGGAACAATCACCAACGTGCGCATGGAAGACGTCGAGAATCCAGCCGCGCCGATCGCGCTCAATGGGCTCGGAAACAAGGTCGTTTACGATCTCGACCGCGACGAGGGTGGTCACTGCACGCTGCCCGGTCTCCGCATGCAGCTCGATCAAGCGGGCGCGCCGCCGCTGACCGCGACGCTGAACCATCACGTGAAGATCATCGTCACCATGCAGGACGTCGACGGCGCGACCGCACAGTCCGAACAGACCATCGTCGTCACCGGAACGTTTTGAGCGAGCTCGTGAAGGCCTGACGATGGCGACCCTCGCTCCCCGCTTCGATTGCCTGACCTGCGGCGCCTGCTGCAAGAACCCCGACGAGAACGTCGCCGAGGGTTACCTCTGGTACCTCGAGGTCAAGGGCACCGATCTGCTGAAGAAGCCCGACCTGAAGAAGAAGTTCGTCGTCTACGACGAGTCCGGCGTGCCCCACTTGCGACTCGATCCGTCAGGTCGCTGCGCCGCCCTCGTCGGCAAGCTCGGCGACCGCGTGCGCTGCACGATTTACCAGCTGCGGCCGAAGGGCTGTCGCATGCTCGAAGCGGGAGAGCCGCGCTGCATCCAGGCTCGGAAAGAGCGCGGGATCGACTAGCAACTCGACGGACTCGACGACGAGCCTCAGCCGAAGAAGAGCTTGTACCCCTCGTGCGAGCCGACGAAGCCGAGGCGGTCGTAGAAGCGGTGAGCGTCTTTACGTTGCTTGTTGGAGGTGAGCTGCACGCGGGCCGAGCCGCGGGCGCGCGCGACTTCGATGCCGTGGCGCATGAGGCGTTCGCCGAGGCCACGGCCGCGCAGCTCTTTGGCGATGCGGACCGACTCGATCATGGCGACCGTGCCCCCGCGGTACATCAAATAGGGGATGAACGTGACTTGCAGCGTGCCGATGATGCGGCCGTCGAGCTCGGCGACGACGAGCTCTTGCGAAGGGTCGGCGTCGATGACGGCGAAGGCCTCGCGATAGGCGAGAGGCAGCGGAGGCCCCAAATCTTCGGGTTTTTCGCGAATCGCGTCGGCGGCGAGGAGGGTGACGATGGCCTCTAGATCGGCGAGCTGCGCGCGTCGGAATTGGACCTCGGCGCTCATGCGGCGACTCCTTCTGGATGGGCTTCCGGGCTCTCGACGACGGCGGGGGCGCCGAGCACTGCGGCGCCGCCGAGGACGACGGCGATCCAGAGGACGTCGGCGACGAAGAGGTGGAGGAGCTGGACGACGATCGGCGCGAGGAGGAAGAAGTTGAGGAAGCCGATGGAGATTTGCGCGATCACCGCGACGACGATCGCCTTGCAGTGCATGCGCGCGCTCGGCCCGACCCGACGACCGACGTGGGCCGCTCCGTAGGCGATGGCGATGCCGACCACCGACGCGAGCGCGGGGTGGACGACGCGCAATCGAATGAGAAAATGTGCTGCTGGAGAGAGATCTTGGGCGAAGCCTTCGCTGAGCGAGGCGCTCGGGAAGAGCGTGTCACCGAGCGCGACGATGGCGCCGCTGACGCCGACGAGGACGAGCGCGACGAGCGCTGCGTAGTAGCCCGCGCGCACCATCGTCGACGAAGACCCGAGCTGCGTAGCGCTCTTCGGTGAGGCGTCGTCTTCGCTCGAACCCTCGCTCGAGCCGACGTGGAAGACGGTGAGCGCGAGGACGCCGATGAGCACGAACGTGTTGACGAGGTGCGCCCCCATCCACCATGCGCGCGCGATCGACTTGTTGTGAGCGACCATTTCGAAGAGCACGAGGCCGGCGCCGACGCCTGCTTCCGTGAGCATGAAGAAGAAGGACCACGCCGCCGCGCGCACCGTGCGATGACGGAAGGGGAAGACGACGAGCGCGGCGACGAACTGACCAAACACCATCAAGAGCGCGAGCCCGGACGTGACCCGATGGGTGAGCTCGATGACCGTCTGGATCGACTTCGGGCGCGGGATGACCTCGCCGTTGCACGTCGGCCAATGGTTGCCGCAGCCGGCACCCGAGCCACTGGCGCGGACGTAGGCGCCCCAGAGGATGACGAGCAACGTCACCGCCAACGTTGCGATGGCGAAGCGACGAAAGCTTCGCTGCGAGCTGGTGAGCGCTGCGTTCACGCCCCAACCATAGTGCGACGAGAGGCGCGCGCCAGGGCCTCCGCCACTTGATCGAGCGTCTCGTCTTGCGCCTCGACGTGCACCCAGTGTCCAGCGGCGGGAATGACGTGGAGGTGGACGCGAGGGTTCGCGGCTGCTGCTCGGGCGAGGCGCGTGCGATCGGCTTCTTGAAAGACCTCGCTTCGTCCGCCCACCACCGCGGTGATGCCCACCTCGCGCGGCGGATGCTCGAAGGTGGCCCACGAATCACGCGCGAAATAGTCGTCGAGGAGCGCGTCGATGGCGTCGAGGTCGAGCCCGAAGCGGAGGACGTCGCCCTCGCGCACGAGGTTCATCGCCAGCCATTGCGCGATCGAATCGGTCTCCCCGGATGCGCGGAGACGAGCGACGAAGTCGGCGCGTGATTCGAATGTCGGCGGCAACGCGCGCAGCTTGCGGAGCACGGCGAGGGTCGACTCGGAACCACGACCCCCTTCACGAGGCCCTGGATTGCTGTCGAGGACGACGACCTCCCGGAGCTCGGGCGCGACGTCGGCGGCGAGGAACGAGAGCGCCACCTTGCCGCCGAAGCTGTGCCCGACGAGCGCGTGCAACGGCCCGGGCAAGCGCGCGTGAAGTTCTCCGAGCGCATCGACTGCGGCATCGAGCGTGTGCGGCGGCGGGAGTCGACGCGAACCGCCGTGCTGCGGAAGATCGACGAGACAGAGCCCGAACGTCGGCGCGCGCTGGACCAGCTTGCGCGCGAATGACCGGAAATTCTGGCCCATTCCGAGGATCCCGTGGAGGATCATCACCCACGCGTCGGGCGATGAGCCTTCGGCGCGGACGAGCTCGTGGGCGAGGCCGGCGGGGTGACCGCGTGTGGCCGCTTCGTCAGCCGGAGCCGATGAGCTTGAATTCGTCGCCGGAATCGGGGAGCGAGTCACCGTTCTTGTCCGTCCATTCGACGACGTACCACTGCTTTGCGAACGTGGTGAGCGCCGGCATGACGGTGTTGCCGATCCACCATGCGCCGGCAACCGTCCCCTCGCCGACCCAGCCGTAGAGCCCGAAGGAGACGGTGCCGCTGAGCGGCTCGCGCACCATTTCGGCGACGAAGAAGTCGTGGTGCGCGGTCGCCTCGGTCTGCAACGCGGTCACCACGTCGACGCCGGTGTCGCGACGGACGAACGCATAGTTGGTCGCGTCGCTGCGGAAGTAGATCGGCGCGGTGCCGCCTTCGAGGAAGCCGACGGCCTTCTCGCCGAAGGGTCCGCCGGGGAGGACGAGGAGCTCGCCGCGGCCGACCAGCGGTCGGAACGTGGTGGCATCGAGGAGCCCCGACGCCGCGGCCGCCGTCTGCGTGACGGTGCGCATCGAGACGGTAGGCGAACAGGCGGTGAGCGTCGTCGAGAGCGCGATGCCAGCATCGATGTCGCTGTCGAGCGTGTCGTCGACGACGGTGCCTTTGGGGAGCGCGCAGATGCTCTTGAGCGCGACCGCTTGGCACGCGCTGCGACCGCAGAACTCGGTGGCACCGCACGGTGCATCGCAGGCGCCGCAGTTCTTCTCGTCGTTCGTGAAGTCGACGCAGGCGCCTTTGCAACAGGTCTTGCCGCTCGCGCAGCTGTCGGCCGAGCACGTCGAGCCATCGCCGGCATCTGCGCTGGTCTCGCTGACGGAATCGGTCGCGTCTCCCGCATCGGCATCACTCGAGACGTCGCTCGAGACGTCACTCGAAACGTCGCTCGCGCCATCGGCGCTGTCGGTGCCGGAGTCGATCGTCGAGTCCGTGCCCGAGTCGATGGGACTGGCGGTATCACTGGTGTCGGCTGCGTCGCCGGGCGTGCCCGTGTCCCCGCTGCCCGAATCGAGCGTGTCGCCGGTGGTGCCGTCGGAGCTCGGCGCAGTGTCCTTGGGACTGTCACCTCCGCCGCCGTCTCCCCCGCCGCAACCCACCGCGAAGCAGGCCAACGCCAACGCGGCGCACGAGAATCGAGACATGCAACGACCTCCTCGAGACGCGAGCCCGCTCGGCGCGAGCCCACGCTGACCGAGGAAATCTAGCTGCCGGGACCGCTTGGGGCCACTTCTCGGTCCCGATGCTTGTCCTATCGCAACAGAAGTCCCACGAGGGGCTCAGTCGGGGTCGGGATCGTCGGACGGCTTCTTCGTGCTCGGTGCCGTCGCGGCCTTGCATTTGGCGTCGTCGCCGGCCTTCACCAAGGCGTCGATGCCCTCTTGGCAGGTCATCTTGACGGTCGGATCGCCTCCCGAGAGGCGGTCGCAGTAGGCCGTCTTGTCCTTGGCGAGCGCCGCACACGCGCCCACCACCGAGCCACCGGCGGAGTTGGACGCCGCGATCGCGATCGCGCCAGATGCCGACGTGCTCGGGGCTTGTGCGCCCGACGCGCTCGATGCGGCCGATGCGCTCGATGCGGCCGATGCGCTCGATGACGACGAAGCGCCGCCACCACCCGAGCTCTTGTCGCATCCCGAGACGAAGACGACGGACCCGAGGGCTACGACTGCGAGGAGCGCGAGCGATCGCGAGGTGAAGAACGGCGTGCGCATCGCGACAGCACCTCACGCGCCCGACGCTGCGTCAACGCTTGAGCTTGTCGGGGAGCTCGACCGAGTCGACCTTCGCCGTCGGGATCGACGGCTCGGAGTCGTCGCTCAGCCCCGAGAAGGTGAGCGGCGGGGTGATCGAGCGAGGCGTGTCGGGGACGTTGGAGTCTGGCGGCGCGAGAGGGAGCTTCGGCTCGCTGGTGAAGCGTCGCGCGATCGGCAACGAGGCCGGCGTCGGGGCGCGCAACTTCGCGCCTCCTTCGATCAACGTCATCGGCATCGTCGGCATCGAATCGGGCGGAGGGCTCGGCGGCTCGAACGGCGTCAGCAGCGGGAGCGCGGTCTTCTTGGTGACGAGGCTCGGATCGCTCGCCGGCGTGAAGTCGATGACGCGCGCGAAGGGCGCGGGCGTGCCGATGAAGGTCGACGACGCCGACATGCCTTCGGGCAGCGTCGTGCGTAGCTCGCGCGGCGGACGCGGTGACTCGCCCGGCGTCTCGGAGCGCACGGTCGACGGCACCTTGAGCGACTCCGAGCGGAGCGTGGTCTTGAAGTTGCCGCTGCGGATCGGGTGGGACGCGTACGCACGAGCGCGGGCGACGGGCGCCGGCGTGAGATCGGGGATGTGCACCGACTCGAGGTCTCGCGAGCTGAGCTCGATGGACTCGGGCGAGAGACCGACCCCGCGGGCAGCGAGGAGGAGCTGGAGGCCACGCGCGATGCGCAGCAGCTCGTCGGAGCGATGCTTCAAGCGAGGCTCGGCCTGTTCGAGCCGGTTCGCCAGGGCCTCGATGTCGGCGGTGGCCTTGGGCTCGTCACCACGACGCCAGTCGTCGGCAGCGCGCATCAAGCCGGCGACGACATCGGGCGGATCGGCGGGCGCGGGAGAGGGGAACCCCTGAGGAAGCTCGTGCAGCATCGAAAGCGGAGGCATTGTAGCCGAGCGTCGCGCCGGCGCAGCCGTCTCTCGCGCTCCATCTCACGCGAGGCGGTAAATTCGGCCTTTACGCGCGAAGTCGACGACCCTCGCACTGGGCAGCGGACGGAGGTGAGGACTCGACTACGCACCTCCGCGGCTGACACGACGCGGCAGTCGCATCGATGCGAAAAATTCGCGCAACCGACTTTGCATCCGTTCTACTCTCCCGGCCGAAACGTCCGATGAGTTTCGGCGTAGTGGGGAGAGGCCGCGGTGATCCGCGGGCACCTCAGCCTCGTAAGCGACGACGTAGCTCGTCCACCACAAAAACAATCAGGGAGACATCGTCATGAAGATCACGGACACGCTCATCGCTGCTGCGGTTACGGGCATCCTCGTCGGCGCCACTGCTGCGTGTGGAAGCAGCACCCCCAAGGCGCCCGATGCGCCGACCGCCGGGACCGATCCGGCCGCCGCTGCGGGCTCGGCTGCTGCCGCCGATCCGGCCGCCGCGGGCAAGCACGCTTGCAAGGGCCAGAACACCTGCAAGGGTCAGGGCGGCTGCAAGGTCGAAGGCAAGAACGCCTGCAAGGGCCAGAACGAGTGCAAGGGCCAGGGCGGCTGCAAGTCCACCTGATTTCACCCCGACGACTCTGACGCCGGCTTCCGTCGGTGGCGCGAGAGACGTCGGAGGATTCGAATCGTTCGGCGACCGTCCTCGGTGGAGACACCGGCGGCGGTCGTCGTGCGTGAGGCGCCCAAAAAATGATCAATCGCTGGAAGCTTCCCGATCTCGGCGTCGGCCTTGGGCTACGCACGGTGCACTATCGCTCGATCCTCGAGCACTCGCCCCCTGTGGGCTGGTTCGAGATCATCAGCGAGAACTACATGCACACGGCGGGGAAGCCGCTCTATTACCTCGATCGAATCGCCGAGCAGTATCCGCTGGTGATGCACGGCGTCTCGATGTCTATCGGCGGGACCGATCCGCTCGATCGCGACTACCTCGGCGAGCTGAAGAAGCTGCGTGATCGCGTGCAGGCGCGGTGGGTCTCGGACCATCTGTGTTGGACGGGCGTCGCAGGGAAGAACACGCACGACCTCCTCCCGATGCCCTACACCGAGGAGTCACTGGCACACGTCGTCCAGCGCGTTCGCGAAGTGCAAGATTTTCTCGACGGGCCGATCGCGCTCGAGAACCCCTCGACCTACGTCGAGTTCCGGGCCTCGACGATGACCGAGTGGGAGTTCCTCGGGCGGCTGGCGAAGGAGGCCGACTGCGGCATCCTCCTCGACGTCAACAACGTCTTCGTCTCGTCGTTCAACCACGGCTTCGATCCGAACGACTATCTCGCTGGAATTCCCTGGGATCGGGTGGTCCAGTTCCACGTCGCCGGGCACACCAACAACGGTACGCACGCGGTCGACACGCACATCGGTCCGGTGATCGACGACGTCTGGCGTCTCCTCGGCAAGGCGCGCGCGCAGGCGAAATCGTCCATCTTGCTCGAGTGGGACGCGGAGATTCCGACCTTCGAGGAGACGTGGGCGGAGGCGCTGCGGGCGCGTGAGTTCGTCGCCGATCTCGGCGAGCTCGGCGAGCAGGCCAAGACGCCCGAGGTGACGTCGTGAGCGAGGCGAGGCTCGATCGCAAGCCGGCCCCCGACGTCGGCGGCGCACAGGAAGAGCTCCTCCACGAGCGTGCGAGCGCGACGCCGATGCGCGAACGAGCCGAACGCGCGCATGTCGACGTCGACACCAGCGCCATCGCCGGCGCCGAAACGCTGCCCGCCGTCTCCGCGCCACTTCGTTCGCTGCAAGAGTGGTTCGCCGCGGTGGTGACGTTCCCCGCGAGCCTCGACGACGGCTCGGCAATGGCCGAATGGCCCGTCGAGCGCGTGCTCACGCGCGGCCCGCAGCTCTCGGCGCGCGAACGACTCGGCGTCTATCACTACGCGTATCGCGCGAGGCTCGTCGAGTGCCTCATCGACGACTATCCGGGGCTAAACTACGCCATCGGCGAAGACGCCTTCGATGCGCTCGCCGGCGCGTACATCGTGCGTCACCCTTCGCGACATCCGAGCCTCAACGGCTACGGGCAGCACCTGGCGAGCTTCGTGCGGGACGAGTACGTCACCGAGGCCTTCTCGACGAGCTTTGCCCACGACTTGGCGAGACTCGAGTGGGCCCTCGTCGAAGTGCTTCACGCCGCCGCTGCGCCGACGCTCTCGCTCGAAGCGCTGCAAGCCGTCCCCCCGACGCAGTGGGCCGGAGCGCGGCTCCCCAAGGCCGACACCTTGCGACTCCTTCGCTTCACGCACCCCGTGAACGCATTTTTTCAAGCGTTTCGTCACGACAAGTCGCCGACGATTCCTTCGCCGGAGCCGTCGGTCACTGCCGTCTATCGTCACGGTTGGACCTTGTGGCGCATGGATTTGACGCCGGCGATGGCGCGCGTCCTCGAGGCCCTCTTCGCCGGCGCGACCTTGGGCGAGGCCCTCGGCAAGATCGAAACGGACGAGTCCGACGAGGCCTCGGTCGAAGAAGCGAGCCGCAACGTGATGGCCTGGTTCCGCGAGTGGGTCTCGGGAGGCTTCTTCGGCCGCATCGACGTCGGCGGCTGAGCCCGCACGAACGCGTCACTTTACGGCGATGCGCCGCCCGTCGAGGATGGGGGCGTTGGTGGAGAGAGAAGAGGAGCGTGAAGGGGAGCGAGAAGACGAGGTCGCGCGTGACGTGCGGCTGCGAGTGCTTTCGCGGACCGAACCGCTCTTGCTCTACCTGGCGATGCCGGCGACGGTGCTCTTCGCCGTTCGCGAGCTCCTCGCCGGTCGACGTGACGTCGTTCCCTTCGGCGTCCTCCAGGCGATCGCCGCGATCGGCATCCTCGTCGCGCGTCGACGTGGCCTCTTCGTTCGTGGGCTCGTCATCACGCTCTACGCGGTTTGCTTCGCGACCCTCGGCGCGCTCGTCTTCGGACCGCTCCTCGGCGTCGGCGTCATCTACACCTTGGCGATCGTGGCCAGCGCCGGCCTGGTCGGGCGGCGCGCGGTCTTGCCGACGGTCTCGTTCGTCCTCGTCTCGTATCTGACCGTCGCAGCGCTCTCGCTCTCGCACCTCACGCCTCCGCCCCGGACCGGGGCCATCGACTTCGCGACGTCGACGCCGTGGGTGCGCATCGGCCTCACGCTCGGCATCGGCGCCACCATCGCCGGACTGATGACCTCGTACATCATCCGCTCCCTCGAGGACGCGCTGCAAAAAACGCGAAAAGCGCTGGCCCGCGAGCGGATCGAGCGCGAAGAGCGCGAGCGCGCGCAAGAGGCGTTGGCGCGCGCGCAGAGGCTGGAAGCGGTCGGGCAGCTCGCCGCTGGGGTCGCGCACGACCTCAACAACGCCCTCGGCGTCGTCGTCTGTAGCGCCGAATCACTCCGCGAAGGGATGCCCGACGACGGTACGCGCGAGCAGCTCCTCGTCGATTTGCTCGACGCCGCACGGAGCGCCGAGGAGACGACGCGTCAACTGACGATGCTCGGTCGCAAGGACGCAGGCCCACAAGAGCACTGCCGACCCTCGGCGGTGATCGAACAGTTGGCGCGCTCGCTCCATCGCCTTCTGCCGCCGAACATCACCATCGTCGTCGTCACCGAGACCACGCGGAGCGTCCCGCTCTCCCGCAGTCGGCTCGAGCAGGTGTTGCTCAATCTCGCCCTCAACGCCCGCGACGCGATGCCGAACGGCGGAACGCTCCGCCTCGAGACACGCGATGCCGGCGCGGACGACGAGCTCGTGCGTCTGCTCGTCGCCGACGATGGCGTCGGCATCTCGGAAGAAGTGCGCGCACGTCTCTTCGAGCCATTTTTCACGACCAAAGAGGCTGGTCGCGGCAGCGGGCTCGGGCTCTCGATGGTCCACGCGATGATCACCGGCGCCGGCGGCACGGTCGACGTCGGCGGCGCGCTCGGCGAAGGGACGACCTTCACCCTCACCCTCCCCGGCAGCGACGCGGCCCCGAGCAGCGTCGCCCCAGCGCCCGTCTCGGTGCGTCTTCAGAAATCACGAAACGCGCGGGTGTTGGTGGTCGAGGACGAACCGAGCATGCTACGCGCGATCGCCCGCGTGCTCCGTGGCGCCGGCTTCGAAGTCGTCACCGCCACCGACGGCGCCGAGGCCGACGACGAGCTGGCGACGAAGAAATCGTTCGATCTCCTCCTCACCGACGCGATCTTGCCGGGCACCGACACGCTCGCGCTGATCGATCGCTTCCTCGCCGCCTGGCCCGAAAGTCCAGTGATGGTCTGCTCGGGGTACGTCAAGGAAGAGCTCGTGCGCCAAGGCATCGCCGCCGGGCGATTTCGCTTTCTCCAGAAGCCTTTTCGGCCGAACGAAATCGTCAAAGCCGTCGAGGAGGCGCTGCGCAAGAAGCGTTGACGCCGACGCCCTCGCGCGCGGGCGCCTTCGCGCCTGCTATCCGACGTCGTAGAGCAACGGATCGCGCTCCTGCGCATAGCGCGCGATCAGCTCCTTCGCCTCGTCGGAGAGCTCGAAGAAGGTCACGCCGTAGCCGGCTGGTCGATCGCCGTCTTCATCCTGCGTGAACGAGACCTTGCCGCGCGCCTGCGTCGAGAGGTTCGCCGGGAAGAGCATCTGCAGCACGACCTCGCTCCCTCGCGGCGGGGGCTTCTGGTACGTCGCGACGAAGACGCCGCGGATGATCGACGAGGTGTCGCACGTCAGGTTGGTGGCGTCGCGACGCGCCAGATCGACCTCCACCGTCTGCGTCGCATCGCGACGAACCATCGCTTTTTCCAGCTCCGCCAGCTTCTGCACGAGCGCCTGCGAGATCGCCGGATCGGTGCCCGGATTCTTCGCCAGCGCCGCGACCATCGCCTGACCGAGCGCGCTGATCGCCGTCAGATCGATGGCCTGCGGCGGCGATGGATTGGCGAGCGTGACGTGGACGTCGGTCTTGGCGAGCTTACCGAGGGCCTCGCTCACCTTGGCGATGGTCTGTTGCAGCTGCGCGTCGGCTTGGGTCTTGTCGCCGGTGCGCGAGGCCGAGGCGGCGACCACGGCCTTGTTCAGCGTCTGCAGCTGCTCCTCGAGACCGCCGATCACCGAGGTGATGCGCGCCACGGGATAGTCGCCCTCTTTGCCGCCACGACGCGTGCGCTTGAAGGCTTCTTTGATTTGCTCCCAACGCGTCCGCTGCTCGAGGGAGATGCGACCGCGCAGCTCGGCGAGCTTGAGGAGGTTCTGTTCGGCGCCCGTCGCCAGCGTCTGCGACTCGGCCTGGTAGTGCTCGTCGACCGTTCGATCGAGCTCCTCTTCGGTCATCACCGGCGCCAATTTCTGGGCGATTTTGTTCATGTTGCGGTAGCTGCCCTGCAACTTGAACGGCGGCTCGGTGCGGTAGGCGTCCTCTTGCGACGCGGCCTTGATGTACGTCTGGTTGACCTTGAGGAGCACGTCCTGCACGCGCCCGAGCAGCTTGAGCATCGCGAGGATGTCGCTCAGCTCGGCACCCGCGTAGCCGTACGAGAGCTCGGAGGCGGCGATCGGCTCGCCCTGGGCCATCCGCGCCAGCTTGTAGAGATCGCCCGGATCGCGACCGGAGAGCGGCGCCAGCGTCGGGTGCGACGTGAGCGCGTTCTCGAGGTAGCTGAGCGCGAAGAGGTCTTCCTTGCC
>JANYDK010000032.1 GCA_025363655.1 Deltaproteobacteria bacterium | reverse complement strand
GAGGAGCGTCTGCGAGCGACCGGCGAGGATGTCGAACTGCCCGGCGAGCGCGTTCATGATCGGCGCCGGCTCGCCCTTGTAGAGATCGACGAGGTGACGCATCTCCTCTTCGTGCGTGCATCCACCGCGGTGGACGGGCGGCGGCGGAGCAGCGGAGAGGGTCTGCGGCATCGGCCTTCGTGAGTTTCGTCGTCGATGCCGCTCAGGGAAACTTGAGGACGTGCACGCCCACCGACGACGCGTGCTCTTCGGGGACCTTGCCGTCGCCGCTCTTGGCGATCGTCCAGCCGGCCTTGTCGAACGCCGAGCTGAAGGCCCACTCGCGATCGAAGAGATCGTGCTTCATGCCCGGCTCGTCGGCGTCGGGCTGGAGCAGCTCGCGCTTGTCGTGGACGCCGAGGAGCACCGGCAGCGTGCAGCTCGGCGAGCCCGAAGTTCCGACGCCGCAGACGATCGCGTAGTGCTCGTCGGTGTTGGCGATCTCGTTGTAGCCCATGTCACTGTCGACGTGGAACACCGTGAAACGCAGGAGAACTTCGTTGGTGCCGTCGGCGAAGAGATCTTTCGTCGTCAGCTCGTCGATGTGGATTTGCCCGCTGACGCCGAACGCCCCGGGGTTCCACACGCTGGCGATACCGTCGGCGAGGAACCAGCCGCCCTTCGTCTGCACCGCGAGGTGGAAGTCGGCCTGACCGGAGCTGCAATCACCGGCCATCACCATCGCGCCGGCGCAGCTCTCGATGATCTTGGCGGCGAGGTACGGCGACTCGACCGGCGAGGCCATCTGCGGACCCTCGAACTCGTCGAGGTTGCTCCCGACCTTGCAGGCGAAGGTCGGCTTGTCCTCTTCGGCGACGTCGTCCTTGATCGCGTCGCACATCTTTTCGAGGAGCGGGAAGGACCCATGCATCGCCGAGGGCGTGAACGCGCTTCGATCTTTCGACTCCGGCTGCAGCGCGGCGAGGCGACCTTCCACCGTCTTGTTCGGGCGCAGCTTGAGCGAAGCCTTGTAGTCGGCGATGGCGTCTTCCTTCTTGCCGCGCTCTTCGTCGACGCGACCGAGGTTGTAGAGGATGGTCGCTTCGATCTTCGAATCGGCGGTATAGCGCAACGCCTTGTGCAGGCTTTTTTCCGCTAGATCGAGGTTCTTGTCGTTGAACGCGGCCCAGCCGAGCTCGTCGAGCGCGCGGGCGTCGTTGGGGAAGATCTTGAGCGCGTCTTGGAAGGCGGTGATGGCTCCCTTCCAGTCGCTCTTCTTCGAGAGCTGGCGTCCCTTCTCGAGGACGGCGGCGAACTTCTTCTGATCTTCCGCGCTGACCTTCTTCGGCTGCGGCTTGGCGACGGGCCCCGAGCCGCTGCCGGAAGGCTTGACGCTGGCGACGGGCGCCGAGGTCGAGCCGGACGGCGAGGTCGACGGCTTGCCACCGGGCGCGGGGGGATTGTCCTTCGGGCAGCCGGGGAGGACGGCGGTGGCGCAGGCAGCGAGGAGCGTGACGGAGAAGAGGTTCGAGAAGCGCATGCGGGCGGCGATTTGGCCCGGCGCCGTCAGCCCCGCAAGAGGGCGAGCGAGCGGAGGAAGTTCTTCCCCATGATCTTCTGGATGCGCTCAGAGGACCAACCGCGCCCGAGCATCTCCTGGACGAGGCGCGGCAGCTCGAGGCACGTGCGCATGTCGGTCGGCGGAACGATGGCGCCGTCCCAATCGCTGCCGAGCGAGGCGTGATCGTCGCCGACCACCTTCACGATGTGCTCGAGGTGATCGACGATGCTCGAGAGCTTCCCCGAGAACAGCGGATCGCCGAGAAAAGAAGACTGATACATGATGCCGATGGTGCCGCCGGTGTCGGCGATGGCGCGCAGTTGTTCGTCGTCGAGGTTGCGCCAATGCGGGTGCACGCCGGTGACGCCGGTGTGGGTGACGATGAGCGGGATCGACGCGTCGTGCACCTCGACGGCGTCGAAGAAGCCCTTGCGATCGATGTGCGCGAGATCGACGAAGATCTTTTTCGAATCGAGCCGACGCACGTAATCACGACCGCGATCGGTGAGGCCTTCGCCGCGACGGCCGAGCGCCGCGGGTGAGCTGGTGACGCCGAGGCTGGAGGTCGAGAGGTGGACGAGCGTGACGCGGACGATCTCGTCGCCCATCGACTCGACCGCCGCCTCGTCGCGATCGAGCGCGTTGCCGCCCTGGACGCCGATCCACGCCGCGTGTTTGCCCGTCTCGCGAGCACGCGCGTAGTCACCGGCCGTCTTGACGAAGACGACGTCGCCCGGGACCGAGTCGAGGATGCTGCGGAGCTGGCGCACGTTGCCGGCGAAGACGTCGGCGCGCCCCCCGCTCGTGCGCAGCGGGTTGGTGGTGATGACCCAGATGCCGCCGGTGACGCGCGCCTCGCGCAGGCGCGGAAGATCGGCCTGGCTGTAGAAGCACGCGTTGAGGAGCCCGTGCCCGTGACGCTTGCGCAGGTCGTAGCCGAAGATGCGCGTCCAGATGAACGAATCGATGTGGAGATCGATGACGTCGCTGGCGCTGTAGAGCTCGACCGCTTCTCGGGAAATCGAGAGGGAGCGGGCCCACGCGTCGAGGTCTTGGGTGTGATCGACGTAGGCGAGAGCGCTCATGAGGCCAGCAGCATCTTTCGTTTCGCCGAAGATTGCTACGCAACTTTGGCCGCGCCAATTTCGGCGGCGGTGAAGGCGGGCCTGAACACGGGAGCGCGCGGGGGCAACTGACCGTGTCGATGCTCCGCCCTCGCGCCCACGCCTTTTCGCTCTTCGCGCTGCTGGCCTCCCTCGCGCTCGGCGGCTGCGCACCGACGACCGCGCGTCCGGTGCGATTGCCGCCGCCGACCGAGACCAACTCGCTCGGGCCGGGCGACATCTTCGAGGTCCTCGTCTACGACGAGCCGTCGCTCTCCAAACCGTTCAAGGTCGCGCCCGATGGCACCGTCGACTTCCCCTTCGTCGGTGCGCTCGCGGTCGAAGGCAAGGAGCCGCAAGAGATCGCCCACGCTTTGAAGGCGCGGCTGATGGAGGAGCGCATCCTCAAGAACCCGCAGGTCTCGGTCCTCGTCAAAGAGGTGAACTCGAAGAAGGTCTCCGTCTTCGGAATGGTACAAAAACCAGGGCAACTGCAGCTCACCGAGGGGATGACGGTGGTGCACGCGATCTCTGCCGTCGGTGGCTTCTCGCCGCTGGCCGATCGCGATCGGGTGACCCTGACGCGGAAAATCGACAAGACCAAATCGGTGCGCGTGGTCTTCTCGGTGGCGGCGATCACCGAAGGTCGGATCGCCGATGTTCCGTTGCAGGCGGGGGATACGATTTACGTCGAGCAGACGGTTTGGGGGTAGCCCGTCTCCGGTCACCCGAGAAAACACTTTCCAAAACCTCGATACGTGCGTGCCCGTTCGACCACGCGTTCGCCGCGGATGAAGAGGTACTCGGTCACGTGCTCGGCGAGCTCGCCGGCCTTCGCGTGACGAAAGAAGACGGGATCGCCGGGTCGCAGCGTGACCGCGAACGGCACCTCGAGCGGCGTCTGCACCTCGCCGGCACCTTCGAGCGCGAGCAGCGCGAGACCATCCGGGAGCACGGGGATGGGCGAGCGATCTTCGCCCGCTGGGCCCGAGGCGATGAAACCGCCGCCGTGGCAGGTGACGATTCCTGCTCTCGGCACGCGCGTCACTTGCAACGCGAAGAACGCAGCCGGCGTCAGCGGGAGATCGCGGTAGCCCGAGAAGAGGTGACTGCAGACGAAGCCAGAGCCGGCCGTCACCTCGGTCAGCGCGTCCTCTTTCGACGAGCTGTGCACGCTGCCGCTTCCACCGCCGTTGAAGATCGTCGGAGTGGCGCCGCGGGCCGCGAGCGCACGGGCGATTTGGCTGCGCGTGCGCGCGACGTCGAAGGCCGAGGCGCGCTTGAAGGCCCGCTCCGCGAGGGAGCGATCGGGGAGGCCGGCAATTTGTGCTTCGTAGCCCATCACGCCTTCGAAGCGGAGGTGCGGTCGCCGAAGGATTTCAGCGTGCATCGTGAGCACGTCGTCGGCGTCGCGCAGCGGGCTCCGGCGAACGCCGAGGTGGACGCGATCGCGGGCGCCTGGGATCGGAACCGGTCGAAAGGAGACGTCGACGTCGATGATCACCGGGATGACCCGGCCTTCGGCGCCGAGCGCAGCGGCAGCACCTTCGAGCGCGTCGAGATGATCGGCGCTGTCGACGATCACCGACGCGCGCTTGCCCGCGAGGTTCACGCGCACGAGATCTTCGACGTCGGCGCGCTGCGTGGTCGGATAGGCGAGCAGCAGATCGTCGAAGCCTCCTCCCGCATCCGACGCGAGCCAGGCCGTCTCGGCGGCGTCATAGGTCATGAGCCCCCGCACGGCGGCGCCTCCTCGCGCCGTGATCGCGCGATAGAGCGCAGGCGTGCGGAGAGACTTGGTGGCGATGCGGAGCGTCTTGCCTGCCCGCGCGACGGGGCCGAGGAGCACGTCGACGTTGACCTCCAGGGCGTCGAGATCGACCACCGCGAGCGGCAGCCGTTCCCCGGCGATCGCTCGGCGAAATCGCTGCCATTGGCGGTGCGCGTCTTCCATGATCGCCGATGCTAGGGTAGCGTCTCCGCGTGCGCATCTTGCGTCTCGCATGCTCGGTCCATCTGGTCAGTCTGCTGGCATCGGCACTGGCGCTCGCCGCAATCTCCAGCTCCGGGTGCGCGCGCGAGGGCTCCATCCCCGACCCGAAGGACGCCGCCGAGGCCTACGCCGCTGCGGCGGAAAAGGGCGACGCCGAAGCCATCTACGCGATGCTCTCGGCCCGATCGCGCGCCGCGACCTCGAAGTCCGAGGTCGAGAAGGCCGTCGCCTCGTCGAAGGCCGAGCTCGCCGATCAAGCGAAGGCCGTGCGCGCGGCGGAAGGCGCCATCGTCTCGGTCGCGCGGCTTCGCTTCGACGACGGCTCGGAAGCGGCGCTGGTGCTCAAAGACGGAAAGTTCGGCATCTCCTCGGCCGGCATGCTCCCCGGCGGCGGCACCACGCCCGAAGAAGCGCTCGCCAGCCTCCGCGACATTCTCAAGCGTCGTAGCTATCCCGCGCTCATGCGACTCCTCTCGCCGCAGCTCCGCGCCGCGGTCGAAGCGCAGCTCCGTGGGCTCGTCGAGGCGCTCGAGAATCCCTCGGCCCTCCAGCTCACGCCCGGCACCGGCGACGAGGTCGAGGTCAAGTTGAGCAACGGCCATCGCGTCAAGCTGAAGCGCGATCAGGGCACCTGGTACGTCGAAAACTTCGAATGACCTCGCGCATCGATCGGCCGTCGGGCACGAACGTGAACCGACGCGGATTTCTCGCGGCCGCGAGCGCCACGTTGGCCAGCGCGGGGGTCCTCGGCACGTCGCGAGAAGCGCGTGCGTTCGGCGACGACGGCGCATTCGAGCCGAAAATCCTGCTCGCCGGCGGCGTCAGTGGCGCCGCACACGCGACCTCGCCCGGTCGATGGAGCGCCGAGGTCGAGAAGCGCACCAGCGCGCCCGCGAGACGTACGCCGCGGCTGATGAAGCCGACCGACCCGCTCCTTCTCGACGGACCGTTCGCCTATTGGTCGGGCACCTCGAGCCTCACCGCGCTCCCCTCGAACGAGGTGGCTGCGCTTCGTCAGTTCTTCGCGCTCGGAGGGCTCCTCGTCGTCGACGACGCCGATCCCGACGTCGGGACGTTCGGCAAGGACGCGAGGCGCGAGGTCGCTCGCATCCTCCCCGACTCGGTGCCGGTCGCGGTGCCGAACGATCACGTGCTCTATCGCACGTTCTATCTGCTGAAACCGGCGCGGCCGTACGGTCGGCTCGCCGGCACCGCGACGTGCGACGCGATCATCCACGCCGGCACCTTGCGGGTCATCTTCCTCGCGCACGATCTCGGCGGCGCGCTCGCGCGCAACACGCTCGGCACCTGGGAGATGAGCGTCGAGCCCGACGGCGACGTGCAACGCGAGCGCGCCATCCGCTTCGCCGTCAACATCGCCCTCTACGCGCTCACCACCAACTACAAGGACGACGCGGTGCACGCGCCCTTCCTTCTCAAGCGCAAGGCCTCGGTGCCTTGATTCGCCGTGCTTGAACCGACCTCGACCCTGCGCACGGCGATCATCCCCGCCGATGACCTGCCCCGCGCGCTCCTCACGATCGCGGTGGGCGCGGCGGTGGTCAGCGTCGCCTTGCTCTTCTTCGAGGTGTTCCGCGCGCGCGCTCGCGGCGCTTCGTCGTCTCCTTTGCGGCGTGTCCTGGTGGTGGTCACGGGGCTGCTGGCGACGCTCACGTTCGTCGCCGCCATCGTCCGGCCGCAACGGCTCCGCGCGCGCGAGGTGAGCGTGGCGCCGCGCGTGGTCGTGCTCCTCGATCGCTCGCGCTCGATGGCGCTCTCCGAGACCGACGTCGCCAATGGCGCGCCGCGCATCGACGTCGCCGAGCGTTCGGTGGCCGAGCTCCGCAAACGCCTCGGAGGTCGCGTCGACGTCCTCGCCTTCGGAAATGGAGTGCCACGCGTCGACATCGAGCTACCGCCGGCGAGCTCGGCGCTCATGCGCGCAGACGAAGGTGCGAGCGATCTCAGCTCCGCCCTCCGCGCGCTCGCGGCCTCCCCCGAAGATGCGCCGACCACCATCGTCGTCGTCAGCGATGGCGCCGTCGCGCTCCCCGATCCGAGCACGCTGACGGGAGGTCCGAAAATTCACGCCGTCGCCGTCGGCAATGGCTCGCCGAAGGACGCGTCGATCCGGGCAGTGCACGTCGCCGGCGCCGCGGTCGCGCACCAAGCCTTGCCCCTGCGCGTCGAGGTCGGATGCACGGGAGGCCTTTCGTGCGGCGATTTGACCGTCACCGTGCGTGAACTGCGCGAGCCCGACGCGGCTCTCGGGAGCAGCGGAAGCGGCGGGAGCAGCACCAGCACCAGCAGCGGCAGCGCCGACGGTTCGGAATTGCTCGCCACCGGCACCGCCTCGGTCAAGGACGGCACCGCGACCATCGAGCTCCCCGTCACCATCGAACGCGCCGGCACGCGCGCGCTCGAGATCTCGGTCGGCGCTCCGAAGGACGACGCCATCCCCGAGAACGATCGCCGGCTCCTCACGCTCGACGTCGCTCGAGAGCGCGTGCGCGTGCTTCACATCGCCGGTCGTCCGAGCTTCGACGTGCGCACGCTTCGCACCTGGCTGAAGAGCGACGCGGCGATGGACGTCGTCTCGTTCTTCATCTTGCGCACGCCGGGCGACGACGTGTCGGCCCCCGACGAAGAGCTGGCGCTCATCCCCTTCCCCGTCCGCGAGCTCTTCACCGAGTATCTGCCGACCTTCGACGCGATCATCTTCCAGGACTTCGACGCCGAGCCCTACGGTCTCACGCCGCACCTGCCGGCGATCGCGCGCTACGTCGAGAAGGGCGGCGGGCTCGTCCACATCGGCGGACCCAACTCGTTCTCCAACGGCGGCTATGCCGGCACTGCCCTGGCGCGCGTGACGCCGGTCGAGATCCCGAAGGTCATCGACGTCAGCCAAGGCGTCGACAGCGCGCCGTTCGTTCCGGTGCGGACTCCGGCCGCGCGGGCCTCGCCGATCCTCGCCGAGCTCGAGGCGCTGATGGCCACCAGCGACGACGACTTGCCTGCATTTCCAGGGGTAAACGTGCTCGGAGACACACTCCACGGCGGCGTCGCGCTCTGGACGCATCCACGTCGGAAGACGCCGAGCGGCAAGCCGATGCCCGTGCTCGCGATCGGCGACATCGGCGATGGTCGATCGATCGCCCTCGGTCTCGACTCGACGCGCCTCCTCGCTTCGGGGCCCTCGGCGGCGAAGAACGGCGGCCGCGGCTTCGATGCGCTCTTCCGAGGGCTCCTCGGATGGCTGATGCGCGACGTGCGCTACGAGCCGGTGCGCGCCAAGCTCGTGCACGCGAGCGGCAACTCCGATTGCCTCGCGGGAGCGCCAGCTGCCCTTCGCATCGAGGCCTCGCCAGTGCTCGGACCCGCGCGCCTCCGCGCTGCCTTCGCGCCGATCACCGCGCCGCGCATCCGCGTCGGAGAAGATGCACCGAGCACGCTCGACGTCCCTCTCGATGCGACGCCGCCCGCGCTCGTGCCGCTCGGGGCCGCTGCCGGTCTCCCCGAGGGCGCGTGGGCGATTCGTCTCGGCATCTCCGAGCAAGACGTCGAGCCCGCCCTCGGTGCGCTGGCGACGCGTACGCTCGGCGCTTGTGAGCGAGGCGGGAGCGAGTGGGCCGACACCCGGCCGAACCGCGACAACCTCGAGAAGCTGGCGAAGTGGACGGGCGGCGCGGTGGTCTCGCCAGGCAAGGAAGGCGACCTGCCGACCCCGACGGCCGCGCTGGTCGCGCTCGAGCGAACGGTGTCGCCGATTCTCCCTGCGTGGGCCTGGGGTGCGCTCGCGGCGCTGGCGATGTCCCTCCATTGGTTCGTGCGAAGGCGCGCCGGTTTGGCCTGATCAACGAGCGCGCCGCTGAATTGGGCTGGATTTGAGTGTTCTATTGATACAGAATACTCGATATGTCAGCCGCCCTGCGGGAGCCTACGAGCCCTTCCTCTGCCGCGCGTGAGACCGCCGGATCGTCCGGGCCGACGCGTGACCCGTTCGCGACCGCGCAGTCGTGGTCGCTCTCGTCCCGCGAAGAAGCGATCGTCATCGCGCTCGCGGCGGCCGCCCTTCCTTCGGGCACGCTGCTCGATGGAGGAGGTCCGGCGACGCTGACACGCCTCACGCGCATGATGCGTGGGCTGCCGGCGTCCGTTTGGAAGGGTTACCGCGCGCTCCTCTGGCTGGCCGAGCTCTCGACCTTGCCGACGCGCGGCAAGCCTTTTTCCAAGCTGAATCGTGACGTCGCCGAGGCGCACCTCGAGGCATGGGCGGGAGGTCGCACGCACCTCGTCCGCTCGTCGCTCCACGCGCTCCTCTCGCCAATCAAGTACGCGCACTTCGACGCGCCCGAGATGTACGCGCACGTCGGCTGTCGCTACGAGACCGACGCCGTCAAGGACGAGCCGCCGCGATGGATGGCGCAAGTGACGAACGGTCGCGACGTCGGCGCGGTGGGTGACGCACGCGACGAAACGCTGGAGCTCGAAGCGGAGGTCGTCGTCGTCGGCACCGGAGCCGGTGGCGCCGCAGCCGCGTACGAGCTCGCCCGTCGTGGACGCGCGGTGCTCCTCCTCGAGGAGGGCGATTACCACCGTCGCTCGTCGTTCAACGGACGCGGCAACGACATGACCAAGCTGCTCTATCGCGACATGGGGCTCACCCTCGCGTGGGGCAACGTCGGCGTCCCGGTGTGGGCCGGTCGCGCGGTCGGCGGCTCAACGGTCATCAACAGCGGCACCTGCTATCGCGCGCCGGAGCCTGTTTTTTCCGAGTGGCGACGCGACCTCGGGCTCTTCGGCTTCTCCGCCGAGTCGATGTCGCCGTACTACCAACAGGTCGAGGCCATGCTCCGCGTCGCGCCGGCTGAGGCCGAGTTCCTCGGTGGCGTCGGGCGCGTCATCGAACGCGGCGCGCGCAAGCTCGGCCTCCTCCATCACGGACCGCTCCGTCGCAACACCGAAGGATGCGACGGTCAGGGCATCTGCTGTTTCGGATGTCCCACCGGCGCCAAGCGCTCGACCGACGTCAGCTACGTGCCGGCAGCGCTCGAACGAGGCGCGCAGCTGGTCACCGCCGCCAAAGTCGACGAGATCGTCACTGTCGCCGGACGCGCCCGGGGAGTCGCCGGCACGCTCGGATCGGGTCGTCGCTTCGTCGTCAAAGCAGCTGCCGTCGTCATCGCCGGCGGCGCGCTGGTCACGCCGGTGATCTTGCGCAAGGCCGG
This sequence comes from Deltaproteobacteria bacterium, assembly GCA_025363655.1. GTDB lineage: Bacteria > Myxococcota_A > Polyangia > Polyangiales > JADJMO01 > JANYDK01. The sequence continues at coordinate 142,102 of JANYDK010000032.1, read as the reverse complement.
CCTTCGCGCGCCGATGCTGGGAAAAAACCTCTCGATTCATCCCGCCACGAAGGTGCTGGCGATGTTCGACGAGGTCATCGATCAGTCGCGCGGCATTCCCCAGGCCTACGCCATCGAAGATCTCGCCACGGAAGGCATCATGCTCGAAGGCGGCTCGACCCCCTTCGACATCACCGCCGTCGGCGTGCCCTACGTCGGCAAGCGCCTGATGGAGATCATGTCGCGCTTTCCACACATCGCGACCTTCGGCCTGATGGTCAAGGACACCTCGCGCGGCGCGGTGCGTGCCGGTCCCGGAGGCAAGCCGCTCATCACCTACGACCTCAACGATCATGATCTCGCACGCTTGCAACGTGGCGTAGTGCGCCTCTGCGAGGTCTATCTCGCGGCCGGCGCCAAGCGCATCTATCCGTTCATCGCTGGCACCCCGGAGGTCTCCTCGCGCGCCGACATCGAGGGCCTGGCGCATCGCAAGCTGCGCGCCAGCGACCTGGAAATCACGGCCTTTCATCCGCTCGGCACGGCCCGCGTGGGGACCGATCCACGCACCAGCGTGCTCGGTCCCGATCACGAGACGCACGAGGTCGCCGGGCTCTACGTGATGGACGGGAGCGCGGTGCCGAGCAGCCTCGGCGTCAATCCGCAGATGACGATCATGGCGATGGCCCTGCGCGCCGCCGAGCGCTTGGCGGAGCGACTCGAGTAGTTCGGCGACCGAGCGAGCTAGCGACTCGCGAGCTCGCGGGAGACGCTCGCGATGGCGTCGATCACGGCCGGTCCGCAGTCGTCGACGATGAGGTCGGCGCCTGCCCGCTGGAGCTCTTCGCGCACCTCGTCACGAAGGGCCACGCCGACGCATTTGGCGCCGATCGCGCGTGCTGCGGAGACGTCGTATTCGGTGTCGCCGACGACCACCACCGGGGCATTTTCGTGACCTTCGCTGGCGCGCGAGCGCTTCAAAGCGGCACGAAGCACGTCGGGACGCTCTTCGGCGTCGCAACCGAAGCCGCCGCGCGAGAGATCGAAGCAATGCGTGAGGCCCGCTGAATCGAGCTTCAAACGGGCTCCTTCGCGCGTGTTGCCGGTGGCGACGGTGACGAGCGCGCCCTTCTCGCGGAGCACACGCGCCGTCTCGACGACGTCACCGACCGGCCTGTAACGTCGCGTCTTCAGCTCGGTGCGCAGCTCGGCGGCATAGGTCGCGAGGAACGGATCGATGGCGTCGTCGATCGCCTCGGCCGCCATCCCCGTGCGCGCGAGCAGCGCACGCGCGATGCCTCGATCGGTGCCGCCGGCGAAGCGCATTCCCTTGGAGGCTCCGGCGAGCCCGTGGAGGAGGAACATCGCCCGCTCCATCGACGCGCGCCCCGGCCCCGGAGACGCATCGGCGAAGGTGAGCACGGTGCCGTCGAGATCGAAGAGGACGATCACGCTCACGCTCAGAACCCGGAGATGGTGAGCCCGCCGTCGACGACCATCGTGTGGCCGGTGACGTAGCTGGCCGCGTCGCTCGAGAGGTAGAGCGCGGCGCCCGCCATTTCGTCGGGATGAGCGACGCGCTTCATCGGCGTGCGATCCATGATCAGCTTGTTGATGTCGGGGTTGTGCACCAGCGCGGAGGCGAAGCGCGTGTCGACGACGCCCGGAGCGAGAGCGTTGACGCGAATGTTCATCGCCGCGAGCTCGACCGCCAACGTCTTGGTCATCGAGATGACCGCCGCCTTGGTCATCGCGTAGACCCCTTGCAGCGGCGCCCCACTGAGCGCGACGACGCTGGCGACGTTGAGGATCGATCCGGACGCGCCGCGATCACCGAGGTGGCGGGCGACGGTGCGCGACATCTCGAAATAGCCGCGTAAATTGACCTCGAACGTCTTCTCCCACTGCCCTTGTTCGACCGTGAGAAACGGGCCGAAGTGAGGGTTGGTGGCGGCGTTGTTGACCAAGACGTCGACCTTGCCGAACTTCGCGAGCGAGGCGTCGAGCAGCTTCTGCGGCGCCGTCAAATCGCCTGCGTGGAAGGCGACGCCGATCGCGTCTCCGCCACCGTCGCAGATCGAACGCGCGACCTTCTCGCAGCCCTCGACCTTGCGCGACGCGATGACGACCTTGGCACCATGCGCAGCGAACGCGCGCGCGATCGACTCGCCGATGCCACGACTGCCGCCGGTGACGATCGCGACTTTGCCTTCGAGGTGAATGAGCGGCTTCATGGGGGGGCCCATACTAGCAAGTCCGGACGGCGGAGTGCGCCGCTCAGGTGCGCTCAAGTGCCGACGTCGGCGTCGTCCCGGGTTCGCCGGATGTCGATGCCGAGGCGCGCGGCCTCACGATAGAGCGCCTGCCGCGAGAGACGAAGCGCCCGCGCCGCCGCAGCGACCGACCCCTTGGCCTCCACCAGCGCTGCGCGAATGCGATCGGCGTCGCTCGCCCCCTCGGGTTGCGCCGGACGCGCGAGGTTGCGACCACCCCGTCGCGAGAGCGGACGCACCAGGTGCTCGGGCCCGAGGCGCGGCACGTCGGGATGCGCCGCTGCGATGCGATCGAGCAAGTCGACGAGCTCGCCGACCTCACCCGGCCACGCCGCGCGCGTCAGCGCTTCGTAGAGCTCGATCGAGAGGCGATTGGCGTTGACCCCCCGCTTCTCGAAGCGCGTACGAATGATGGTCGGGATCTCTTCGCGACGTAGCTCGAGCGAGGGGATCTCGATGCGATGGAGACCGAGCTGCGCCGAAAGCGCCTCGGCGAGCGCGCTCGGGGCTTCCTCGAAGACGGCGATCACCGCTGCGTCGAGGTGCTCTCCGAGCGCCCGCGCGACGATCAGCTGCGCACTCACCGGTACGCGACCGAGGTTGCGCAGCACCACCGAGTTGCCGCTCGCCGCGCGCGAGATCGCCACTTCCAGTGCCTCTTCGGCGATGAGCGCGACATCGACCTCACCGGGGAGCCCACCGTCGGCAGCGACCTCGACGCCGAACCCTGCGAGGAGCTTGCGCGCCACCGTTCGACGCCCTGCCCCGTGCGGACCGATGACGATCGCCGCTCGTTTGCCATCTCGTGGCTCGGCGAGCGCGCGTTCGACGGCTGCATACCAACCGCGTCGCGATCGTGCGCCCCGCACGATGCCCGACTCGTCGATCACGTTGCCGTCGTAGCTGCCGATGTCTTTCTCGACGACGAGCGCGATCGCCCCGCCGACGCGGAGCAAATCACCGTCGTGAAGCACCGTGCGCTGCGCGCGCATCCCGCTGACGTACGTTCCCGCCGTGGTCCCCGCGTCGGTCACGTAGATCTCGGAAGGGCCCCCCGGCACCTTCGGCAACAGATCGACGCGCGCGTGATTCGCCGAGACGCCCGGCGCATCGATGCGCAGAGCACTCTCTTCGTCACGACCGAGGATGCCTCCGGCGTGTACGGGCACTGCACGAATGCGTCCTGGGTGCGGCGCGAGCAGCCAGGCGAATCCGCCTCCGCGCTCTTGCAGTGGATCGCGATCGCGCGTGCTGGTGGGCCCGCTCGGCGGAGGACCGCGGCGCGAGGGAGGAGGAGCGTTTTTTTGAGGCGTGCGGTTGTCCATGGATTTGCGTACGTCCTCGGCGGGTCCGTCCAAAGCTAGGGGGTTATGTCGAGAACGTACCACGGGTAGGGCGTGTGTCGAGAAGGAATCTGCACGATGGCGAAAGAGAGGGAGCGGGAGTGCTGGCGTGGGCGCCGACCGTGGGTGAGGCCGAGCGTGCGACGCGTGTGGCTTTTCAGTGCCGCGATGCGATCGTCACGGGTCGTTGCATTCGAAGCTTGACCAGGGCGGGCGGGTTGCCTAAAAGACCATCCCTCACGACGGACCGAACGGTTCGCGCGTGGAAGTTGCGGGAGTAACTCAGTGGTAGAGTGCCACCTTGCCAAGGTGGACGTCGCGGGTTCAAATCCCGTCTCCCGCTCCAGGAAGTGCCGTAAAAAGAAGGCGATCGGTGGCTAGGCCCCGGTCGCCTTTTCTCTATCCTCCCCTCCCGGGCTGGCGTTGGCGGCGTGCGCGGTGGGTCGCGCGCGCGGGTTGGTGCCGTGGGTTCAACTCCGCTTGGAAACCACTCGAACTGTTGATGGCGTCGCGGACGCGCGGGTTCGTCCCCAGGGTTGGATCTGGCGAGAAACCCTGAGCGATCAGAGTTGAACCTGCGCAGGGTTCGAATCCAGATCGCGCCCACGCGAGGCGTCGAGGATGTTCGGTGGATCGCATGCCCGACGACATGAGCGCTCGCCGAGCGAACGCCCTACTCAACCTGCGTCAGGCTTGGGACGCGGCGGCACGAAATAGAGCTGGCGCCCGAGCATGTCGAACAGTCGGAGCGCCTGCACGGATCCGAGTCCCGTGCAGGTAGGGCCGATCAACGCCGGATCGTTGGTGACGCACCAGCCGCCGCCGACGCTCGGTGACGTGTAGCTCGCGTCGTGGAGACAACGATCGGCCTCGGCCGCCGGTACGCTGCCGCCTGCCAGCTGCAGCGTCTCGCAAACCAGCATCTTCATGCCTCGGCTCGGCAACGTGATCACTTCGTTGCCACCCTCGAGGGTGCCTGGGTACTCGGACATGCCCGACGGGCCGAAGTCCTGAAATTGGTGGAGTGCGTTCTCGGGGGCGACCACCGGCCACCCACTTCCGCTCACGCGACAGGGGGCCGTGCCCGGAGTGCAGTACGCTTTCGAGACGTCTTCGCACCGAGCCGCCGACGATACCGGGACGAGCTCGACGAGCATGCCGTCAGCAGCGCCGCGTGCGTCGCGGTAGAAGATTGTCCGGTCGCACCCCTCCGACGTCGGGCTATAGGCGTAGGTCGGCCAGGGCGAATCGTGCGGGCCTCCGTCGCTGACGTCGGTCATGTCGCTCGTCGAAGCATCCACGTTCGTCGCGTCGTTCACCACGGCGTCGCCGGCGTAGGCGTCCGCGCCTGCTTCGGCCGATGCCGGCGCGGACGAAGACGAACACGCCAAGGGCGCCGCTAGTAACCAGGAGAGTGATCGACGCACCAAGGAGACCTCGTCTTCGACGCTCACGATGAGGCGACGGCCACAGCGAGCGCGTCGGTATCGACGCAGACTACCGTTGCGCCTGCACGATATCATCCGGGTGCACTACGACCACTCCATGGCGACACGCGGATGCACGAGCGTCGTCACGCGAAAGCCGAGCCGATCGTAGAGGCGTCGAGCGGGATTGTTCACCAGAACACTCAGCCGCAACGGCACGCCGCGCGCACCAGCCCTCTTCATGACCTCGCCGACCAGCTTGCGTCCCAGACCGCAGTTTCGCGTGTTAGCCGCGAGCGCAATCTCTTCGAGGAAGTCGTGGTCCTCCCGGTGGAGAACGCAGATGTAGCCAACAGGCCTGCCGTCCCGTTCGAGGATCTCGACCGGAATGGCTCCGAATTCAGCATCCGCCTCGACTCTTCGCTGTTCATCGTTCCAGCCGAAGAGCGGCTCCGCACCCTCGCGAAACGCATCACGACGGAGCGTCCATAGGAAGTCGCGGTCGGCGATGGTCGCCGGACGTCGGGAGAAAGCACCGCGCACTGGCCAATGGTGTGCGAGACCCGCGGTCGACTGATAACTGGGGCCCCCGCGTGCGTCGCCTGTCGCCTGAGACGACCGATTCGTCGCAATGACCCCGCCCGCAGTCTGACTAAACCACGCAGCGTCCGGCGACGGATGAAGATCCCCCGCTTTGCCGAGAGCTTCTTCGCCACCGCGCGCGTCGACGTCATCGATCACGCTTGGTACCGACCCGGGCCGCGGCTGAATTCTCGATCGGCGAGTACATCCAGAACTTCTACAGCCCCGAGCGACTGCACTCTCACCTCGGCTACGTCAGTCCCATCGAATTCGAATAGAAGACCGCCATGGTCGAGACGGCTGCATAATCAACCTGTCCACCAAAGCGGGGGAAGATCACGTGGCCGGGGGCGTGACACGGCCCGTCGATCCACTCGCCGAGGTCACTTCACCGTCAAATCCAGCTTCGCTCGAACGGTCGTGGGCGTCTCGGTCGCGGGTGCCGCGGCAGCGTAACCGGCAACGGGGAGCGCGCGACCGTAGCTGGTCAGCGTGACCGTCGTCGCGGCGACGTCGACGACGGTGAAGCCATAGTAAGCGTCGGCGCCGGTGACGCCCTTCTCCAGCTTGCTCCCGCCGTTCCCGGCGACGATCTGCCACGTCGAGCCGGTATGAGGTTGGGTCGAGAACCAGAGATGATTGTGCGCCGCGAGCATCGCTTCGGCGTGCACCGACTCGAGGGCGCTCCAGAACGCGTCACGCGTCGTCGCGTCGGTGAAGCCGTCGGTTGGCGCGGCCGGCGCGGGATAGGCCGGCTTGTGGCCGAGCGCGAAGATGTGCTTGGCGCCGGCCGCCCGCGCGGCCGCAAGATCGGCGTGGATCCACTTCACCGGCACGGTGCCGCCCGCCGTCCCCATCGGATCGGTGTCGAGCACCACGAAGTGCGTGGCGCCGATGTCGAACGAGTACGTGAGGCGGCTCTGATCGGTGGCGAGGCCGTCCGCGCCGCCAGCGGTCGGACCGTTCGACCCGGCGATGTACGGCGCCATCGCGGCGAGCCATGTCGCTTCGGCGCCGTCGTACGGGACCTCGGTTCCGCTCGCGTCCTTCGTCTCGGCCTCGTGATTGCCGGGCAGCGCGATCAATCGAATGCCCGCCGCCTTCGCGGAAGAGGCCTCCCAGAGCGGCTTCCACGCTTCGAGTTGCGCCTTCAACGTCGGCGCGTCGGTGAGGCCGAGCACCAGATCTCCGGCCAGGAAGAAGACCGACGGCTTCGGATCGAGCGCGGCGATCTCGTCGAAGGTGCGCTGCAGCTGCGCGACGTTGGCGGTGCTGGGGTTCGCCGCCGTCGCGTCCTTCGACTGAAGGCGGTTGCACCCGACGAAGGCGAACCGCAGCGTCTCGCTCGGCGCGTCTGCAGGTGCTGCGTCGTGGGCAGCCGCGTCGCCCGCGTCGAGCGCGGTGACCTCCGACGCGCCGTCGAACGAACCGTCGATGTCCAAGGAGTCGTCGACGGCACCGTCCGATGCCGCCGTCGAGTCCGCTGGTTCGACGGACGACGAGCTCGAGGAACACGCCGGAATGCCGAACAGGATCACGGCTGCGATGCAGGGGGCGGAGGGCGCGTGCACAGGACGTTCGGTATCACTCGGTGCCGGGCGAGCCAATCCATCGCGGAGCGCCGTGGCGGCCCGAAGCGGCCGGAGCCGACCCTCCCCGAAGCCGGCTCCTGAGGAGAAACCCGCGGTCGATCTCGACACCGCTCCGACGTGCGCCAGCATCAACTCCGCCGCCTCGTACTGCCACCCGTTCGTCGATGACGTGCTCGAGAAGTGCACGAAGCCGAAGATGGGAGCCGACAGCGCCGGCGCCGGCAACGTTGCGGGGATGCCGTGAAACGACCGCGCTCGCGCCTTCGCTTCGCCGGGCGCGACCGGGTTCGGAGGGTCGGAATGCTTGAAGCAAGCATGGCGGGCCGGTTCGGAGGGTCGGAATGCTTGAAGCAAGCATGGCAGGCCGGTTCGGAGGGTCCAACTGCTTGCCGGCGCGAGCGGCGGGCCGGTTCGGAGGGTCTCGAAGCTCGGTCGCAAGCTCGGACGGGCCGGTTCGGAGCCTCGAGATGCTTGCCGGCAACGTGGGAGGGACGGTTCGGAGGGTCGAACGCGCCTCGCGCGAGCGAGGGTGGGACGGTTCGGAGGCGTTGAAGCGCTTGCAGCGAGGGCCCGAAGGGGGGTGCCGAGGCTAGAAGCTGCCGGTCACACCGAGCAGCGTCGTCGCGACCCCGTGGGCGTCCTTACGCGCGATCTGCACGCTCTCGGATGCCACGTCGAGGGCTCGGCGGAGGTGAGCTTCTTCGGTTCGATGGGCGCGTCCTCGTAGCCCATCGTCAGCGCATCGATCACCGGCGCCGCAAGCATGCCGACCGTCACACCGACGTAGAGGGGCGTCAGATCGACCTCGCATTCCTCGTGCCCGGTGCAGTGATCGCCGTAGGAGCCGATGAGCCCCGTGACGACCGGCAGCACCACGTTGAGCCCGAGGGCCGCGAAGCCGCGAAGCGCGTGACCGTGCGCCCAGTGCACGACGGGGCTGCCGAGCCCGAAGATGACGAATCCGACGGCCGTGCCTCCGTTCAACCTTTGATACTGACGGCCGAAGAACGAGCCGAGTGCCACGGCGGTGCCCGCGTACCCGCCCGTGAGGTTCTGCCATCCGTAGAACGAGCTGCTCGGCGTCTCTGCCCTCTCCGGCTGGGGCGGCGGCAGTTCCGGCGGTGGCGACGTGGTCGGTTTTGGCTCGTCGTTGGTGTCGACGAGGTCGACGTCGAGACCGAATGAACCGCCGTCGACGGGGCCGCCGTCGCTCGGAGCAGGATCTACGTCGGGCTTGTCGGGCCCGTGCGCGTCGACGAGGCCCACGCTGCCGACGTCCGCTCGGTCGGACGAGGCGGCGACGGAGCCGCCACACCCGAGCAACGGAGATGCAGCACAGAACGAGACGGCCACGACGGCGAGGGTTGCGAGGTGCATGCAGGAGACTCGACACCGGCGTGGCCGCGGTTGCGGAATCGAGCCATCCAACGCTCGATCGAGCTCCCTGTGCCCGAGCAGGGTGCTGAAAAATGCTCGTCACGCCATTGTACAGCGTGGTCATGCGAGGTCGATGACGAGTCGAGCCAGAGACGAAGGGTTCCGTTCGCAGCGCCGATCGGTCCTGGAGCGCCTGGCAAACTGACGACCTATCCGCCATTGACGACGACACCGACGCGTTCGCGGATCAGAGCGGCACCACCGTCCCAGTGCGGTCGGTGATCAGCCAGTGCAAGGACGTCCCTCGGCGCACTACGATCTCGGCGCCCGGCTTGCCGTCGCGGTCCGACATCGACTCGACGATCGGGATCGGGGCGAACCCGTACTCCTTGGACGTCTTCACGCGCGGGTGGAGCACGACGATGCCGGGGCGTGCACCGCCGGGCACCACGACGACGACCTCGGCGCCCGGCTGCCCGTCGGTATCGACGACGCCGGCCACGGTGAAGTCGCTCGAGATGGCGTAGTCCTTGTACGCGTGCGCGTGATCGTCGATCACCCGGATGCCCGTGCCGATGACCACGACCAGCTCGTCGCCCGCGACGCCATTGGTCTCGGAGGCTTTGTTGATCTTGTAGTCGCCCGATATCAGATACGAGCGAATCGCGCCGGTGCGGTCGGAGAGCACGGCGATCTCCCCGGCGCGTGTGAGGACCACCTCGCCGCCCGCGACCCCGTCCGTGTCGGTGACGGTGTTGATCCCGAAGCTCGAGGAGATGGCGTAGCTCCGGCTCGAGCCGTTGGAGTCGGAGAGCAGCAGGAGCCCGCTCGTCGTGGCGATCACCAGCTCGTCGCCTGGCCTGCCGTCGGTGTCTTTCACCGCGTTGACGACGAAGTTGCCGCTGAAGTTGTAAAAGGCGTCACTCGTGTTGCGGTCTCGCAGGGTCGAGACCCCGCCGGTGGTGACGACCACGATCTCCGCGCCCGCATACCCGTCGGTGTCGGACACCGCCTTGATCGCGAAGTTGCCGGTGAAGTTGTAGAAGTGGTTGCTCCGGTTGCGGTCTCTCAACGTGCTGATGCCGCCGCTCGTGACGACGACGATCTCGGCCCCCGGCCAGCCGTCGCAGTCGGCGACGGTGTTGATCGCGAAGGGACCCGTGAAATTGTAGAAGAACGAGCTGAAATTGCGGTCGCGGAGGACCGACACGCCGCCGCCGGCGACGACCACCAGCTCCTCGCCTGGCTGCCCGTCGGTGTCGGCGTGGCCGTATACGGAGAAGGCGCCGGTGAGGTTGTAGAAGTGGCTCGTGTGCGTCTGGCCGTTGGTGATCGACACGCCGCTCGACGAGACCGAGAACGTGTCGGCGACGCCGTCGCCGTTGGCGTCGAAACTACCACCGGCGAGCGGCTCGCCGACCGTCGCGAGCGAGTTCTCCGCGCCGTCGTCGGCTTGGGTGGGCGCGGCGCAGCCACTCGACGCCAAGATCAGGGTGGGGAGCGCGAAGGCGAGCGAGCGTGCGAGCGTGAGGGAGGCAACGTGCATGTCGGCCGCCGAGCACGGAGCATGCCCAGTCGCGTCGCAGCGCATCTGAGCGACGTTTCTGCGGACGGCAAGCGCGTCGACGACGCCGGCGTCGGGCGGATGAATTCCGGCGCGGCGTTGCATGCAACACCGCGAGGGTGGATCGCCGATGCGGAGATGCCCTCGCGGGCTCTGGTCTCACGGCCGCTTCGTCGACAGGAGGCGCAGCTTCGCCGGGAGCCGGTGCGACTGCGGGATCGCGGCGAGCGAGCGCGCCGAGGGTAGCAGGCGATCGGCTACCTCTCGCTCCAGCGCACCCGGCTGACGCAGGCGGCGTGTCCCCACGCCACGCACTTGTCGCGGTGGCCGATGACATGACGCGCGCCGGTGCGCTCGAGGAGGCGGCGCTGGACCTCCATGTTGAGCTTGCAGACGACGACGTCGTGCCCTGGCCACTCGGCGACCTGCGTGACGAGCTCGTTGCCGGTGAGCGAGAGGACCAAGAGTCGACCTGAGTCGTGGAAGAGTCGCCACGACTCCTCGGCCTTGCTTGCGAGCGCGGTCGGCGACACCGCGTAGCGCAGGACGATGCGCATCGCCGTGCCCATCGCGGCGTCGATCCCGGCGACGGCGAGGTCGCGCACGAAGGAGTCCTCGTCCGTCACTCGCACCGCGGCGGCCATCGTCCGCGCCAGCGCGCCGACGAACGGATAGGGATACCAGCGGCTCCCCAGGAGCCCGAAGCTCGGGGCGTTCGGATCGATCCACTCGGTCCAGGGCGCGGGCAGGCGGGCGCGCACCTCGTAGCCCGCTGCGCGCCCGTGGCGGGCGACGAAGTGATCGACGGCCCCGACGATGGGGGTGCCGGACATCGAGCCGCGGGCGACGGAGTAACGGAGCTCGGCGGAGGCCACGTTTCGTCGACCTTAGCAGCTTGCCGCGTGGTGGCGCTCCTCAGGAGAGCCGGCGTTACGGATCACTGGGCCAAGCACCCGGCGCGTCGTCGCGTCCGTTGACGTCACCGGCGCGAGCAACCGTCTGACCGAAGGTGCGCGGCTCCATCTCGGGAGCAGAGCTGTCCTGGAGGCGGAGACACTTCCGTCGTGAGCACCTCGTCGGAGGTTCGCCCGCGCGACGAAGCATCAGTGCTGCGACTGACAGATCGGTGTGCCGCCGCCAGCCGGCTCGATGCAGAGCCCGAGCTTTCCCGGCGCGAACGTGCACGCATCGCCGACCTTGGCGCACGTCGCAGGCGGCGCGCCCTCCTTCGAAGCGGGACACGCGGCGAGCAGCCCGACGGCGAGGACGATCGACAGCACGAGGCGCATCATCCGCTCAGCCTAGCTGCGCACCGCGGCGCCGCGCATTTTTCGTTCCTCAGCGATACGAGGAAACGAGTCGTGGGTGGCGTGAGAGAGGGCCGCCAGATACGGCGATGAGTCGCATCGCCGTATCCGACGCAGCCGTCACGGCGAGACGACGGTCGGCGCGGGAGCGGCCGTGGGGAAGAAGATCAGCGGCGCGGTGTAGAGCGAGCTCCAGAGGTAGCGCGACTCCACGTGGGTGTTCCACGTGTCGTTCGTGGTGGTGATCAGCACCATGCCCGTGCTCGTCGTGGCGAGGGAAGGGTCGTACGTCGTGGTTCGGGTCCCAAGGGTGATCTCGCTCGGCCAGCTCGTGCCGTCGAAGTACGTCCACCACACGGCATCGGAGCCCGGACGGCGATGGATGAGGTGGAGGTAACTTCCCGAGCTCGCGAGCACCGGCTCGGTTGCCTGGAGTGCCGCTCCCGCCGGCCCGACCGGGATCGTCAGATCGGCGCCCCACGACGCGCCGTTGAACGAGTTGTAGACGACGTCGCTGGTCGCCCCCGCGCGGTGCGCCATGAAGAGCCGCGCCGGCATGGTCTTGGTGCCGAAGACCGCGAGCGAGACGCGCGACACCGAGTACTGGCCGGAGAGGAGCTGCGCGGGCGTGAACACCTCGCCGCCGTCCATGCTCGCCATCCACAGTTGATCGTTGGCCGGGTTGACGCCGACGAAGCGGAGCGAGCTGCCGAACGCGGCGATGGCGGGCGGACCACCCTTACTCGAGTAGGAGAGCCGGTAATTGGCCGACCACGTCTGCGAAGCGGGCGAGAAACGCGAGAGCCAGACGTCGGTCGAGCCGTCGTCGCTACCGCTGTGAATCATGTAGAGATAGCCATTGAAGGCGGCGAGGCTGACCTTGTGCGCGGCAGACTGGCCCGAGATCTTCTGGTGCGGCCCCCACCCAGCAGTGCCGAGCTTGCTCCACCAGATCTCCTTCGACTCGCCCGCGCCGCCGCAGGTCCACGAGCCACAGCGGCCCGAATGGACCATGTACGTCACGCCGTCGAGGGTCGCGACCTGGGCGCCGCGATAGGACTCGGCGTGCGGGCCGATCACCTCGCTGGTCGCCCACCAGTTGAGGAGGCTGAGGGCATCGGAGGATGTGCCAGTGGCTTCGTCCTCCGCACCTTGCGGGAGAGCAGTACAGCCGCTTGCGAGGGCGAGCGCGGCGAGAAGAGGGAGGGTGAAAATCGAACGGGACATGAGCGTCTCCTGCGGAGGGTTGGAGCTCGCCCGACCGGCGGCGAGCGTTCGGCCCCACTGCAGCCGGTGTGCCGAGAGCGATCGCCGTCACCCGAATGAAATTCGACGGCGGGCGGGCGTTCGGCGGCGTGTCTCTCGTCGCGCTGCCACTTCCCGCGCGATGGCATGCAACGGGATCGCCGTGGCAGACGGCGGCTCGGCACCGCCAGCGGACCCTTCCGCCACGTCACGTCCACGCGCTCGATCGCGCGCGCAGAAGGGCTTCGTCACTCGCGTGACCTGCCGCGCTGGAATTCCCGATAGCGCCGGCCCATAGCCGTTGGACATGACCACGATCGATCGCCCGCTCAGGCCCGAGGAACAGGATCCGAAGCTGTGGCGGGCGGACGGGTGGTCGGCCAAGATCATCAAGAACGAGAACGACGACGGGTGGGCGGTAGAGATGACCGCCGAGGGCGAGACGGAGCCCGCGCTCGTGGGCCCGTGGACGATGGGACGCGACAAGCGCAACCCGAAGCCGATCGACGTGAGCGCCTTCGCCGTACTGGTGAAGACCGCGAACGAGGTGCGCGCGCGACACCTGCAGCAGCGCAACGCGCAGCTGCACCGCAGCACGAACGTCCAAGGGGCGGACGGCGCGCGCCTTCGGGTCGATCTCGACATCGTACCCGACGACGATGATCCCCACGGGATCGTCACCGTCTTCGACAGAGAGGGCACGGTCGTCTCGCGGGCGCGCGTCGAGGCGAGCTTCACACTCACGTCCGCGACCGCGCAGCGCTGGGTCGACGGCGTCTCGGGCGGGCACTCGTAGCCAGAGGGCGACGGGTTCGCTGACCTTGGCTGACCGAAAATGGAAGGCGATCGGGACGCGAGAGGTCCCCACATCGTGGCGAAGACGGCGAAGACCAAGGACGGCGACACGCTGCTCGCGGCCGTGCACGCGGATCCGGCGAGCGACGCTGCGCGCCTCGTCTACGCCGACTGGCTCACCGAGCAAGGCGATCCACGCGGCGAGTTCATCGCGCTCCAGTTCGCCCGTCTCGAGCGAGGCCTCGACGCGACGAACGCCAAACGCGAGAGAGCCCTCGCGCACCGTCACTGGAAGGCGTGGGCCGGACCACTCGCGCCGCATCTCCAGCGGATGGGCACGCGCTTCGAGCGTGGTTTCCTCGCGCGGTGCGCTCTTTCGCCGCTCACGGGCCCGAAGTGCGCAGCGCTCCTCGGACGCGACGAATGGAGCACCGTCGAGCGCTTGGGCCTCAGCGGTCGATTCGGCGAGAAGGACGACGCCGTTCGCCTCGTCACGCACCCCGTGATGCGCGCACTTCGTCACGTCGCCGGACTCGACGCTCGTCGCATGGCCGAGCTCGCTTCGCAGGCAACGCCGCTCGCGCTCGAGTCGGTCGCGTTCGAGTGGGTGGCGGACACTCCGACGGAAGTCGCTCGGCGCATCGCCGAAGCGTGCGCCTTGCCGAACGTGCGACACCTCGGCGTCTGCGCGAAGATCTGGGCACGCCCGTTCAATCCGGTGGGCGAGCTGCGTTGGGTGTTCGACTCGCCTCTCTTCGCGCGTATCGAGACGTTGCGGATCGCCCACGTCGGCCCGTTGCCGGCGCTCCTCGCGGCGCTCGAGCCGAAGAGTGCGCTGCGCGAGATCGAGATCGTCGACCTCTGGGACGTCGCGCTCCACGGAGAGTCCACGGGGCACCACGTGCGTTTCGAGCGCGGGAGTGATGGACGCTTTTCGCGCGTGCACGTTCGATGGCCCGAGATCGACGAGATCGCCGAGTGGGTCGTCGACAAGCTCCGCGCGCTCCTCGAGGAGCTGCCTCCCGATGGGCCGACGTCGTTGCACGTGGTGCTTCCGGCGAAGGCGACCGTGAGCATCGAGCTTGGGAGAACATTGGCGCGCTTCTCGAGGCTGGAAGAATCGGAGGTGACGAACGCGGCCCCGCGGGAAGCGCGCGGGTTGGTGGGGGCGTAGTGGTCTCACGTGGAGCACGACAACGCATTCGATGCGCTGCCCGGAAACCTCGTCGACGTCGGGCTCGAGAAGTCTCTTCTCGGACGAAGGACGACATCCGAACATGCCTATCGCGGAGTCGACACTCCCGAGGCTCGATGAGGCATGACGCCCGATACGGCGATTGTTCTGGAAAGCACTCTCTTGTTGAGGACTCGGCGGTAAGGACGGTAAGGACGGTAAGGACGGCAAGGGCGGTAAGAATGATGTCGTCGAGCCCACAAGAGGCTCAAAGACACTCACCAAACGGACTGCCCGTCGCCAAGCAGCTCTTCGGCGCTGCACACTCGGCCGCATCCGGATGTAGCCAAGAACAAGCCTCGTACGTGCTGTAACTGGCGCTGATCGGCGTGCAGGTCGTCTCGCAGACCGTGCCGAGGAGGTAGCCGCTCCCTTTGAGTCGATTCACGCAACAGACCTGACCGGCGGCGCAATCGGCCCTTCCGGTGCACGTGATGCGCGACGAGCCACTCGCACACGACGAGCCCGAGCCGAGGCAGACGCCGCCGCCAAAGGAGGTGTTGAAGCAGCAGATTTGGCCTGCTCCGCACGTCGTTCCCGTCGCAGCGGCTCCGCAGAAGACTCCTGGTTTGCCGGCGTCGACGCCGGTGTCGGAGCCCGATGTGTCAGACGCCGTGTCGGCGGCGACATCAGCGCGGCTGTCAGGGAGCGCGTCAGGGAGCGCGTCGGGGAGTGCGTCGGGGAGTGCGTCAGCGAGCGTGTCGGAGAGCGCCGTGTCGCTCGTGTCGGCCACGCTCGGATCGGCGTCGGCGCCGTCGACGATGTCCGAGTCGGATGCCTCTGCCGAATCTAGGACGTCGGCGCGGTCGGCGTCGGTCGACCCTGCATCACTCTTCGTCGGCGCGTCGGGATCGACGCTGCTTTCGGACCCACTCGAACAGCTCGAGCAGCCGACGAAGACCAGGGCCGTGAGGAAGGAGAACGTGCGAAGCATCTCGTCTCAGACGAGGGCTCACGCGCAGGCATTCATCGGGCCTTCACGCTGCCATTTTGTGCGCCTTTGTCTTCTTGGCCGCGCGCTTGGGAGCCTTGTCTCCTTCGCGGCGTGCTTCGGAGATACCAATCGCGATGGCCTGCTTCCGGCTCGTCACCTTCGGGCCGTTGGGCCCCGAGTGGAGGCTTCCCTCCTTCCACTCGCGCATCACGCGCGCGACTTTCTTCGCCGCCTTCGGACCGTACTTTCGTTTGCTCGACTTCTTGGTTGCCATGAGCACTCGTGGTTGCGAAGGACATGCCACGTGAATCTCCGCCGATCGGTCGTGCCCGCCCAGCAGCGTCGGCTCCGCAGCGCGCAGGCCCGTCACTGTTGGGCAGAACGCCTCGGGCGCCCGCCGAACGGCAGTCCGTCCTGGGTCTCGACACGCACGACGCCGGGCTTGGGTCCGTGCGATATTCGAGGGCAATGATCGGTCGAGGGTTCGCCGTGCGTCTCGCGTTCGTCGTCTGCGCCTCGAGCGCGTGCTCGTCTTCCTCCAGCTCGAGCAGCGGCGCGCACCGCTTCGCCATCGATTCGACCGAGTTTCCCTTCACCACCCCGCTCGGCCCGGAGGTCAAACCGGTGTGGACCATGCCGGCCAACGCCGACTTCGGGTGTTTCACGCTCACCGGCGACGACGCTTCAGTCGTCACCGACGTACGTGCCTTCCCCGTGAAGTTCCGCAAGCGCGACCGCTCGGGCAAGGAGCTCTGGTCGACGCCCGTCACGTTCAGCGATGCGATGCACGGCTTCGAGGGCAAGTGCAGCCGCGAGGGAAACTTGCAGGTCTTCGCGATGACGACCGCCCTCGATGGAAGCATCTTCGCCGTCGGACAGGTTCACGCATTCGGCAGCAGCCCCGACGGCTCCCAGAAGTTTGGCGCCTCGCTCATCGATGCGACCGGCAAGTTGGTGTGGGCCAAGACGCTCGACGATCGCGAGCTCAACGTCCGGATGATCACCGTCCTCGCCGACCCGACGGGTGATTTCCTCGTCACCGCTAGCCTCACCGCCGTGGCCTCGGGCTCGCTCGACGGCACCGAAGAAGCCATCTTCCGCGTCAGTAAAGACGGCGCGGTGAAGCAAAAGGTGAAGGTCGATGCGCTTCACGTTCCCGAATACGAGCATCCGGGCGCTCCGCCGATGGGCAGCGTCACAGCCATACCGCTCGGGATCGCCGATCCGCTCTTCGAGGGCATCGCCCCCACCAAGGACGGTGGCTTCGTCGTCGTCGGCACGTACAACTGGGGCCGTTCGATCGCGTGTGGCACCGATGCCGATCCGCAAGATCCCTCGAGCCCCGACGATCGGTGCCCGCAGCAGGGGCGCGAAGGCGCTCTCCTCCGCTACGACGCCGGGATGAAGCTGCTCTGGACGAGACACTACGGCGACGGCTACTTCACGTCGCTCGATCTCGCGCACGTCGCCGAGCTCGGAGATGGCTCGTTCATCGCGACCGGCTCTCTCGTCGCCGGCAATCCGCAGCAGCCCGATCCGCCGATCGAGGCGCTGGCGATGGGCATCGACGGCGACGGCAACATGCGCTGGGTGAAATCGCATCCTTGGGGAAAGAGGCCCGGCGCCACCTTCACCAAGGGTGGCGTGGCCTTCGAAGACGTCGTCGCGACGACGAGCACCGACGCCGACGTGGTGATGTCACCGCCGACGGGGGACGCGTGTCTGCTGGTGCGCATCCACGAGGATGGCAGCATCACCCACGTGCAAACCTTGACCGAGCCGCAGAAGCTCTTCGGCGCCGTCGGCCGATGCTGGGGCGTGCGTGGCGCGAGCAGCTTTCTCGTTCGCGGCGAACAGACGTTCTTCCGCTTCGATCCCATCCCCTGACGCCCTCGGATCGTTGCGCTGAATCACCCCCGAGTGCGACGTGCGTCGGGTTGCACTGCGACGTGGCACGCGCGCCTTCGGACGTCGCACCATTGCGCGCAGGCCGCACGCACGGACGACCAAACGTCGACGAAGCGCACTCGCAGAGAGAGTTGTTTCAAGCGGAAGGAAGCGAGGCACAGCCGTTGCTGAAGGGCCTTGCATGAACAAGCTACTTCTCCTCGCTCTCGCATCCACCATGTCGACGACTGCCCTCGCCACCGGTTGCACGGTGGTCAACGGAGGAGCGGACTCCGGGCCGGGTGATTCGCCCGACACCGGGACCACGTCCGGCGGAGACGCCGGCACCGACACGAGCGGAGGCGGAGGTTCGGACTCGACCACGACCGATACGGGCGGCGGCGGCGGCTCGGACTCGACGACGACCGACACCGGCGGCGGCGGCGGTTCCGACTCGACGACGACGAGCGAGACCGGCGGCGGTGGCCTCGCCACCTCGTGCTCGACGGGCACGCTCTACGCGGGCAACCCGTCGTACGTCGGCGAGTACACCGATCGTCCGACCTCTGGCACCGGCATCCACGCCGATCCGCCGCTGCAGTGGGGGAACCTCGTCTTCGCCGGCAGCCGAATCTACACGCGCGACGACGGCGAGGTCTGGACCGTCGACACCAGCGCCGCAGGGCCCGTCGAGACCAAGGTCGCCGGGCAGAACTCGGCGAAGCTCGCCTACGCGCCGGGCGCTTGCGGGGCCGCGCGCCTCGCGAAGATCTGGGGCATGGCCGCGCTCCCCGACAAGAGCATCGTCGTCGCCGACATCTTCGGCAACGCCGTACTCCACATCGCGAACCCGACGACCTCCGCGTGCACCGTCGAGGTGTGGGCTGGCAACGCCACGGCGAACCCCGATCTCTCCGACACGCTCAATCCCGGCGACGTGCTCGGCGCTGGCGCGAGCGCGAAATTCGACGGCCCCGCCTCGCTCGTCACCGACGACGCCGGCAACATCTTCGTCTTCGACATCGGCAACATGAAGATCAAGAAGATCGCCGCCGATGCTGCGCACACCGTGACGACGGTGGCAAAAATCCCCGCCGACGGCCCGGCGCAAATCACCAACCTCACGCGCATCGGCACCAAGCTCTATGCGGTCGGCACCGACGGCGCCGAGGCGTACGTGATCGCCATCGACACCGTCTCGGGCGCGGTCAGCACCGTCATCAAGGGCGGCGGCGGAAAGTTCCCGCCCATCGATGCGTCGCAGTACCCGGCGATCGCGGGCATCACCACCGACGGCACGGGCCTCATCCTCTCGGGGAAGGGCTTCATCTGGTATCTGACGACCAGCGGCACGCTCACGCACATCGCCGGCGCGGGAAGCCCGATCGACTTCCCGCCGTCGGGCTACGACGCCAAGGCCTCGCACCCGGCCAAGGACGTCGTCCTCGGCAACAAGTTCGTCGGCTCGATCTCCGGCTCGACCGACTACATCACCTATCACGAGGGCTCGGTGTTCTGGCGTGGCCGCGGCGACGGCACCGCGGCATATCTCGAGAAGTTCTCCTGCCCGTGAGCTGACTCGTCGATTTCGCAAATCCACTCGTTCCTCGGCGGCGTCGGGCTCCCTCGAAGCGCGGCGTCGCCGACTCACTTGGCCCTTTACCTCTCTCCTGGCGACCATTGGGCGAGAGGTGTCCAATATGAGCGAGTTCATCGTTCGAGCGCGCGAACGCAGGGGCCAGCGGCGTGCCGTGCATCTCACGTGTGACGTCGTCCGCGAACGCGACTTCCTGCCAGTGGGGAAGCGCATCCTCGATCTCTCGCCCCACGGCATGCAGCTCCTCGCCGACGGCACCGCTGGAGAAGCGGCGAGCGTCGGTGATCCACTGCAGGTGCTCTTCAAGATCCCGTTCAGTCCCGCCTACGTCTTCGTCGAAGCGAAGGTGACCCGCCTCGTGCACGGCCTCCGCACGGGTGACAGCGGCCGCTCGTACGGCGTGAAATTCGAACCCCTCGCGTCCGACGCCAGCGCGCTCCTGAAGCGTGCGCTCGAGCGATTTCCGCCCACGCTCAGCTGGCGTCCGCGGAGAATCGACTATGCTGCGAGCGTGTGGATGATCAGCTGCACGTAATCTTCGGCGAAGCTCACCGTTGCAACGAGTGCCGTCGGAGCGGTCAATCGTGCGCGATGTGCGCGATGACTCGCCTGGCGCTCTTCGTCGCTCGCTCGCTCCGAGCCGGCTTCGTCTTCGACGCGCACGTCACCGGCAACAGGGGCGACGTCGTCGTCCGTCGCGACGCGTAGCGCGGCCGTCGCGCTGGCACGGGCCTCGTCGATGGCAGCGACGACGTCGTCGGTCCAACAAATCTCGACGACGTCGCCGCCACGCCTGAGCACTCCGTCCAGTCGTAGGGGCGAACGCGGCAGCTGGTGACGCGAGCGATCGGCACGCGCGGTCCCCAGAGGCCATACTGCACGTGCACCTCGCCTTCGCTGACGACCGTCCGCAGCACGGTGAGCGTCAACGCGCGAAATGCGAACAGCGCCGTCAGCGCCACGAGGAAGAACCCCACGCCGACGCCCGACTTGGGAAGCAACCTCAGGAAGGACGCCACCGCTCCACCGCCGCACCACAGCGTGGCGAAGCCGGGCACGGCGAGGAGGAATTTGCCTGCGACCTTGTCGCGCAAGATCACGCGCCCCGCTCCGGCCATGTAGCCAGCGGCATACGACGGCGCCCCCTGAGCTCCGCGCCGCCGCAAACCATCGGCAGGGCGCGGCCGGCTCACGCGTGATATTCAGAGGGGGATGGTAGACCTCGAAAGTGCGGGTCACCCGCAGCGTGAAAATACCGACGAGAGCTTGCGCGCCGAGCGCGACAAGGCCGACGCCGGCATCGAGGAAAAGAGGACCGCGGCCGAGCTCGGGGAGGACGAGGTCGTCCGGCTCGCGCGGCAGCGGGCAGATCAAGTGGTGCAGACGGCGCGAGACGACGCGGATCGGGTTCAGGCCGTGAGCTCGCCCACGGACGAGGCCCATACGGAGCAGCAACGAACCCGCGCCGACGACCTGCTCGGCCGAGAGCGCTCCGAGGAGGACGCGCTCGTCGAGAACGAACGCGCAAAGCGAAGGCGCTACATGGCTGACTTCCTCGCGGTAGAGCGCGAGGCCACCGACGAGGATCTGACTGGCGAACGCGAGCAGGCCGACACGGCGATTGCGTCGAGGGACGACTTTCTCGCCACCGTGAGCCACGATCTGCGCAATTTGCTGAACGGCCTCTCACTCAATTCTCAGGCGTTGGTCGAGCTGGCACCCGAAGGGCCGGCCGGCGATTCGATGCGCAAGCGTGGCGCCGTCAGCGGGCGCCTCGTCGCGCGGATGAATCGACTGATTGGCGACCTGCTCGACATCTCCAGTCTCGACGCAGGCAAGCTCGCGATCGTGCCGGAGCCAATCGAGGTCTCGAAGCTCCTGCGCGAGACGCTCGAGGCCTTCGAGCCCATCGCGACGCTCAAACGGATAGCGCTTGACGCCGAGGAGGTAGCGCTGCCGGGTCATGCGTGGCTCGACGGCGGGCGGATCCTGCAGGTCCTCGCCAACCTGGTCGCCAACGCGATCAAGTTCACGCCGGCAGGAGGGAGGGTCTCCGTCCGAATCCGTGCCGAGCGTGGCGAGCTCCATTTCTCGGTGAGTGATACCGGGATGGGGATTCCCGAGGGCGCGCTCCAGGCAGTGTTCGCGCGGTTTTGTCAGCTCCACGCCGATCGTCGCGGTCTCGGTCTCGGCTTGCACATCTCGAAGCGCATCATCGAGGCGCACGGCGGGCGGATGTGGGTCGAGAGTATGGTCGGAAGGGGCAGCACATTTCATTTCTCGCTGCCGACGTAGCCGCTCCCCACGCGCCCTCCCGCGTAGGTCGCCCAATCTTTTCCATCGCTTACGACAACGAGTCACGTCGTGACACATTTTTCTGGCCAGTGAATCACAATGTGATACGCCACAGAAATGCAAGCGACCTCGCCCGCCTCCTCCCCCTTCGGCACCGCGACATCACGCGACTCACGCGATTCACGCGAAGCCCGCGCCAGCCTGCTCGACTCGATGCGCGCGGCGATGCTCCTGGTCGATGCGCTCTTGCGCGCCGTCGAGGACGCCGCGTGGTCGGTGCGTGAAGCCACGGCGAAGGTCGCAAGCGACTTCGCGACGGGCGCAGCGGGGACGAAGAACGAGCTCCGCGACGCCGGTCAGCGGCTCGCGCGATTGACGGCGCTTTCGGCGACGCTCTCGCGGATCGTCGCCGGCTATCGCCTGCACACGACGAAGGCGGCGTTCATGTCGCGCGCGGGGGCGGCGCGCTCGCTGGAGAAGTTGCACCAGAAGAGCGCGAGGCTGCTGCGCGATGCGGCTGCCAAGCACGGCGGTGGGGTGCTCAAGGTCGGGCAGATGCTCTCCGCGCGTCCCGACCTTATGCCGAAGGCCTTCGTCGACGAGCTCTCGGTGCTGCAGGACGCGGCGCCGCCCATCGACTTCGCGGAAGTGCGACGCGTCGTCGAGCACGAGCTGGAGGCCACGCTCGAAGAAGCGTTCACGCACTTCGACGAAGCGCCGCTCGCCGCCGCGAGCATCGGTCAGGTGCACCGCGCGACGCTCGCCGATGGACGCGAGGTGGCGGTGAAGGTGCAGCGGCCAGGGATCGATCGGCTGATCGGGCATGATCTCATGCTGCTCCGGCTCTGCCTCGATGCGCTCGCCTCGATGCTGCCGCCGATCGATCACGTGGCCATCGCCGAGGCGGTGAGCGCGGCGATCGTCCGCGAGCTCGACTACCGTGAGGAAGCAGGGCACGCCGCGGCGGTCGCGAGCTTCCTACGGGGCACAGAAGGCATCGATGTCCCAGAGCCGCTCTTTGCGCTCTCCACGGGACATGTGCTGACCACGCGCTTCGTCGCGGGCACCAAGATCACGACCGTGCTCGATGCACTCGACGCGCGCATCGAGCAGGAAGACGCGGGAGCCGGGGGAGACTCGGGGGCCGAAGTCGCAAGGGCGCGGCGCGATCGGATCCTCGCGCGACTCCTCGAGGCCTGGCTGCGTCAGATCCTCGAATTCGGCCACTTTCAGGCCGATCCGCACCCGGGCAACGTGCTCGTGACGGACGACGACGTGGTGGTGCTGCTCGACTTCGGCTGCACGCAGGTGCTCGAGCCGAAGGCGCGGCGCGCGTATCTGTCGCTGGTCCAGGCAGCAGTCGTGCGTGACGAAAATGGGATGACCGAGGCGCTCGCGGCCGCCGGCTTCCGCACGAGGAGCGGCAAGCCCGACACCCTGCACCGCTTCGCGATCTCGCTCATCGGCTCGTTCGCGCGCGACGGCGGAGAGGCCGCATGGCCGACCACCGAACAGCTCGTCGCTGACGCTCACACGCTGATGGCGGCGATGAACGACGATCCGGTCACCACACTCCCGGCCGATTTCGTGATGATCGCGCGCGTCCTCGGCACGCTCGGCGGACTCTTCATCCGCTACCGCCCGCGCATCGACGTCGCCGCGTGCGTGCTGCCGATCGTGCTCGCGGCCTTCGCCACCGACTAGATCCCCGCCGGGCTTCGCCTGCTATCCTCGGCGAATGCCCGCCCCGGTCGTCGCGCGCCTGCAGACGGTGGACGGCGTCGTCGGGTTGCACGGCGCCGCGGAGGACTTCGACTACGCATGCTCGAAGGCGCGGGCCGAAGCAGTCGACGCACTCCTGCTCGAGACGGTCGAGGCGCGTGGGTGGACGCTCTTCGACGACGGCGTCCTCGAACGCGTCTCCGTCGAGCACGACGGCCGCACCCGCGCGCGCATCGTCGTCGATGGGCAGCCCGCCACGCCATGGTGGGAAGATCACGTCGTGCGCACGGAAGAGGAGATCACGTGGACCTTCGAGCCGGCGTAGTCGTCGCGTCGTTCGCGCTCGTCGGATGCGGAGCGAGCCCCACCGAGCCTCTCGATGCCTCACTCGAAGACGTGGCGCGCGAAGACGTGGCGCGCGAAGATGCGAGCGCAGACGGGGCCATCCCGCCAGATGGCTCGACGGACGCGCCCTTCCCAGAAGACGTGATCGCCGAGACCGCCGTCGACGTCGGAGTCGATGCCGGCAGCGCCACACCGAGCGCATGCGATCTCGATCCCGTCGGTAAGGGGATCACGCCGGCGTGGGGAGACCCGGAGCCTGCTTGCGTCGCCACCTACGACGTCGGAACGCAGGTCGAGCTCGACGCGCGGATAGGCAAAGCGATCGCCGGCGACTGCATCGTCGTCGCCGATGGTTCGTACGCGATCGGCGCCATCGAGGTCGCCGGCTCGGCCGCCCATCCCGTGGTACTGCGCGCGCGAAATCGCGGACGCGCCGTCTTCTCGAGTGGCACCTTCACCACCAGCGCGAAGACCTCGCACCTCGTCGTCTCCGGGTTCGACTGGACCAGCAGCGGCCCGCTCCGCATTCAGGGCTGCGATCACTGCCGCATCACGCGCAATCGCATTCATCTGACGGAGGCCGTCGACCAGGACTGGATCGTGATGACGAACACGACCTACGCCCGCGTCGACCACAACGAGATCGGCCCCAAAGCGCACACTGGCAATCCCCTCTCCATCTTCGGCACCGGCGGCTCGGTCGCGACGCACACCCGCATCGATCACAACTGGATTCACGATCTGCAGACGGGCGGCGATTATCCGAGCAAAGGTTGCAACTTCAACCCCGGCGGCGAGGCGATTCGCGTCGGCGTCGGCAGCCTCTCCGCGCTGAGCGCCGAAACCATCGTCGAGTACAACCTCTTCGAAAACTGCGATGGAGATCCCGAGCTCATCTCCACCAAGACCAGCGACAACGTCGTTCGCTACAACACCGTACGCAACTCGGCAGGCTCGATCTCGCTCCGCGCCGGCGATCGCGTGCGCGTCTGTGGCAATGTCGTATTGGGCCGAAAGAAGGCCTGTTCGGGGGGCATTCGCCTCTGCGGCGCCGGCCACTTCGTCTATGACAATTACGTGCAAGGGGTCGACGCGAACACCCTCGAGCTCCACAGCGGCGATGCCACCCACGCCAGCGTGACGGGCGCGACCGTGGTGTTCAATACCCTCCGTGCCGAGACCAACGGATTGGCGCTCTCCACCGACTCCAAAGACATCGTCATCGTCGACAATCTACTGACGAGCGTCGGTGGCAGTTTGATCAAGTACGGTGGTGGCGCGCCGCCGTCCGGATGGCTCGTCGGTTCGAACCTCGCGCCACGCGGCGGCGCGACCCTCGGCGTCACCGGTGCGGCCTGGACGACGGCGTTCGTCGACCTCGATCCGAAGCTCGTCGCGCGCGGAGAGCTCTCGGTGCTCGGTCCGGCGAGCACGAACGCGATCGGCAAGGCCGACAAGGCCTACGCATGGATTGGCGTCGACCTCGACGGCCAACCTCGTGACGGCGAGCCCGACCTCGGCGCCGACGAATACGGCACTTCGGCGATCGTCCGCGCGCCGCTCACCGCCGTCGACGTCGGCCCGGCCGCGCCGTGAGGGCCCTTCGGTCGACCAGGCACATTTGCCGAGAAAATCGAGTGGCGCCCACGTATCGAGCTCGACGACTGCGACGCGCTCCGAACTACCCGTCTAAACTCCGCGGGTGGAGTTCGACTGCCTCGAGTGTGGTGCCTGCTGCCGCGGCGACGAGGGTTGGGTGCATCTCGACGCCGACGACGACGCGCGCGTCGACGCCTCCGCGGCCCTCGAGCGCATCGTCGTGCTGATGGACATCGGCAACGGCCACATGAAACGGACGTTGCGGATGATCGACGGCGCGTGCGCGGCCCTCGGCAAGACGACCACGGGCGTGGCGTGCTCGATTTATTCCGATCGGCCCGGCGTCTGTCGCGAGCTCTCGGCGGGCTCGACGCAATGCCTCGCGGCGCGACGACTGCACGGTATGACGGCGGATTGAGGCTGGAGGTCGTCTCACGCAACGAGCGTGCGTGCGCTCCTCGCTCATGGGCGCTCGCCCGCTCCATGAGTCGGCTCACTCTGCCCGAACGCTCGGGCACGCGCTACTCTGTCGACAAATGGAGCTCCGCCTCGCGCAGTGTCTTCTCGTCGCCAAGGTCCTCGTCGCGGACGGGATGATCACCCCCGAGGAGCGCCGTTTCCTCGACGCCACCCTCGCCCGCATGCGCCTCGACGCGGCCGAGCGTGCGCGCGTCGTCGAGCTCGACGGTTGGGACGAGGCCGAGAAGGTCGTTGCGCAGATGAGTGAAGACGACAAGCGCGAGCTCGTCGAGCTCTTGCTCACCGCGGCCTCGGTCGATGGGCGGCTCTCTCCGCAAGAAGCCGTCGCGGTCGGGAAAATCAGCCGCGCGTTGGGGCTCTGAGGCTTCGGCCGAGACGAGGCTCACTCGAGTCGAAACGCGTCCATCTTTTCGGCGTGGTCGGGGAGCTTGTCCTTGGCCCACGTGCATTGCATCGGCGTGACGGAGAGCTCGACGCCCGAGCGCTCGAAGAGGGATGCGTGGTCGAGATCGTCGAGGTGGACGAGCACGGCGTGCTTCGCATTCGCGGGAGCCTCGGTGATCGGAATCGTGTCCCAGCCGCTGACGCACCAGTCGCTTGCGTCCTTGTAACGGACGACGGCTTCGTCGGTGGCGAAGACGAGCTGCGTGCCTTGGACGTCGACGAAGATCGGGTGACGAAGCCCTCGCGCGCTCGGCACACGAAAGCGCGTCGCGCCGAAATGAGCCTTGTCGCACGCGCGAGGAACGTCGCCGAGATCGGCCGTGACGGGAATGCGGACGGGCTCGGGCGGCTCGGCAGTCGGCGTCGCGAACGTGGTGAGGAAGCCGACCGATGCCCACCTGGGCGGTTCCCCGTCGTCGACGAAGTGCGCGCTCCAACCGGGCGCCGGACCCGAGTCGAAATTGCGCAGATAGAGGAGGCCACGATCGTGCTCGGGCCAGAAGCTCCAGGTGCGTGACTCCCATCCTCCCGTCTTCTTCGACCACGCAGACAAGAGCTGCGTCCCGGTGTCGTCGACGACGAAGAGGAGCGAGCGATCGCCGACCCGGACGCCGTCGACGTGCGGATCGATTTTGCGACCGGCGACGTCGACCTTGGGAAAGTCGGGGAAAGTCATTCGTTCGATCTTGCCGGCATCGGTCACCCAGAACAGCGGATCGCCCGGTCCCGCCGACGCTAGAGGCCGCACGTGCGAGCCGCCGATCGCCATCGAGAGGAGGCCTTGGTGCGCGACCGACGGACGATTTCCGCCGTCGTCGACGTCGCCGGCGCGTAGCGGTCCGACGCCGGCGATCTTCGCGCGCGACACTTTCCCCGTTTCGGCGCGGTACCAAGCGACCTCGACGTCGACAAGCTGACCGGCGGTGATCGGAGAGCTCGAAGTGCCGCTCGGCGAATCACGGTGGAATGCGTAACGAAGCGCGATCGCCCCTTCGAGCTGATTGGCGACGACGACCGCGGTGTCGGGCGGTGCGGGCCCGAAGAGGCGGTGCTCGCGAACGACGACGCTGGATTTTTTCGAAGCGCCGACGCCGACCTCGACGCGTTCACCGACGTAGACGACGGCGCCGCCATCGTATTCGCGACGGGGGAGCACGAAACGTGCGCCGTTGCCCAGATCGGAATCACCCGCGTCGGGGAGCGTTCCGATGCCGAGCGCGGAGGACGTCCCCGAAGCGTGGCAATCGAGCGCGGAGAGCGCGGCTACTTTCGCGACCTTCGGGGGCTTCAGGCCCGTCGCGGCCGGAGACACGTCGTCCCAGCCGATGCGCGTGGCTCGCGTCGAGACCTGACAGCCGTAGCTGCTGCAGACGACGACGACCGAGCTCTGCACGTTGTAGTCGGCGGCCGCCGGCGCGGAGACGCTCGACCACGTCGCGCCGCCATCGCTCGACTCCCATCCCTTGGCCATGCTCGCGGAGTAGGCGAACGCGTGACCTCCTCCGACACCGATCGCCGCCGCTCCGGCCGGCGCGCGATGCGCGGTGAAATGCACGCCCTCGTCGTCGCTGCGGAGGACCACGACCCGCTCGTTGATCGCTTGGGTCGCGTAGGTGCTGGTGGCGACGACGATCGCGTCGCCAGAGACCGCGACCGAAGAGAACCCGTAGGGGTTCGGCGTGAAGAGGTCGTCCTCGCCCGGCGCGCCGCGAACGGTGCTCAGAGACTTCGTCGTGAAGCTCGCGCCACCGTCTTTCGAGACGAAGAACGCCGCATGACCGTTGCTGTACCCGACTGCATAGGCACGATTCTTCTTCTCGTCGAAGGCGACGCTGAAGAAGTGCGCTTCGACGTCGTCGTTGCACTTGGCGAACTTGTCGCCCGTCGGCGGGCGCACCACCGGGGCGCTCATTCGGCAGCTCCACGGATGCAGGGGGGAACTCTTGCAGCCTCCGCTCACCAGGAGGAGCCCGCTCGGGCCGACGAAGAGACGTGGATCTTCGGATTGGATGGAGACGACTCCGTCGGCGCGGAAGGTGTTGCCGTCGTCGTCGCTGCGGAAGAGCTTGAGGAACGGAGGCCGAGGAGGCTGGGAGCCGCTGCCGGTTCCGGTGCCTCCGTTCACCTCGTCGACCACGCAGCCGACGATGCGCGTCGTCGCGTTGGCGCCGAGGACGACGCGGGCGCATCCAGCGAGCTCGGCGACGGCTGTGATTCTCGGTGCCGCGCCGATCTCGCCGCGCGATAGCCACCAACTCCGCTCGGTCGGCACGGCGGGCTCGTGGTCGACGACGAGCTCGTCCCAACGAGCGCCGACGAAGAGGCCGCGTCCCTCGAGGGCCGCACGGGCGTGCTGCGTGCGATGGCCACCGCCACCGCCGACGACGAGCTCGAGCGAGCGCGCGGCCGGGCGCTGAATGCGCTCGAAACGCAGGGGATTCGTGCGCAGGACTCCGCTCGCCTCGGCACCTTCGAGGATGATTTCGCCGTTCTCGTCGGCCGCGAGATGACGAGCTCCGACACCCGGCGTCGCCAAGAGCGTCCACGTCGCGCCGTGATCGACGGTGACGACGACGCGCTGCGGCCCGAAGAGAATCGCGCCTTCCCCGCCCGGCAACATCGCCGCGTGCATCGCCAGCCCGACGATGGGAGGGAGCGGCACTTTCTGCCAACTGACGCCGGCATCGACGCTCCGTCGCACCGTACCATCGGCGGCGAGCCCGACGATCGCTCGCTCGCTACCGACGACCGAGTGCAACCTTTCGCTCGGCGCACGAAGCGAGGTCACCAGGCCGAGCGGCTCGGTGGTGAGATACGCCGTGCCCGATCCGCCGACGAAGACGATCGAGGCGCCATCGCGCACGATCGCCGTGACGTCTTCCGGGAGCAGCTCGGTCGCCGCCTGCGGGGTTCCACCTCCGGCAGGCTCGAGCCACCGCTCGCCGCCACGTCCTGCCCAGACCACGCGACCATCGCCGAGAGGGAGCTTCGCGGTGAGCGCGACGGTGTCACCCGACGAGGCGAGCTGCCAACGCGACGGTGACTTCGGCGGAGGCACGGCGGGCGTGACGGCCGAGGTCGACGAAGCGGGAGATTTCGCACCGGAAGTCGCGGTCGTCGGTTGCCTGCACGCGAGACCGGCGACGACACCCCCGAGGACCACGCCGAGCGAGCGAAAGAGGCGCATGCGCGGGCTAGTCTCGCACTTCTCGGCACGCGCCCGCGACCACTTCGCACCGATACGTCGCCGCCGTCGGGTTGAAGTACGGCAGGCAGGGGATGACGTGTTGGATGCCGGTGAAACATGGGCCAGCGTCGCCGATGCAAATCTCCGCGCGCGAACCGACCTGATCGGTGCGCCCGTTCGCGTCGAAGCGGTACCAAGTGCCACTCGTGATCATCGACTCGCCCGGACGAACGCTGAAGGGGAGCGGTTGCGGCTTTCCCCAGACGCAGCCAGCCCACTGACCGCAGGTCGTGAGACGTAGACATGCCGGCGTCGTGTCGAAGGGCGTGCTCACGTCGGGCATCGCGCGCGCGTCGGTCTCCGGCGCCGGGAGAGCGACCTCTCGCGGCCCACGACACGCGACGATTCCGAGCAGGAGGATCGCGGGGAGAAATCGAGCTCGAGAGCGCATGACCTACTCTAGACCAATGCCTTCTGCCCAACTTGCTAGGCTACACTTGCGTTTCCACATACCCACGCCGCGCCATCGCGAGCGACTCCATGGGTTCGTGCTACCTCGCCCATCCTCATGACCCGAGCCCGCATCCTCTTCGTCGTCGCCAGCGTCATCACCGGATGCCATGCCGACGGCGTCGTTGGGGTCGCCGATGCACGTGACGATGGCTCCGTCGTCCCCGACAGCGCGGACGCCGCCCAGGCAGACACGACCGTCTCCGATACGAGCGACACGAGCACGAGCGACACGAGTACGAGCGCGACCGACGTCGCCGATACGACCGATGCGTCCGATGCGACCGATGCGACCGAAGCGACCGATGCCGCTGGCAAGGGGTGCTCACCGCTGCATGGCGCGTCGATGATTCGCGTCGATCACACGAGCAGCGGCCTCAGTTACTGCATCGACAAGACCGAAGTCACGAACACGCAGTTCAACGAGTATCTGCGCGCGCCCGGGCTCCCCTTCGCCGCGCCCATTCAATGCGAGGGCGAGAAGACGAAGCGTCCATCCACCGCCGACGCACCGGCGACGCTCGATCTACCGGCCAATGGGATGAGCTGGTGTTACGCCCACGCGTATTGCCTTTGGGCCGGTAAGCGTCTTTGCCACACCGTCGGAGGCGGCGCGCCGACCTCGACCCCGTGGAACGACGAGTGGGCGTACGCCTGCGGCAACGGCGACCTCTCCACCAAGTATCCCTACGGCAACACCTACGATTCGACGAAGTGCCACACCAGCGGCTCGATTTCGAAAGCGAACCCCGAGTGCCACGGAGCGGTCGCGCCCTTCGATCAGCTCCTCGACATGGTCGGCAACGTCGACGAGTACAGCGACGGCACCGCGCCCGACTATCGCACCACGGGGCTCACCGATCCGAGCGGCATCGGCACCACCTCGCTCGGCGGCAACGTCACCACCGGCGCGGCCGCGAGCTGCGCCAGCCGCAGCGATTTGGGCATCGCGTTCGGCTATTCGGCTCTCGGCTTCCGTTGCTGCGCCGACCCGAAATAGCGCCGGCGCACGATCGTTAACGCCCCCGTTAAATCCTTCGTCGGCCCAGGCCCCGCGAGCGCCGCGCGCTAGTTGAGCGGCATGAAGCTTTTCTTGGGCTCACGCCCCACCTTCGCGCTCCACGTCGTGACGGTCGTGACGGTCGTGATGGTCGTGATGGCCGGCGCTGGCTGCGGCACCGGCACGGACGGCGACTCGACGACGCCAGATGCAGAAGGCGACGTCCGCCTCGACGACACGACGACGGCAGAAACGGGGCCGAGCGAGGTCGGACCCGACACCGCGCCATCGCCGGATACGGCGACTTCACCAGATGCCGCCCCATTGCCGGATACGGCGCCATTGGATTCGACGCCATTGGCCGATACCGCCCTGCCGGATACGGCGCCACTGCCGGATACGACGGCTTCACCAGATACGGCGCCATTGCCCGATACGACTGCGTCTCCTGACACGACGCCTTTGGCCGATACCGCCCTGCCGGATACGGCGCCACTGCCGGATACCGCTCCATTGCCCGATACCACTCCATTGCCCGATACCACGCCCACACCGGACACCGCGCCGCCGCCTCCTGCGCTGACGGTCGAGGTCGGCACCACCACCAGCTTCGACGGCGAGCTCGTGATCCCCGGCGCGGTGCTGGTGAAGGCGGGCGCGACGATGACGTCGAACAGCGGCGTTCTCACGGTGCGCGCGCATTCGATCACCGTCGAGGCCGGCGGCGCGATCGTGGCGATGCCGACGAGCACGTTGCTCATCGGCGGCGGCGGGCTCGGTCACTCCGACTGTTCGCATACCCCCGGAGGGGGTGCGGGGGGCATCAACTCCGGTGCGCCCAACGACTCGGTGGCCGGGCCCGGGTTCAAAGGAGGCGCCGGCGGAACCTGCATCTGCGGAGTCTCCGGAACGTGCACCGGCACCTACGGCGTCGGCGGCCTCGGCGGCGGCACCATTCGATTGATCGCTGATCGTGTGGAGATTGCGGGGCAGGTCGTGACCAATGGGCAAAACGGCCTTCCGGCCTCGCCGGTCGGGACCTTCACGACGACGGGCTATGCCGGTGGGGGTGGCGGCGGATCTGGCGGATCGATCGTGCTCGCTGCCGACGACCTCACGGTGACCGGAGCGCTCTCCGCGTCGGGCGGCCTCGGCGGCTCTGGTGTCTCGTCGCCAGCAGGCGCGAGTGAGGGCGGACCGGGATATCCCGGTTTCATCAAACTACTTTCGGGAAGCAAGAAGACCATCACCGGAACGATCACCGGGAAAACCATCCAATCGGCGATGCCCCCGCTCTTCGTCGCCTCGGCGTCGCACCCTGATTCGACGCTCGTCTACAACGACGATTTCACGACATTCGACCTCACCTGGAACAAGCCCTATTCATCGGTGCTCGGGTATTACACCCGCCTCGACACCGTCGCGCTGGGAGCTCCAGCGCCTGGGTTCGGGAGCTACCTCGGCACGGAATCGGCCATTTTTTCGGCGGCTTCGCTCGTCGCCGGGCCCAACTACTTCCATGTCGACTCGGTCGCCGCCGGCTCGAAGGTGGGCACCACCGAGACGGTGTTCAAAGTCCAAATCAACACCACACCGCCCACGCTCTCGAGCAGCAGTCATCCGAGCTCGCTGACGTGGACCGCCGACTCGAATCCCTTCTACGTCTGGACCGTGCCGCTCGACGACGCCCAGTATTCGGGATTCCGCTTCGTGCTCGATCACTACGGCCGAACCGTGCCGACCCTCGCCGACTCGGCTCTTCCCGTGACGCAGAAGACGCTGCTGCGCGCCGGCCTCGCCGACGGCGTTTGGGCGATGCACGTGGTCTCGATCGACCAGCGAGGAGCGCGCACCAAAGACGCCGCCCATTGCCGCGTACGCATCGGTGCCAATCCGGGCGCGGGGAGCGTCAGCGGTAAGGTCGTCGACGCGGCTTCCGTCAACGTGTCCGGGGCCACGGTCACCATCAACAAGGGCCTCTTCGACTTCACCGGAGAGGCGCCCAATCAGACCACCGGCCTCGACGGTAGTTATGGATTCCCCCCGCAGATTCCCGCCGGCACCTGGGAGGTGACGGTGAGCAAGGGGAGCAAAGCCGTCACCAAGACCGTCACCGTGTCCAAGGGCGCGACGACGACCGCGCTGATCACGCTACCCTGACCCACTCTCTCCGGAGATCGAAATGACCACGAAAACGAAGCTCATTCTCATCGTCACCTTCGGCGGGCTCTTGGCGGTCGCCGGCGTCCTCGCCGCCCGGGCCGAAGCCAAAGCCGTCGGCGACGCCTGTGAAATGTATCGAAGCAGTGAGTGCAGCGGCGAGGGCGGCGCCTGCCTGGCGACAGCGAGTGGCAATTACTGCAGTGTCTCCTGCAAGACGAAGTCGGATTGTCCGGCCAAGTGGCAATGCGCCAATGTCTCGTCCGACACCTACAGCGCGAAGTCGGGGGAGAAGACCAGCTCCGAAGCGGTCCGCATGTGCGTGCGGCCGTGAGACCGAACCGGCTTCGCCTGCTGTCGTGCGCTGCGCTCCTCACGTGTGCGCGCCTTTTCTGGTCGCCACCGGCCCAAGCACTCGAGCGCGGCTACGTCTGGGGCATCGGCACCGGCGTCGTGGTGATGCCGCTCGCCGTCACGGCGATCATCCTCGAACCTGGTCACGGGCCGAACGCGACGGGCGGACAGCGGGCTGTCTACTACGGGACCACGCTCCTCGCGTTCGGCATTCCCACCGGCGTCGGCTTCCTCGCGCAGGCCAAATCGTGGGACACGACCATCCCTCGCGCGGCGAGCCTCGGCCTCTGGACCGGCGCCACCGGCTTGATGGTCGGCGCCGCGCTCGGCGCTGGGCCGGACGACGACTTCATTCCGCGCAATCCGCTGCCCTGGGTGATGGGTGGAGTCGGCCTCTTGATCGGCGGCACCTACGGCGCCTTGCAGACCAAGATGGGCAGTACGCGTGAGGAGCTCCTCCTCGCCACCGGCGCGATGGTCTTCGTCGCCGGCACCATTCCCGCGATCATCGACGGCGCCTTCCACGCCGCCTCGGACGGCCCCGGCGAATTCGAACGGCGATTTCGCCGTGATTTGGCGATCGGCATGGGGGTCGGCGTGACCGCTGGCTTCATTTCGATGGCGCTCACTTCCAACGAGCCGCGTACCGGGTCGGGCGCGAAGGCGACGACGAGCGCAACGACGAGCGCGACGACGAGCACGGGTATCCACCTCGGGCCCTCGGCGACGCCACTCCCCGGCGGCGGGCTGCTTTCGTACGGCGGCATCTTCTGACGCTTGCTCGCCGTATAGTGTGCGTCGTGTCGAGGCTGGGGAGCAGGAATCGATTCGTCGGACGGGTGGCCGAGCGGGTCGCGCTTCGCTCGCAGCTCGAGGCGCACCCGCTCGTGACCCTCGTCGGCACCGCGGGGGTCGGAAAAACAAGGCTCGCCATCGAAGTGGCCGACGAGCTCGAGAGCGCGACGGGGCGACACGTCCTCTTCTGCGATCTCGCGAACGCAGTGACGGCAGACGACCTCTGCCGCGTCGTCGCCCGCGCCCTCGAGCTGGCGACCGTCGGTCCGGACGCCGTCACCCGCATTCGAGCCGCGCTCGCCGGTCGGCCGAAGTACCTCCTCGTCCTCGACAACCTCGAGCACCTGACTGCGCACGCGCCGACGACGTTGGCGACTTGGATCGGCGCCGGCGGGGCCGGACGCATCCTCGCAACCAGTCGCGATCGGTTCGGGTTCGCCAACGAGACGGTCTTCGCGCTCGAGCCGCTGAGCGTGCCTCCGGAGGGCAACGACGCCGTCGAGCTGCTCGTCGAAAGGGCGTTCTCGGCAGGCGCGACAGGGCTCGGATCAACGGAAAAAGAGGCCATATCCGCGATCGTTCGCGATCTCGACGGGCTGCCTCTGGCGATCGAGCTCGCAGCCGCGCGCCTCGGCGTCCTCAGCGCCGGCGAGCTCCTCCGGCTCCTTCCGCGCAAGCTCGACCTGCTGACCCGCGCGCCGCGTGGGACGGTGTCGCGACACCAGACGCTGCGCGCGTCGATCGAATGGTCGTGGGGTCTGCTCGATCCGAAGCAGCGAGACTGTCTCGCGCGCTGCTCGGTATTTCGTGGTCGATTCGGCCTCGAGGCGGCGGCCGCGGTGCTCGGGGAAGATCCGGTGCCGACCCTCGACGTCTTGCAGTCGCTGCACGATCACTCCTTACTTCGCGCCGAGAGCAGCGACCTCGGTGCACGCTTCTCGCTCCTCACGAGCATCCGCGCCTTCGCCGACGAGATGTTGCGGGACGAGGCGAGGACCTCCGCGCATTCGGCCTTCGTGACGCACACGCTGACGATCGCCCGCGACGCGCTCGCAGCCACCGAGCTCCGCGGCACGGCAGGACTCTCCGAGCCACTGCGCGCTGCGCTCCTGCCCGAGGTCGACAACTTCGCGGAAGCGCTCCGATTGCAACGCGAAGCCGGTCGCGACGGCGGTGACGCGATCGCGCTCGAGCTGACGATCGCGCTCGGCCTGGTCATCTCCATCCGCGGCCCCTTCGCGCGCTACCTCGAGCTCCTCGACGACGTCCTTCGGCAACGCCCGCCGCGCGAAGATACCGAGCGCTCGCGGCTCTTCGTCGACGGGCTGGTGATGCGCGCGCGCGTTCGTCGACTGCAAGGCGATCTCGCGGGAGCCGACGTCGACGCCGAGCAAGCGGTCGCGCTCGCTCCCGACATCCCGACGCTCGCTGGCAAGGCCTGGGCGATGCGCGGGCTCGTGCACACCGATCGCGGACGCTTCGAGGAAGCACGCGCCGCCTACGCAAAGGCCGAGAAGCTTCTCATTTCGCCAAAGACGGCATCGCGAGCCGGCAACGCGTGCGCTGCCGCGGCCCTCTATGTCGAGCTCGGCGACGTCGAACGATTGAGCGGAAATATGGCGCGCGCCGGGGAAATCGCCGAGCGCGCGCTGCGCATCTTTCGCGCCGAAGGTGAGCCTCGCGGAACGGGACGTGCGCTCAACTTGCTCGCGATCGCCCGCACCAACGAGGCGCGTCACGACGAAGCCGCCACCGCCTACGCCGAAGCGGTCGCGCTTTTCGAACAGGTGGGCGATCGTCGACTGGAGGCGATGGCGCGCGGAAATCTCGCGATGCTGCTCCAAGACCGACGCCAATTCGCCGAAGCGCTCGGGCACTACGAGCGAGCGACGACGATGCTCGGCGAGCTCGGCGACGTCACGACGCGGGCAAGCTATCTGGCACTCACCGGGACGCTGCTGCACGAGACCGATCGAGTCGCCGACGCATGTCTCCTCTACGAGAGCGCGCTCGACGAATTTCGGCGCGCCGGGCAACCTCGCTCCGTCGCGCTCGGGCTCGCGCACCACGGCGCCGCACTCGCCGGCATCGGTGGCCTCTCCGAGGCCGAAGCCGCCTTCGACGAGGCGGAGACGATTCTCTCCAAGATCGACGATCGCCTCAGCAAGACAGCCGTCGCCGTCCACCGCGCGCACCTCGACGCCGCCCGCGGGCTTCGCGCAGAGGTCGAACGACGAAGGAGCGCGGGCCTCGCGTCCGAAGGCGACTCGCAACAGATACGGCGAGCGCTGCGCCTCCTCGAACGCGTCGCGCCGACGGCCCACGATCCGCAGTCGCTCGTCATCGGCGCTGGCGGCGCTTGGTTTCGCGTCCCTCTCGGGCGCACGGTCGATCTCGCGCGTCGACAAAATCTTCGTCAGCTCGTCGCCGGTCTCGCCCACGAACGCATCGCCGAACCAGGCGCAGCCGTCTCGGCGTCGAAGCTCGTCGCCTTCGGTTGGCCCGGCGAGCAGATTCGGCCCGACGCGGCTCGCCTGCGCCTCCGCGTCGCGCTCACGACGCTGCGCAAGCTCGGCCTACAAGACCTGCTTCGCTCGAGCCGACAGGGCTGGTGGATCGACGATAGCGTGCCGATTGTCTCGTCGCAGAGCGGGGAGCCGCCCCTCGAGTGAGCCCCGTACCCCGGGGACGGCGGCGCTCACCCCAGAAACGCCTTCCCAATCCCTGCGCGGAACGCCTCTGCCCCAGCAGCCTTGCGCTGCCCATGAAGCTCGATCGCATCGGACCCTGCGAGGTAGCTGACCTGGCTCTTCCCATCGGTCGCAGCCTCCCAGACGACTTCGGCGATGGCTTCCGCCGTCGAGCCGCGGGCGAGGCGAGCGGCGTCCATGAAGACGGCGAGGACCTTCGAGATCTGTTCGGCGTACGCCGGATGCTCGGCGAGGACGAGTGAGCGACCGGCGAAGTCGGTCTTGATGCCGCCGGGCGCGACCGTCTTCACCTTGATGCCGAAGGCGCCGAGCTCGAAGGCGAGGCTCTCGCTCCAGCCTTCGAGCGCCCATTTCGTCGCGTGGTAGGGCGAGTTGAAGGGGAAGGTGACGTGCCCGCCGATCGACGTCGTGGTGACGAAGGTGCCCTCACGGCGCGCGCGAAACGCGGGGATGAAGGCCTGCGTGGTGCGCATGACGCCGAGAAGATTGGTGTCGATTTGCGCCACCAGCTGCTCGTCGGTCATTCCTTCGAGGGGCCCCGCGAGCCCGTAGCCGGCGTTGTTGAAGACGACGTCGACCGGCCCGAGGGCGAGCGCTTGCTCGACGGCGGCCTTGATTTGCGCAGGCTTCGTCACGTCGAGCGGCAGGAGCGTGACGCCGGTGATGTTGCCGAGTTCGTCGCCCTCCGGCTTGCGCATCGTCGCGATGACCTTCCAACCACGCGAGGCGAAGAGAATTGCGGTGGCGCGGCCGAGGCCCGTGGAGCTGCCCGTGATGAAGATGGTCTTGGACATGTGGATCGTTCTCCTTCGCGCCGATAGATGAATTGAAATTCATCTAAGTTACGAAAAAAACGTCGCCCGCGAAAATTAGGCCTTCAACGCGTCCCAGCAGAGGGCGGCGATTTGGCGAAGGCGCTTCTTGCGATTGGCACGGGGCTCGCGCGCTGCGAGCGTGGCCATCTCGCGGAGGGTGCCTTGGAGGAAGGCGAGTACCAGCTCGTCGTCGAGGTCTTTGAGGAGCCGTTCGCGTCGGCCACGGGCGAGCAGATCGGTGAGCGCCTTGGTCACCGTCGAGGTCTCGCGCTTGCTCGTCTCCGAGAGGTACGGCGAGTTCTTCACCTGCCCCATGAAGACCACCGCAGCCCCATTTTCCACGAGGTATTCGAGATACGCGAGGCACATGCGCTCGAAGGCGACCCGGACGGGGAGCTCCTCGACGGGCCCAGGCTCGCCCGCGCGGAAGATGGTCTCGGCCATCTCCTTCTTCGTCGCCAGATAGAGCGCGTCGATCAGCGCTTCCTTGCTCTCGAAGTAGATGTAGACGGTGCCGGTGGCTACGTTGGCGCGGCGCGCGACCGCGGCGATCGAGAGTCCGGCGAGGCCGAGGGCTTCGACCTCGACGAGCGTCGCGGCGAGGATGTCGCGCGCTTTGTTCTCGTCACGGGGCTTCATGCGAGCGTTGATCATGAATCAATGTTCACCCAAAGGAAAGCGATGTTCGTGGGGGCTCGAGCGGGCCTGCATGCCGGTGGCAAGGCAGGCTCGTGATCAGCGTCGACTTCGATCCGAAGAAGCTGGCGACGCACCGAGAGCGGACGCGATCAGAAGCCGAGCTTGCGCTTGATCGCCGCGAGCTCGCGCTCGATCGCGTCTTCCGCGCCTCGCAACGGACTCGTCGGCGCAGGACGCGACGGGCCTTCGGTCTTCCCTTTCGCCTTCACGAGGTCCATCACCTTCAGCGCCGCTTCGAGCGCCGCGTGGGGGCGACCGAGGCGCAGCGCTGCGGCACGCATCTTCGAAAGGAGCGCTGGTTTCTCGATCAAATCGCGGACCCACGCCCGCGCCGCTTCGGCCACTGGCGCATGCACCGCGGCCTCGAGCCGAACGAGCGCGTCACCGTTGGCCTGCTCTTGCCCAGGGATCGGCGCGAGGGCGATCAGCGGAACACCGAGGGCGAGGAGCTCGGCGCAGGTCATGCCGCCGGGCTTGCCGATGGCGACGTCGGCCGCGGCGGCATAGTCCCAGACGTTGTTCACCATGCCGGTGACGTGCACGGGAATCTTCGATCGCGCAGCCACCGCGCGCGCCGAGCGCTCGAGCTCTTCGTTGCGCCCGGCGAGGATCACCAGCTGCAGCTCGGAGGAGAGGCCACCGAGAGCGGTGAGCGCTTCGGCCGTCTCGGCGATCGGTCCGAGCCCGAGCCCGCCGCCGAGGAGGAGCACGGTGAAACGATTCTCGGCGAGACCGAGCCGCTTGCGCGCGCTCTGCTTGTCGAGGGTCTGCGAGAAGCCGGCGCGAATCGGCAGTCCGGTGGCGACCACTTCCCCCGAAGGAAGCCCCCGCGCGCGCATCGCCTGCGCGACCTCGAGCGATGGCGTGAGGTAGAGGTCGATGCCTTGGTAGACCCACGCCGGATGCGCGTCGAAGTCGGTGAGCACGGCGACGATTGGACAGCTCACCTCGCGTTTGCGCGCGAGCGACGACGCGAGGCCGCACGCAATTGGATGCATCGCGAGGATGACGTCGGGAGCGAACGCGCGGGCGTCGGGCCCGAGCTTGCCGAGTCGAAAATCGTCGGCGAGCTCGTTGATGGGCCGGAAGAGATCGAAGAGCCCCTTCTGCGCGTAGAGCGTGCCCCAGAGATCGGGCGCCTCCTTCAGCGCGCCGAAGTAGAGGTCCTTCGCCATCTTGCCGCCGCCCGGCCCGAGGTACGAAAGCGCCTCGAGCAGCTTCCACTCGCTGCCCGGATACTCGAGGCCGATCGCCTCGCAGAGCGACTCGGCGGCCATGCGGTGACCGGCGCCGATGTCGACGCTCAAGACGAGGGTACGGAGCTTCTTCTTGTCGGCCATCGAGAGCCTCGACGTATAGCCGCGGCGCGCCCGGTGAGCGATGGCCGACCCGCGCGGGTGATGGCAATGGTTTTCGTTCGCGCCACTCTCCATGATGTCCGAGATGCCCGAGATCCCAGCACGCCGCAGCTCCGTCGAAGCCGTCTGGTGCGAGCTCTATGCGCCGGATCGAGTCTCGGAGGCGCTGCCGGTCGTGGCGGCGCAAGGTCTCGCGCTGCACTTGGCGTGGAAGCCCGAGCTCGAACTCGAGCTCTTCGCCGTCGCACGTCGCGCGCAGGCGCTCGGCGTCGAGGTGCGCCCGTGGCTCTTGCTCGATCGAGCGGAGGGCTACTGGCCGTCGGCCAAAAACGCGCACGTCTTCGCCGAAGCCGCGCGAAGTCTCCTCCGCACTTGGGCGCGAGAAGTCGGCACCCGCGCCGCGCTCATCGTCGACATGGAGCCGCCCTTCGAGACGACGCTCCGACTCGACGCGCTCATCAAGGGTGATCTGCGCGACCCAAAGAGCATGCTGCGCGCGCTGCGGTCGCTTCTGTCGCTGGGAGACGACGCTCGCTACGACGACGCCCAGGTCGTCTTTCGTCAGCTGGTCGACGGTGCGCACGCCGAGGGCGCCCGCGTCATGCTCACCACGCTCCCGATCGTGGTCGACGATCGAGAGGGAGCGCTCATGCGTGCGCTCGGGCTGGTCGTCGACGGCGTCGCATGGGATCGCGTCTCGCTCCAGGCCTATCGCACGGTGTTTCAAGGCCTCTTGCCCTCATGGCTCGGCGAACGCGCGTTCTCGTCCCACTTGATAAGTAGTTATGCAGAAGCGGTGCGTGCGCGGTTTGGCGAGCGCGGGGGTCTCGATCTCGGGCTCGTCGGCCACGGCGTGGTGCCGGCGCCGCTGTATGAGTCGCCGCGTTCGCTGCAAGACGACATCGCTGCGGCCGAAGCGGCTGGGGTGCCGGGCGATCGGTTGGCGGTGTTCAATCTCGAGGGGTTGATCGAACGTGGGCCGATGGAACGTTGGCTGGCCAAGGGCGAGGCGAGGCAGGGGAAGCCGGTGATGGCGCCCAAGGCCGACCTCGGGACGCGGCCGCTGCGGGCGATGCTGAGGGGGGTCGGGTGGGCCTTGCGCCGGCTCTGATCGACCCCGAGTCGCGATCCGAAATCGAGCCGAATTCGCGCAAAAGTGCTCGGGTTCCGGTGCCAGAACCGGGATTTCGAAGCCGCCCTTCAGGCCCCCCTCGCCTCCTTCAACGCTGCCCGATACCGATTGTCGAGCCGTGCCAAGAACGCCCGCTCCGGCGTCCGAATCGCCGCCTGCACGGCGCCCACCGTCGCGACCTTGCGCAACCGCGCTGGCAAATTGGCCACCAGATCTCCCCACGCTCCCATCCCCGCTTCGGCGAAGCCGGCGACTGCGCGCAAGACGCCGTTCTGCTCGACGCGTGAGAGGTGGGTCTCGAGGAGCGCAGCGACGACCTCGGCGCGTTCTATCTCTTCGAGCGCACGCGCCGCCTGCATGCCCCAGTCGAAGAAGAAGGGACCGATCGGCAAGAGCATCTCGCGGGAACGACGCAGCGCCTTGGGCGCACGGAGCGCGAGGAAGCGGTGGTTCTCGATCGCCATCACCGCCTTGTTGACGGCGCCAGCGACGTAGAAGGAGCCGCCGAAGCGCGAGCGATCGGGCTCGTGGCCGAGGCGCACGTAGCGCTCGCGCACCTCGGGCGAAGGCGTTCGTTTCGGCCACGCCTCGACCACGCGTGAGAGATCGCCGACGTTGTGCGCGAGGATCGTCGACGCGGCGAGCGCGCGGTAGAGATCGCCCTCGCGTACGCAGGCCTCGAACATCACCGCCTCGCGCGCGAGCTCGGTGTCGATGGCTTCTTGCAGGCGCGTTGCCGACGCCGCCGCCGGCTCGCCGAGCATGAGCGCGCGGCCGAGCGCACCGGCGCGCACCGAGAACCACTCACCGTCGTGTCCGGAGAACGTGTGATCGCGGCCGATCTCCAAACCCGCCGGGTGATGCGTGAGCACGCGCGCGGAGACGAACCGTGGATCGAGCACCGCGAGCGAGTCGACCACGTCGAGCGCCTGCGTCAGGTGCTCGGGATCGTCGATCTCGAGCCACACGTGATGACGAATGCGCGAGTCGACGTCGGTCGGACAAAACGTGCCGACGGTGAGGTAGTGGGCGGAGAGCAGCAGTCGG
This sequence comes from Deltaproteobacteria bacterium, assembly GCA_025363655.1. Lineage (GTDB taxonomy): Bacteria > Myxococcota_A > Polyangia > Polyangiales > JADJMO01 > JANYDK01. The sequence continues at coordinate 100,313 of JANYDK010000032.1, read as the reverse complement.
AAGTAGTCGAGGTTGCCGGGCGACGTCTTCCACAGCTCGTCGACCTTGGCGGCCTCGCGCACGCTGAGGGCAGCGACGCTCGTGCTCGCGCCCGAGTTGGCCTCGAGGGCCCAACCAGAGGTGGAGGCTACCTGCGCGGCGAGGACGAGCGGAGCGATGCCGTGTTTCACGCGCGCATCATGCGTCGCGCGCACGTCGGGTCGCAATCAGCCAGAGAGGCAAGAGACCGAGGGCGAAGAGCGCGGCGAGGAGGAAGAACGGACGAAAGCAGTCGACGAGGTCGCGAGCTCGCGCGTGGGCGTTTTCCGGTGTCTCGAGGGGTGGTGCCAGCGCCTAGCTCACACGCCAGCATGTGTCGCACGTAGCAATGTGCGCGAAGGCACGGCATTCTTGAGCTTGGAGTTGGGAGGAGGGGCGCACGGAAATGCATCACGCACGCATGAAGTCACTGGTCTGCGGGCTCTGTTGGGCGCTCGGTTCGTTTCTCGCCATCGGCTGCAACGAGCTCGAGGATGCGACCGCGACCGGCGACGGCGGCACCGATGCAGCGACTTCCGACACGCCCGCCGCCGACACGGGCGGCGCCGACGCCAACGGTCCTTGCACGCTCTCGTCGCCCGAAGATCCGCCCGTGAGCTGCCCCCCCGCGGCGACGGCGCCAAAGTGCAGCACGACGACGCCGGTCTCGACCTGCCCGACCGACACGGCCTGCATGGCCCTCACCAAACAGAGCGGCGACGTCCTCAGCTTGCGCATGGGACGCATTCGCCTCTGGTCACCGAGCTCTCTCGTCGCGCTCGCGCCGTTGGCGGTCGATCCCAACACCAACCTCAAGTGCGCCAACGGCGGCGGCGCCGGCTTCAACTGGCTGATGCAAATCGACAAGAAGGCGGCCACGCTCAAGACGGGCGGCGCCGATCGCAGCGCCGACGGGAAATCGTGGGCCTTCAGCACCGTGAAGGTCGACAGCTCGTCCCTCGACGCCACCTGCCCCGGCTTCAAGGGCCCGACCGATCCAATCGATCTCTCGCCAGTGACGAAGTCGATCACGCTCAGCGGCAGCACCTTCGACAGCGCGCTCATCGACCGCATCAACATCCCGATCTTCGAAGCGCCGGGCGCGCCGCCGATCATCCTTCCGATCCAAGGAATGCAATTCAAGAAGGTGACGCTCTCGGCCGACGGCACCTGCGTCGGCTCGTGGGACAAGGACCACTGGTGCGATCAAGACTCCGGCGGCTGGACCACCGGCGGCGCGGTCATCGGAAAGATCACCGTCGAAGATGCCGATCACGTCCCCTTGCGCGCGGCCGGCTGTCAGTCGCTCTGCGCGGTCCTCGCCAACGACGCGACCAAGATCAGCGGGAAGGTTTGCAAACGCGGCGCCGACGGGAAGATCCCCGCCATCGGCAACGCCACCGTCACCACCACCGGCGACGCGTTCCTGCTCTCGACGACCTTCGCGGCGTTCGGCGTGACGATCAGTCCCTGAGCCTCGTCACGCGTGACGCAGTACGTGGTGAATCCGTGACGGAGTGACGCCCTGCGGCGCGCGCGTTCACTTTCACAACTGCGTTCAGAAACTGCACGTTTGGTTTCTGTACGCGTCGGGCTCTGCACGCGAGAAAACAAGCCGATCGTGAGATGGCCCAGGCGGTGCTCTACGCACCTCCATGCTGAAGAAGATCCTCGCCACCGTCGCCGCTGCCCTCGTCTTCGCTGCGGCCGTTCCGGAGGCCGGCGCGACGACCTTCACGCTCTACATCCACGGACGCACCGGCGGCACGCCGAGCGGTTGGGACTATTGGAGCCACGGCACAGGGGCCTACGGCATCAACGCGGTGCCGGTGAACTACGATGGCGGGGCGCACATCTGGGACTCCAATCCCACGGTCGTCGCCTACCTCAATGCCTATTGCACCAACGGCAACAGCTGCGACATCGTCTGTCACAGCGCGGGGTGTTCGCAAATCGGTTATGCCTATTCGACCTACGGCGCGGCCTGGTCGGTGCAGTGGGTGGCGACAGGTGGCTCGGCGGTCGGCGGCACCGAGATCGCCGGCAGCTTCTCCTCGTTCATGACTGGCAACAACATCGACTACGACCTCTCGACCGGGACGATGCGCGGCCTCTACAACCACGACAAGGTCGGCGACTACATCTGGACGTACGTCTACAACCACGTCGGCAACGACTGGGCGGCGACGACCAACTGGCTCTTCACGGGCGGCAACGACACCGCCGTCCCCGTCCACTCCGCGGGTCACTATCGCTCGGTCACCTCGACGACCAACGCGGCGGCGCCGAGCGGGGCGACGTACTGGGATTGGTCGAAGACGCAGTGGGTCGACCCCAACAACGTCTGCGTCGGCAACATCTTCGGCTGGTGCTCGGGCGGTCACAGCGGCAGCACCGGTCACTGCAACAGCGGTTCGACGTTCTGCTATGAAGGCACCTACGGCGGCGTCATGGGCAAGGTGGTACCGTTCACGATCGCGAACGCGAAGTAGCAGCTTCGAGAACCGAGCGAAGCGCCCGGAGACGCCTCTTCGGTTGGGCGCTCGTCACGCTCGCCTTCGTCGTCTCGATTGCCTGGTTTTTCTCGCGTGAAAGGCCTCCCGAGCCGCCGAGCTCGGCGAGCACGACGAGCAGTACGTCGCCTTCGAGCACGACGCCGAACGCGCCGGGAGCCATCCATACGAAGCTCGCCGACGGCGGCTATGCGCCTATCGCCACGGGCATTCCGCAGAACCTCAGCGAGGAAGAGCTGAAGGCGTGGAAGGCGCAGATGGAGGAGGCGAAGGCGCTCGTCCTCGAGAAGACGAAGTACCCGCCAGACTCGCAGCCGCTCGCGGGCAAGACCGATCTGATGGAACCGCACCACGTCGAGCCGACGCAGCGTCACCTCGCGCCAGGCAAGGACGGAGGCGCGGGCAACGTCGTCGTCACCCTCACGCAGTCGCAGCTGTGGCTCGCCGAAGGTGAGCTGGCGAGCGCGGCGATCACCGTCACCACGCACGACGGGAAGAAGCCGACCGTGCAGATCCATCGCGCGACGCTCTACAAATTCGAGGCCAAGGGCGATCCGCCGGGCGCTGAGCTCTCGCCGATGACCTTTCACGACGACGGTGTCGCTCCCGACGTCGCGGCCAACGACAACGTCTTCACCACCACCGTGCCCCCGCGTCCGGAGGTGATGAAGGGCCTCACCAGCGGCGTGGTGCTCGATGTCGATCTCTCGGCGAGCGACGAGCGCGGACGCGTGCAGTTCAACTTCGCCAGCACCGGCCCCGTGCCCGCGAAATTCACCGGCGTCGTCACGAGCGCGATCGAGCAAGGTTCGCTGGTGTATCGCGTCGGCATCGAGGTCACGCGCGCCGGTCGCTACAGCATCATGGCGCGACTCTTCGATGCCCAGGGCGCGCCGGCAGCCCTCCTCACGTTCCTCGGCCCGCTCACCGTCGATTCGCACGAGATCGTCTTCACTGCGTTCGGGAAGCTGCTGCGCGATCAGAAGGTCAAGCCGCCGTTCGCGCTCAAGGACGTCGAAGGACATTGCTTCGTCCAAGGCGCCGACACCGATCGCGCGGTGATGGCCGTCTTGCCCGGACCGTTCCTCAGCGCCACCTTCGACCTCGCCCAGCTCTCCGACGCCGAGTGGGATTCACCCGAGAAGTCCAAGCAGATCGACGTCGTCAACTCGACCCTCGCACATGGCCCGTCCGAGATCGCGCCCGTCGACTCGAAGGGAATTCCGCTCCCGCCGCGACCGCTCGTTCTGCCTTCGACGACGCCGACTACATCGGCCCCACCGGCGGTCACGACGACGGCGCCTCCGAAGGGGAAGTGACCTCCGGCACCTCGTCGGTCGCGGTCGAGGTCGCGGTCGAGGTAGGCGCACCAAACCAGCGGAGGACGAGCGACATCATCGCCGGCATGAGGAAGAGCGCTGCCGCGGTGGAGACGACGAGCCCACCGATGACGACGGTCGCGAGCGGCCGCTGCACCTCGGCGCCGGCACCGGTCGCGATCGCCATCGGGACGAATCCGAGCGCGGCGACGAGCGCGGTGGAGATCATCGGGCGAAACGTGGAAGTGGCCGCTTGTTTCACCCGATCGTCGATCGCGCGTTCTCGATTCACCTCCAGCAGGCGCGCGGTCATCACCGAGCCGCCCATCACCGAGACTCCGGCGAGCGCGATGAAGCCGACCGCCGCGGGGATGCTGAAAGGAAGCCCACGGACGACGAGCGCAACGACGCCGCCACCGAGCGCGAACGGGAGCGTGAGGAGCGTCACCAACGTCAGTGCCACCGAGCGATAGGCCGACCAGAGCATGACGCCGATGAGGCCTAGCGCGATCGGCAAGAGCAACGTCAGGCGGTTCTTCGCGCGTTCGAAGTTCTCGAACTGACCACCCCACTCGACCTCGACGGACGGCGGTAGCGAGAGGGCTTCCACCCGTTGCCGCGCATCGGCGACGAATCCGACCAGATCGCGACCGCGCACGTTGCACTCGACGACGAGCCGACGACGCAGTTTTTCCCGACTGATTTGCGAAACGCCGCGCTCCTCGACGAGGGTCGCGACGGACGAGAGGGGCAAGAGTTCGCCGCTCTGCGTGAGCACCGGGAAGCGACCGAGATCGGCCGAGACCTGCGTCGCTTCGCCGCCGAGACGGAGCACCAAGTCGAACGAGCGCTCGCCCTCGTAGACGCTCCCGACGGACTCGCCCGCGCGGGCCATCGCCACCGCCGAGAGCACCGACGACGGGAGAACGCCGAGACGCGTCGCCCGTTCCCGATCGACGATCACCCGCAACGTCGGGAGACCGAGCGGCGTCTCGCGCTTGACGTCTGCCGCGCCCGGGGTCGCCGCCACCGCGTGTCGAATTTTCTCCGCCGCTGCCGAGAGCGCGTCGAGATCGTCGCCATAGACCTTGATCGCGACCTCCGAGCGAACGCCGGCGATCAGATCGTTGACTCGCATCTCGATCGGCTGGGAAAAGGCGTGCACCGTGCCTGGCGCAGCGCGCGCAGCCGCGAGCTCGAGCTCGACGACGAGCTTCTCCGGGGTCAGCCCAGGGCGCCACCTGTCGCGCTTCTCGAGGATGACGAAGACGTCGCTCGATTCGGGGCCGGCCGGATCGATCGAGCCCTCGCTCCGCCCGATGCGGGTGATCACCCGCGCCACCTCGGGCACCTGCCGAAGCGCGCGCTCGGTCTCGCCAGAGAGCGCGATCGCAGTGCCGAGCGAGGCGCTGACCGGTCTTCGTGCGTCGATCGCGATGTCACCCTCGAAGATGCGCGGGAGGAACTCGGCGCCGAGCTTGGCCGCCGGCGCGATGGTGACGACGGCGATCGCCGCCGCGATGGCCATCGTGCGGAGCGGTCTCCGCACGGCCCACGCGAGGATCGGCTCGTATCCGCGCCGCAACGTGCGAATCAGCCATGGATCTCCCTCGATGCTCACCTTCGCGAGCAGCCGCGGCGCCACCGCCGGCACCAGCACCAGCGCATAGAAGAGCGACGCCAGCAGCATGATCACGAGGGAGGCGACGACCGAGCGGAACATTTTCCCTTCCACGTCCTCGAGGCTCGCGAGGGGGAGAAAGACGAGGACGACGATCACGACCGCGAAGAGGACCGGCCGCGCGGTGTGCGCGCAGGCCTCCAAGATCGAACGCCGTCGTTCTTCCACCGACTTTTCCCGCGCGCGCGCCGCAGCTTGCAGCGCGTGCTCGGCGACCACCACCGTGCCCTCGACGATGATCCCGAAGTCGACCGCGCCGAGCGACATCACGTTGGCGCTCATGCCGAGCGCACGAAGACCCGCGAAGGCGACGAGGAGCGCGAAGGGAATCGCCCCCGCCGCGAGGAGCCCGGCCCTGAGCGAGCCGAGCGTGAGGAAGAGGACCACGATCACCACCGCGGCGCCCTCGATGAGGTTCTTCGCCACCGTCAGCACCGTGCGATCGATGAAGTCGGCGCGATCGAGGAACGGCACCACCGTCACGCCGGGAGGGAGGGACGCGTGGATGGCGGCGATGCGCTCCTTCACCGCGACCACGACTTCGTGGCTATTTTTCCCTTTGAGCATGAGCACGCTGCCGCCGACGATCTCGCCTTCGCCGTCCGCGGTCATCGCGCCGTGCCGCAGCGTCGCGCCGGTGTCGACGTCGCCGAGCATGCCGACGGTGAGCGGCGCACCTCCTTCGAGCGTCCGCACGAGCGTGCTGCGAATCTCGTCGAGGGACTGGAAGCGGGCCTCGGCGCGGAGGACGATCACCTCGCCACCTCGCTCGATCGCGCCACCGCCGGCGTTCTGGTTGCTCTTCTCGAGGGCCTCGCGCACCTCTTCGATCGAGACCTTCTGCGCCGCGAGCCGCGCCGGGTCGAGCGTCACGCGGTACTGCTTCACCGAACCCCCGAAGCTCACGGTCTCGATCACGCCCGGCACTTGGCGAAGACGCGGAGAGATCGTCCAGTCGAGGAGCGTGCGCAGCTCCTCGGGTGTGTGCGTTTCGCTCTTCACTTCGAATAGCAAGATCTCGCCGAGCCCCGTCGCCACCGGCCCGAGCTGAGGACGACCGAGCGACGGTGAGATCTCCGCGCTCGCCGCCGGCAACCTCTCGCTCACCTGCGCGCGCGCGAAATAGAGGTCGATTTCCTCCTCGAAAATGAGGGTCACCAGGCTGATGCCGAGACGCGAGACGCTGCGCACGGTCTTCAGCCCCGGGAGCCCGGCCATCGCGCGCTCGACGGGCAGCGTGATTTGCTTCTCCACCTCGGCCGCTGGCGTCGCCGGCGAAGACGTCACCACTTGCACTTGGTTGTTGGTGACGTCGGGGACGGCGTCGACGGGGAGACGCGAGAGCGAGAAGAGACCGATGAGCACCAGCGCGAGCGTGGAGACGAGCGCGATCCCGCGCCGCCGCGCGAGCCAGAGGACGACCGCGCTCATGGCAGTGCGCCGAGGAGGCCCGCGAGCTCACCGTAGGCACGCCAACCGGTGGCGAGGACTTCGAGCCTTCGCGTTCGTGCCTGCGCCAAGTCGCGGCGCGCGAGGAGTATGCGCGCATAGTCGACCTTCCCTGCCTTCCAGCCGGCGACGGTCGCGGCGACGACTGCTTCGGCCGCCGGGATCGCCGTCGCATCGGCGGAGGAGATCGCGCGAAGAGCGGCTGCGTAGGCGTCGAACGAACCGAAGGCGCGCGCGGCGGTCGCCTTCTCGACGATGCCGGCGTTCACCAGGGCGCGCTCCTTCTCGGCCTCCGCTTTGGCGATTTCCGCCTGATTTTTTCGAAGGATCGGGAACGTCCAGGCGAGACCGGCGCCGTAGCGAACGTCGCCCAAGTCGCCGCGACCGGCGAGGAGGATGAGGTTGAGCGGCGCGTACTTCTCGACCTCCCACTTCTCCTTCGCCGCCTCGAAGTATCCAGCTTCGACCTTCGCCGCGAGCAGCGTCGGCGACTTCTTCCCGAGGTAGGCGACGAGCGCGTCGGCGTCCTTCCATTTGATCGCCGGGAGATCGGCGAGCGCGCTCGGTGGCGGCGCCTCGGTCTTCGGCTCGCCGATCGCGAGCGACAGCCTCGCCAGCGCCAGCGCGAGCGACACCTCGGCATCGGCGTGCGCTTGGCTCCAACGCGCCAGCTCGGCGTTCACCAGCGCGAGATCGAGCGCGGTGGCATCCCCCGCCGACAGTCGCGCGACCATCGCGTCGACCTCCTCGTGCGCCAGCCCTTCGCCACGGGCCGCTTCACGCATGCTTTCGGCGGCGACGAGCGCCTCCCCATAGGCGACGACGGCGAGCCCGACCGCGCCTGCGCCCGCCGAGCCCCGCGAGAGCTCCTTCCATTTCACGAGCGCATCGACCTCGGCCAGTCGCTTGTCGCGTTGACCGGCGATTTCCAGGGGAACGTAGAGCGCGCTGGAGATCGCCACGCCTTGGGTGAGCTTGCTTCGGTCGATCAGAATTTCGAAATAGGGATTGGTCAGCGACGGCAGACCCGCCGCCGGCCGCAGCGAGGTCGCGACGTCGAGATCGGCCGCCGCCAAAAGCGCCGCCGGACCGCGCAGCTTGGCCTTGTCGACCACGCCACCGAGCCCAGGGAACGGCGCGGCGATCGCGGGTCGGACGGAAGAGGCCAAAGATGCGAGCAGCGCGGCGACGCCGAAGAGGACCGCGATGAGCTTCCTGTCCTTCATTGTTTGCTCGCCTCGGCACGGACCAGAAATGCGCCTTCGACGACGACGCGTTCGTCCCGCGTGAGCCCGGCGCGCACCTCCACGACCTCGCCGGTGCGACGCCCGAGGGTGAGCGCTCGCACCTCGTAGGTGCCGGGTGCGACCTCGACGAAGGCGACGTCGTGCTCGCCTAGCGGTTGAACGGCCTCGATCGGCAATCGAATCGCCGCGCCGGTGACCGCAGCCGGAACGGGGAGCAGCGCCCGCAAGAACATCCCTGCTCGTAGCGCGCCATCGGCGTTGTCGACCTCGAGACGTGCACGCACGGTGCGCGAGGTCTTGCTCACGATCGGATCGATGAAGGTGACGACGCCTTGAAATGTACGCTCTGGAAGTCCGTCGGCGATGAAGCGCGTCGCGGTCCCCAACGTCAGATAGGGCAAATCGGCTTCGTGCACCTCGAGCGCGGCGACCATGCCGCCGAGGTCGGCGATGGCGAACGCGTTGGCGCTCGCCGCGAGGTGTCCCCCGAGCACCGCTGCGCGTTGGACCACCACGCCGTCGATGGGCGCGGTGAGCCGCACCGAGCCGAAGGTCCCACCCGCGGCGCCAAGCGCGAGGACACGCGCCTCGGCCGCAGACGACTCCGCCTTCGCGCGCGCGAGCTCGCTGACGGCCAGCTCTTTCTCACGCGCCGTCGTCAGTCGTTCGAGGAAGAGCTTCTCTTCGCGTTCTTGGTTGCGCCTCGCCGCTTCGAGCGCGGCCTTCGAGGTGAGCACGCTCGCCTGCGCGTCGGCCAACGTCGGAACGGCGACGACCGCGAGCAAGTCGCCCTTCTTCACCCGATCGCCGAGGCGCGCGTGCAGCGACACGACCCGCCCCTCGAGACGAGGTCCGACTTCGGCATATCTCGTCGGGTCGAGCTCGATCGAGCCGGAGACGGCGATCGTCGAGGCGAAGTTCGTCTCTCCGACGACGTGCGTACGGAGGCCGAGCCGCGCGACGGTGGTCTCGTCGAGCACGACGCGTCGCGGGCCCGACGAAGACGACGCGGGCGATTGCTCCCGCGCGACGGCGGGCTTCGCGCATCCGGAGAGGACCGAGCTGGAGAGGAGGGTCGAGGCGAGAAGGATGGAGAGTGCGAACAGCGACTTTGGACGCGTGACTCGGCGACGTGACATCCCCGGTCTCTCAGCAGTCTCCGTGCCACCGTCGGCGCGTCCGTCCATCACCCCTGATGACGAGCGTCACTCGCGATTGCCCCATCGCTCGAGCTTGCGGTAGAGCGTCTTGCGATCGAAGCCGAGGATACGTGCTGCTGCGAGCTTGCTGCCGCCGGTCGCTTCGAGGACCCGCAGCACGTAGCGCCTCTCGACCTCTTCCATGCTCACGAGCTCGGAAGGATCGTCGCTGGCGACGACGACGTGCGAGCTCTTGTGGCTACGGACGCGATCGCTGAGATCGTCGACCGCGATTTGATCGAAGCGCGTCAACGCGACCGCTCGTTCCATGCAGTTCTGGAGCTCGCGGACGTTGCCCGGCCAGGGATAGGCGAGGAGCTTCTCGGCCGCCGGCGAGGAGATTCCGGTGACCGGCTTGCCACCGCGCTCGGCGAAGCTGCGGAGAAAATGTTGGGCGAGGAGCAAGACATCGCCACCGCGCGCGCGAAGGGGCGGCAGCTCGACATGGATGACGTTGACGCGAAAATAGAGGTCTTCGCGGAAGCGTCGCTCTTCGACGGCTTCTTCGAGATCGCGGTTGGTCGCGGCGATGACGTGGACGTCGACGGGGATCTCGGCGTTGGCCCCGACAGGCCTGATTTTCCGCTCTTGCAGCGCACGTAGCAGCTTCGGCTGGAGCCCGAGCGGCATCTCGCCGATTTCGTCGAGGAAAAGCGTCCCGCCATCGGCCGCCTGGAAGAGCCCCACGCGCGCCACCTTGGCGTCGGTGAAGGCGCTCTTGGCATGCCCGAAGAGCTCGCTCTCGAGCAGCGCCTCGGGCAGCGCCGCGCAGTTGATGGCGACGAAGTTCCCCTTCCTTTTCCCACGTTCGCTGCGCTGATGGAGCGCGCGCGCCACCACCTCTTTGCCGGTGCCGCTCTCGCCGGTGATGAGCACGGAGGCATCGGACGCGGCGACGCGCGTCAGCAAATCGTAGAGACGCTGCATCGGCGGGCTGTCGCCGAGGAGATCGCCGAAGCGATGGGTGGCCTCGATTTCCGTGCGCAGGCGTCGCACCTCGGCGTGGAGGGCTCGGTGCGCGGCGGCGCGATCGATGGCGTGCGAGAGCGTCTCGACCTCGACCGGTTTGGTGAGAAAATCGTAGGCGCCAGCGCGAATGGCGGCGACCGCGGTGTCGAGGCTGCCGAAGGCGGTGAGCACGATCACCGGAAGCTCGGGGCGAAGCGCGACGATTTGTCGGCAGAGATCGATGCCCGACATCCCCTTCATGTTGAGGTCGGTCACCACCACGTCGAAGTCGCGCGCCTCGATGAGCGAGAGCGCCGCCCGCGGATCGCTCGTCGATTCGAGGCTGAATTGCGAGCGTCGAAGCGCGTCGCGGAGGAAGTCGAGCATGCTCACTTCGTCGTCGACGAACAGGACCTCGGCGGGCATGCGAGCTTTCATAGCGCGGCCGTGAGCGCGCCGCCTTTCCATGGGGCGAAAGGCGGCAGGGGGCAAAATGGGGCATCTCGTCGGGCGGCGCCGAGGGTCTCGTTTCGCCGAGGTCGCGCGTTTCGCTTCGGTGCGCCCGATCTCGTTTTGGCACGAGCGCTGCTCTGTTCGTCGGAGCCACGAGACGTCCGACGAGAAAGGCCACGACGTGTCCGACCAACCCACCTCGACGAATCCACGACCGCCCTCACGACCGAAAGTGCAGTTGCGCGATCGACGCAAGCCGCGCATCGTCATCGCCGAGGACGACGCCGACATGCGGGCGCTCGTCGCCGGTGCCCTCGAGCGCGACGGCTACGACGTCACCGCGGTCAGCAGCGGTCTCCAACTTCTCACTCACATCGAGACGATGCTCTTCGGCGGTTGGGAGACCGGCACTTTCCGACTCGTCATTTGCGACGATCGACTCCCCGGCTGCCGCGGTCTCCGCATCCTCGAAGGCCTTCGTTCGATGGATCCGTCGACGCCGATCATCCTCATGACCGGCTTCGGCGACGACCTGGTACGCAATCGCTGCGAAGAGCTCGGCGGGATCTTCCTCGACAAGCCGTTCGACCTCGACCAACTGCGCGCCACCGTGAGGCGGCTGGTGCCGACCCGAGAAGGGAGTACAGAAGGACCAGCATGAAGCTCGTTCGTCGGCTCGTCGTCGCCCTTCTCCTGGGCATGTGCGTGATCTTCGCGGTCAGCGAGTACCTGCGTGAGCGTCGCCAGAGCGCCGTCCTCGACGCCGACATGATTCGCGATCACGAGGACACCGGGCGCGCGCTCGCGGCAGCGATGACGGAGGCTTTTCGGACCGGTGGCATCGAGCACGCGACGGCGCTCCTCGCATCGGCCGCGCCGAGGCACGGGGTGATGTCGTTCCACTGGACGCCACTCGCCGAAGTCCGCCAAGGACGCGCCGCGATCGAAGCCGGCGAAACCGTCACTCGCAGCGACGACGATCGCCGGGTCACGGTGGTGCCCGTGCGCCTCGATGGCAACGTCGCCGGCGCGATCATCATCTCCGAGTCGCTCGCCGAAGAAGCAGGAGTGATGCGACGAACCGAGCTCGAGGCAGTGGCGACGGTCTTCGCGCTGGTCGCCGTGACCGGAATCCTCGCCGGCGTCCTCGGGGGCGTCTTCGTCGGAAGGCCGGTGCGGCAGCTGGTCGAGAAGGCGCGCCGCGTCGGTGAAGGCGATTTCGGGACGCCGCTCGTGCTCCCTGTGGCCGACGAGCTCGGCCTCCTCGCGGGCGAGATGAACATGATGTGCGCGCGCCTCGACGAATCGCAGAAGCACGCCGCCGCCGAGACGCAGGCCCGCCTCGCCACGCTCGAGCAGCTCCGTCACGCCGATCGACTCGGCACCGTCGGCAAGCTGGCCTCGGGCATCGCCCACGAGCTCGGCACGCCGCTCAACGTCGTCCTCGGTCGCGCGTCGCTGATCGCGCAGGGCGTGAACGGTCAGCTGACGCCCGAGGAGATCGCCAGTGGTGCGCGCAGCATCGGCGACGCCGCCACGCGTATGACCAAGATCATCCGGCAGCTGCTCGAATTCGCGCGCCCCCGGGGACCACGCAAGATGCCGCAAGATCTCGGCTCGCTCGCCACCCGCACCCTCGCCCTCCTGGCGCCGCTCGCCGACAAGCACCGCGTCGAGCTCACGCTCTCGGCTCCGAAGACGCCGATAAAAGCGTCCATCGACGGCGGCCAAATCGAGCAGGCGCTGACGAACTTGGTGATGAACGGCATCCAGGCGATCGACCAAGAGCGCGGCGGGCACGTCCGTGTCGAGCTCGGCGTCACGCGCAGGGCCCCGCCGGCAGAGGTCGGCGGCGAGTCGCGCCAGCCACGCGACTTCGCGCAGCTACGCGTCCGCGACGACGGCGCCGGCATCGAAGCCGCCGCGTTGCCGCACATCTTCGATCCGTTCTTCACCACCAAGGAAGTCGGCGAAGGCACCGGCCTCGGGCTCTCGGTCACCTACGGAATCCTCCGCGAGCACGGCGGCTTCGTCACCGTCGATAGCACGCCCGGCGAAGGCACCACCTTGACGATTCACCTTCCAACCGACGCTGCGCCTGCCGATCGCGCTCCCGTGTAGCGAGATGCCCCACGGGGCGAAGTGCCCTCGCCGGACATCCTACAACGGACGTGAATGAAGCACGATTTTTCGATGATCGATGGAAGCTCGGACGACCCGAAGGCGGCACGCGAGCTGCAATGAACCGAGCGAACCCCACACCAGGAGCTCGCCCATGATCACGCTCGTCACCGCCCTCGGAATCGTCTTCGCGATGCTCGTCACCGCCGCACTCGTCCTCGCCGGCTTCGCCCTCGCCAAGCTGATGATCGAGGAGGCCGTTCCGACTTCACCGGGGTCGGGAGGCGCGCGGGACCGGCAGAATGCAGGGCTCGCCAAAGACGCCGAGACCCCTCACGGGTAGTCGGTGTAGCCCTTCGCGCCCGGCGAATAGAAGGTCGCGAAATCGGGCGCGTTGAGCTTTTCGCCGGCCTTGGCGCGCGCGAGGAACGTGGCATTGGCGAGGTACGGACGACCGAAGGCGACGAGGTCACCCTTCTTCGCCACCAGCTCGCTCTCGGCGCTCGCCAAGTCGTAGCCGCCCGCGAGGATGATGGTGCCGCCGAAGGACTTGCGGATGTTCTCCTTCACGGAGGCGCTCACCGGCGGAGCGCCCATGGCGCTGTGATCGGCGACGTGAATGTAGACGAGCCCGGCCTCTTTCATCTGCCCCGCGAGATACGGCCACGCCGTCTCGACGTCGGGATCGACCTTCATCCCGCCGTTGACGCCATAGGGCGAGAGGCGAATGCCGAGGCGTTTTCCGCCGATGGCAGCTGCGCTGCGACGTGCCACCTCGACGACGAAGCGCGCGCGCTTCTCGAGGGTGCCCCCCCACCCGTCGGTGCGCAGGTTGCTCGTCGAGCTGAAGAACTGCTCGAGGAGGTACCCGTTGGCCCCGTGCAGCTCGACGCCGTCGAAGCCAGCCTCGATGGCCAGCTCGGCGCTCTTCACGTACTCGCCGATGGCCGTCTCGATGTCGGCCTCGGTCATCTCGACGGCAGGCGTCAGCGGCTGGTTGCCATCGGGATCGACCCACATCTTCTGATCGGGGAGCGCCTGCACCGACGGTGCGAGAACACGGCCGCCGGGCGGGAGATTGCCGACGTGACCGACTCGCCCGGTGTGCATGAGCTGGACGAAGATGCGTCCGCCACGTGCGTGAACGGCGTCGGTCGTCAGCTTCCAGCCGCGCACCTGCTCGGCGTTGAAGAGACCAGGGATGCGCGGGTAGCCGAGACCATTGGGGCTCGGGCTCGTCCCCTCCGTGAGCAAGAGTCCGGCGTCGGCGGCGCGCTGCCCATAGAACGTGGCGATGAGCTCGTTGGCGACGTTGCCGATCGCGCGCGAGCGAGTCATCGGCGCCATCACGACGCGGTTCTTGAGCTCGAGGTCACCGAGACGATAGGGCGAAGTGAGGAGATCGGTCATGCGCGGTCCGATGCAGGACCCGCGAATCTCGGTTCGCACTTTGGTCGCATGCAACTGAGTGTTGCGCTGGGAGCAACAATCCCGCCTGGGGGCCGTGACGTCGGGACTGCGGGCGCGAGCGCGATTGCATGCAACCCCGGAGCATGTTGCAGGCGACGAGGATCGACGAGAAATCATGCTGATTTTGTGCGCGATGGTGGTGGCACGAAGGCTGCTGTCCGCGGCGCATGCCTTTCATTCGTCGTTCGTTCGGCCTCTTCATCGTGGGTGTCGCGTGCTGCGGGGTCGTCGGGTGCGCAGCGCCCATGACTGAAGAGGGAGAGGCCCTCGCGGCGTCGGAGAGTCCCGTGAGCACGGCCACCTCGGGCGCGCTGACGCTCGGGGATGGGACGAGCATCGCCTTTCAGGACGTGAGCACGCCTTCGTCGACGACGCCGCTGACGCGCCTGCAGTCGGGGAGCGCGACGCCGCTGGTCGTACGCGTGCCACTGGGCGCGGGACTCGATCGACTTCTGCCGCAGAGCGGGACGAGCTGGACGATTCGGCTGGGGGGCGAGGTCTTCTCGCTCGGTCCGAGCAGCGTGACGTCGATTTCATTTCCGGCGATGACGAAGGACACGCCGAAGACGAATATCCACATCACGATTGGATTCAAGCCGACCGAGCTCAAGTACCTGAAGGCGAGCGGCGACGTCGCGAAGCCGACCGTCGTGCCCTCGGGGACCGGCGGCGCAGGTTTCCAACTCTCGCTCGGGGGCGCGAAAACGAGCAGCTCGACGTCGTCGATCGGTGCGTGGACGATCGACTCCACCGGGCGCGGGTCGTTCACCCTCCAGATCGCCGCCGCCGACCTCGCTGGATGGTCGGCATGGCCGGCCGGCGAAGCTCGCGCCGGGACGCTGACGTATCAAGGCGAAGGCGTCAGCCTGGTGCTCGTCGTCGACAAGGTCACCAAGGACCCGCCGAAGCACACGGACTCGTTGCAGTTCTACACCATCAAGACGTACACCGAGCACACGAAGCTCGTGATCGCGAAGAGCGACGTCTGACCGCAAGCTATCCTCGTGAGGCATGCTCACCCTCAAGCTCGTCCGCCATGGCGAGTCCGAAGCGAACCTCCGCTACGAGCTCGCCCGCGAAATCGGTGATCACAACGTCGTCCTCACCGCTCACGGGCGAGAGCAGGCGCGAATGGCAGGCGCCGAGGTCGGACGCGCGTTCCTCGACGGCGCACTTCTCTATTGTTCGCCCTATCGACGCACGCGCGAGACGCTCGACGAGATGCTGATCGGATCGGGCCACACCCCAAAAGAGGCGAAGACGCGAAGACGCTACGAAGATCCGCGGCTGCGCGAGGTCGAGCACGGATACGAAGACGCGCGTGAGCAGGAGCAACTTCAGCGCACGCACGGGTGGTTCTATTACCGATTTCGAGGCGGAGAGAGCCCGGCCGATTGCTTCGATCGAACGTCGGGCTTCCTCGAAGGGATGATGCGTCAGATCGAGCGCAAAGGTGCCGAGAGGGTGCTCATCGTCACCCACGGGCTGGCGATTCGCTGCTTCGTGATGCGCTTTCTTCACCTCTCGATCGAGCAGTTCGACACCATCGACAATCCACACAACGCCGACGTCGTCACGCTCTCGCAGAGCACGCCTGGCGCACTGTTCGACAACGGCAAGTGGTGCGTCACCGGCCTACGGCTGCGTGGCGTCAGTGCACCGCCTTGAGGATGTTGTGGAAGTCGAAGTCTTTGACGTCGACCATCGAGCAGGTGTCCTTGCCGGCCGTGCAAACGTAGTCGCGGTTGATGCCCCAGAAGGCGACGAGGCCGATTTTCTGCAGCTTGACGAAGTCGGTGAGGCTCTTGGCGTCGGCGAGCGAGAAGGTCGAGCTGTCGTCGTTGACGCCGATCATCGGAGTGGCGCCGAGCATCTGGTAGGCCTGCGCCTCGGTGAGGCCGGAGATGAGGCCGCGCAGCTGGGCGTTCGCGTCCTTCAGCGAACCAATCGAGGGCGGCGCCAGCGGCTTGCCGGCAAAGCCACCGCCGTAGTCCATCAACATCAAATTGACGTGCGAGACGACCACGCCCTTCGAGAGCACCGCTTTCAGGAGGCCGATGCCCTCCGAGGTGAGCCCGCCCGAGCCGTCGCCCGAGCTCGGCGCCGCTGCCAACGTGAAGCTGATCTTCACGGCCTTGCGCTCGTCCTGCACCTTCTTCAATGCGACCGCGCGTCGCGAGTCGACGGTGGCGTTGAACGACTTGCTCCCTTGCTCGATGTCGAAGTCGAGGTCGGTGACGCCGGTGCCGTCGACGAAGTCTTCGATCGCTTTGGCGAAGGAGTTGGAGTCGGTGCAGATGTAATCGAGATAGTCGCCGGAAGCGCCGCCGAACGAGACCTTGAGCTGACCGCCTTTGGCCATGAACGCCTTGGCGTCGGCGAGGTGATCGAAGACCTCGCGGGTCGCCGCGCACTTGCCGCCATCGGCGAGCGCGAAGGCGATGGTGGCGCCGGTGAGGCCGTGTTTGTCGTGCAAGTCGACGAGCGACGAGAACTTGCCGCTCCCTCCACCGCCCCACTCCCAGGTGAAGAAGTAGGGCGCGTAGTCGGTGCCCGAAGCCGGCGGAGGGGTCGTCGCGTCGGGCGGTGGCGTCGCGTCGGACCCTGGAGGCGCGTCGACCGGTCCGCCATCGTGCGTGCCACTGTCGAAGCCGCCACCGCCGGTGTCGATCGGATCGACGACGCCTCCGTCGGAGCCGATGGCGTCGCTCTTGGCGTCGCTACCGATCTTGCCGCCGTCAGGTCCATCGGCTCCATCGACCGCGCCGTCGAGATCGTCCGCGCTGCCCGTCTCTTGGGTGCAGGCGACGGCTGCGAGCGCGGTGGTGAAGATGGCCAGACGAGCTCCGAAAGCAGCATGAAAACGAGCGAGTTTCTTCGGCATGGTGTTCGATCCCTCGGGGTGACTGCGAAGCTCACGGAGCGGCGAAGACGAAACGCGACGCGTGGCGAATGGCCTTGAGACGGCGGCCCTTCTCGGTGGGGACGAGCATGTGCCCGCCGGGGAGATGGTCGTACGGGAAGTAGTAACCGGTGCGCACGGCCTCCTTGCCGTCGGCATCGAGGACGGTGATCGACTTAGGCTGGCCATTCTCCATCCACGACTGCCACGTCACCGCCTCGGGCTGCCAGGTCACGCGGCCGGTCTCGTCGATGAAGACGCTCTCGAACGTCGGCGCCGCACCGACGATGTCGGCCGCCTTCACCCCGTTGTCGGCTTGCACGCGGTGCCAGAGCTTGGCGTAGTTGAAGTCACCGATCCACGTCGGGCCGCAGTAGCTCATGACGTCGCGGTAGGTGCCCTTCGCGCTCTCGTTGGCGTCGCCACCCGGATCGAAGAGCTTCTTCTCGACCGGATCCCAGCCCCACGACCCGAGCTTGGCGCTCTGATGATCGGCGTCGGACGGCCAGAAATCAGGGTCGGTCGTGCCACACGGCGCGTGCGGCAATCCATGCGCGTGACCGACTTCGTGCGCGCCGACGCCGGCCGCCCAATCGGCGCCGCTGTAGCCCCACCACACGCTCGACGGTGAGCCGACGAAGCTGAGCCCGGCGACGCAACCGCTGCCGCAGAAGTCCCAGAACTTCGCCGCCGGCTGGAGGAGGCCGATGTAATACTCGTTGTCCGCCGCCTTCTCCTTGGTGTGAAGCCCGCCGATGACGTTGAGCATGTCGCCGATGCCGGCATCGTGGGTGACGACCGACGAGTAGTCGATCGGAGCGTGGATGCGAATGTCGACGCGCGCGACCGGGTACTTGCGGAAGAATTGATCGCGATAGAACTCGACCTGCGTCGCGCTGGTGTCGGGGAGTCGCCCCGAGCCGTCGCCTTGGTAGCGCATCGGAACGAGCACCACCTTGAGGACGTCGCCGCCGGGTGCGACGCCGAAGTCGGCGAGCGCTCCATCACGCGGATAGCGCGCCGAGTGCAAGCCTTTGGGCGCTTCGCTCGTCACCTTGGCGTTGAGCACCACACCGAACGAGACGCCCGGAACGAGCGCCGCCGCGGGAATGACGACGTTGATCGTCGAGCCGAGGTCGCCATCGCTCGAGGCCGCGCTCACCGCCTTGGTCCCCGAGAAAATTTTGGACTCCAGGCCCTTGTCGCCTTTGCGCTGCACCTTCACGCGCGCAGTGATCGTCCCCGCCACGAAGCCTGCTTCGGGCTTGACGAAGATGCGAAGAAGCGCGTCGCGCCCGGCGACGATCGGCACCACGGCCGGGCTCGCGCCGAAAATCTTCTCCCACTTCGGACGTGCGACCGGCGCGCCATCTCGCGCGAGTGACACCTTCAGCGATTGGTACGAGGCGACCTCGGTGATCGTCAGATGCTCGGCGAGATCGGCCGAGAGCGCGTGCGTGTCGGGAGCCGCGGGATCGTCGGCGGGATACCCGGTCGAGTCGAGGGGGGGCGCGACGGGGACCTGCACGTCCTCACCGGCGCTGTCTGCCGAAGTGTCGCTTCCAGGAGACGCATCACCCTTGGTTTCCGGTGATCCACTGTCGGTGGGGACTGGAGTGGACGGGGTGGGGAGCGGACCCTCCCCGCCCGTTTCCGACTCGGGCGCGGCGCCGTCGATCTGTCCGACGGAGCAACCGACGAGCGCCGAGAGGCCGAGAACGCCAGCGTGGAGAGCGATGCTTCGCAGACCGCAGAGGATGTGAGCTCGCATGGGACGTGGACACAGCAGCGACCATGCCGCTCGCACGCACACCCTGATTGCGAGGATTTTTCCCGAGTCACTACCCGAACCCGCCGCGCGCGGAAGCCGTGTCACGCGACCGTGTCACCGCTAGGGTCGTCGCCGCGGAGCGCTCTCGATGCCCTTTCTCGATCCTGCCACCGGACACTTGAACATGAAGGTCGCCTTCTATGGACCCGACGCGAAAGAGAACGCGCGTCGTCTGCGCGAGGCCCACGCGCGCGCGAATCGCGAGGACGCGGAGGTCGTGCTGCGAAAGGTGCACGGCGACGATCGCGTCCTCCCGATCGGCGCCACCGTTCTCTTCTTCGACGCACCGCTGGGCATCTCGCTCTTCGATCACGCGCTGCACCTCCACCTCTTCGCGCTCGACGGCGAGCCGCGCGCCGAGCACTTGCCGCTGCTGCTGACCGGCGTCGACGGCGTCATCTTCGTCGCGGGTGACGATGCAACCACCCCCATCGCCACCCTCGAGAATCTCCGCGCCTATCTCCGACAAGCGAACCACGCGCTGCCGACCGTGGTGGTCTCCGCGCTTCCCGAACCCGAGCACCTCACCGTCGATCGCGTCGTCGCCGCCATCGTCGAGGTCTTTCGCGAGCACCTGATCGACGCCTGACGTACGCACATGTCATCTACGAATGACGACGCGAGCAGAGGAAGGTTGCGCAATGCCATGTTCCGCTCGACTACCAGGTAGGCGAAAGGCGGAGTTTCCTCGTTCACTGGGACGGAAGAGCCCAAATCGCGGCTTGCGGCAACGTCGTCGAGGAGGTGATCTGAAAGTTCGTACTTCGTACTTGGAGAGTCCCGGTTGTGACTCATCCGTTGGGAGGAGCTGCTCATGCGCACATTCGGTCGGTTCGCAGTTGCATTGGTCGTCACTGCGACCTGGGGTTGCGGCGGCAGCGGCAATGAGCCGATCGACCTGGATGGCGGCATCGAAGGTGATGCCACCTTCGACGGCGTGACCGTCGACACCAACGTCGACAGTCCCTTCATCCTCGATTCGGGTGGATGCAAAGCCAAGACGTGCGCCGATCTCGGCACCAACTGCGGACCTGTCGCCGATGGTTGCGGCGCCATCGTCGAATGCGGCACGTGCAGCGCGCCGGAGATCTGCGGCGGTGGCGGCAAGGCGAGCACCTGCGGCACCGCGGCGTGTACCAAGAAGACCTGCGCCGATCTCGCGGCCACCTGCGGCAAGCAAGGTGACGGCTGCGGCGGTCTCATCGACTGCGGCACGTGTACCGCGCCGGCATCCTGCGGCGGCGGCGGCGTCCCCAACGAGTGCGGAATCAGCGGCGCCGACGGCGGCGTCTGCACGCCGAAGAAGTGCGCGGACATGGGCTACAACTGCGGCCCCGTCGCCGACGGTTGCGGCGGTCTCGCTACATGCGGCACCTGCACCGTCGCGGGCGAGAGCTGCGGTGGTGGCGGCAAACCGAACGTCTGCGGCGGCAGCACCTCGACCTGTCTGAAGAAGACGTGCACCGATTGGGGCGCGAATTGCGGTCCCGTCTCCGACGGCTGCGGTGGCCTGACGGCGAGCTGCGGAACTTGCACTTCGCCGGCGACGTGCGGCGGCGGTGGCGCGGCCAGCGTGTGCGGCGGCGGCGTCTCGACCTGCGTCGCCAAGACCTGCGTCGACTTCCCCGGCACCTGCGGCCCGCAACCGGATGGTTGTGGAGCGCTCACCGCCAACTGCGGCACCTGCACCGCGCCGGCGACCTGCGGCGGTGGCGGCACCGCGAGCGTCTGCGGCGGCGGCGCGCCGGCGTGCACCAAGAAGACCTGCGCCGACTTCCCGGTCGGCACCTGCGGCGTCGTCAGCGACGGTTGCGGTGGCGTGACCGCGAGCTGCGGCACCTGCAGCGCGCCCGCGTTCTGCGGCGGCGGCGGCGTCGCCAGCGTCTGCGGCGGCGGTAGCGCGTGCACCAAGAAGACCTGCGCCGACTTCCCGGCGGGCACCTGCGGCGCAGTCTCCGACGGCTGCGGCGGCCTCACCGCCAACTGCGGCGGTTGTACGGCGCCGGCCATCTGCGGTGGCGGCGGCACTCCGAGCAAGTGCGGCGGCGGCGGCGGCACCACCTGCGTCAACCTCGCCTGCAAGCAGGTCGTCTGCCCAGGCACCGGCACCACGTCGATCAGCGGCGTCGTCTACGACCCCGCCGGTCTCCGTCCGCTCCCCAACGTCTTCGTCTACGTGCCCAACGCGGCCTTGACCGCGCTCACCACCGGCGCGAGCTGCGACAAGTGCGACGCAGGCCTCACCGGCGCGCCGCTCGTCACCACCACGACCGACGTCAACGGCGCCTTCAAGCTCGTCAACATGCCGGTCGACACCAACGTGCCGGTCGTCATCCAAATCGGGAAGTGGCGTCGCTCGATCACCGTCACCACTTCGAAGTGCGCCGACGTCGTCGTTCCCAAGACCCTCACGCACCTCCCGAAGAACAAGTCGGAAGGCAACATCCCGAAGATCGCTCTCGCCACCGGTGAAGCCGATCCGCTCGAGTGCCTCCTCCGCAAGATCGGCATCGACGACGCCGAGTTCACCAACCCGACGGGCACCGGCCGCATCAACCTCTTCACCGGCTACAACGGCGGCGGCGCGACGCCGACCTCGAAGTACAACGGCGCGCTCGGTGGTGCCACGTTCCCCATGGCCTCGCAGCTGTGGAGCCAGCTCGACCCGTCGGCCACCGCCACTCCGCCCATCTACGGCCTCAAGGCCTACGACATCGCGATGCTCGGCTGTGAGGGTCTCGACACCACGACCAACAAGAGCGCAGCAGCGCTCGCCGCGATGCAGTCGTACGTCAACGTCGGCGGCAAGGTCTTCGGCGAGCACTACCACTACACCTGGCTGAAGAACGGTCCGGCCCCGTGGCCGGGCCTCATCAAGTGGAACGGGACGTTCCAGCCCTTCACCAACCCGACCCAAGAGACCGTCCTCACGACGCTCATTCCGGGCGGCGGCGCCTTCGCCAAGGGCGCGCTCATGAGCCAGTGGATGAAGAACTTCGGCGGAGCTTCGGCGGCGACGCCGAGCCTCTTCCCGGTCAACACCGGCCGTCACAGCATCACCTCGGTCACCGACACGGCCGACGTCATCCAGTGGATTCAGGCGCCCACGGCCACCGACTCGAACACGGCCGCGAAATACACGAACGTCACGCAGTACGTCTCGTTCAACACTCCGGTCGGCGCCGCTGCCGGCGCGGTCTGCGGTCGCTTCGTCTTCAGCGACATCCACGTTTCCTCGGGCGACGCGACGGGCTCCAACTTCCCCTCGGGCTGCACGACGAAGACGATGACCTCGCAGGAAATCGCCCTCGAATTCATGTTCTTCGACCTCGCCTCGCGCGTCTGCGACGAGACCGTCCCGCCGCCGCCTCCGACGTGCACCGCGACCACCTGCGTGGCGCAGGGCATCGAATGCGGCGCGGCGCCCGATGGTTGCGGCGGGGCTCTCGCCTGCGGCAGCTGCCCGCCTCCCGCGGTCTGCAGCACCGGTGGCAAGTGCGCCACCTCCAGCTGCGTCCCCTCGACCTGCACGGGCCTCGGCTTCACGTGCGGTAGCTGGGCCGACGGCTGCGGCGGCGTCATCAGCTGCGGCACGTGCACCGCGCCGGCCACCTGTGGTGGTCTCGGCGTCCCCGGCACCTGCGGCGGCGCGAGCTGCACGCCGACCACCTGCACCGTGCTCGGTCACGACTGCGGCAGCTGGTCCGACGGCTGCGGCGGAACGCTCAACTGTGGCGTCTGCGTCGCTCCGGCGACGTGCGGTGGCACGGGCAGCCCGGGCACCTGCGGCGGCACCACGTGCACGGCGAAGACCTGCACCGGCCTCGGCTACACCTGCGGCAAGTGGGCCGACGGTTGCGGCGGATCGCTCGATTGTGGTGTCTGCGTCGCTCCCGCGGTGTGCGGCGCCGGTGGCGTCCCCGGCGCCTGCAGCAGCTCAAGCTGCACGCCGAAGTCCTGCGTCGCGCTCGGCGTCTCTTGCGGTCCGTCGGGTGACGGCTGCGGCGGCACCATCGACTGCGGTCCCTGCCCGGATGCCGGCTCGTCCTGCATTCCGCTCAGCTGCGGTGGTCGTTGCGGTCCGCAGGGTGACGGTTGTGGTGGCATCCTGACCTGCCCGGCCTGCGACGGCGGCACGTGCACCCCGACCACCTGCGTTGCTGCAGGTGCGGAGTGCGGCGACTACCCCGACGGCTGCGGCAGCCTCCTCCACTGCGGTGCGTGCGTCGCTCCGGCGTCGTGCGGTGGCGGCGGAACGCCGAACAAGTGCGGCGGCATCAAGTGAATGGGTGACGGGCAGGCGGCCTTCCGCCTGCGCTGCGCGAGACGGCCGGGCTGGTCCCGGCCGTCGCCTTTTTGTGGGCACCACGCGCGGACCGAGGTCGGTATCCTGAAAACCACGATGAGGGTCGATGCTGGGTAGCGGTGAGCATGAGCTGTTCGGGCCGTTCGTGCTCGAGACGCGGCTCGCGATCGGCGGCACGTCGCACGTCTATCGCGCGCACCGGGCCGACGATCCATCGCGCGCGTCGGTGCTGGTCAAGAGGCTGTTGCCATCGCTCCGAAGCAGCGAAGAGTCGCGCACGATCCTCACCCGCGAAGCCGAGCTCCACGCGCTCGTACCCCACCCGAACATCGTCCACTGTCATGGCGCCGGCTACGTCGACGACGAGCCGTACCTGGTGATGGAGCTCATCGACGGCGTCGACCTGGGACGCGTTCTCCGCGCCTTGCGACCTACCTCGCAGCTGCCGCCCGCCGTCGCCACGTTCGTCGCGCGCGAGGTGCTCGCCGCGCTCGGCGCGATTCACGAAGCGCGAGCGCAGACGCACGCACCCAGTGCGGGGGGCGCCGCGCTCGGGCTGGTGCACCGCGACGTCTCGCCCTCCAACGTCTTCCTCTCGCGCGCTGGCGAGGTGAAGCTCGGCGACTTCGGCATCGCCAAGCTCCGCATCTCGGCGCGGACGCCGGCCGGGAACGTCCGCGGCAAGCTCGGCTACCTCGCGCCCGAGCAGGTGACCGGCGCGCCGCTCGACGGGCGAACCGATCTCTTCGCCATCGCCAATGTGCTTGCCGAGACGATGCTGGGAAGGCCTCTTTTTCCGGGCGCCGGACACCTCGCGGTGCTCCTCGCGATCAAGGAAGCGCGGCTCGACGCCCTGCGCGCGGCGCCGCACAACATCCCCGCGCCGCTGGTGGCCGTCCTCGAGCGCGCGCTCGCCCGCGATCCATCCGATCGTTATCCGACCGCGCGCGCGTTCGCCGATGCGCTCGCTCCCTTCGGCGCCGACGCTTCCACCGCGCGGCTCCTCCTCGCCGACGTCGTCGAGCAGGCGGGCGAAGCGCTCGGCGAGCCCTCGAGCGACGGGACCTTCGAGCTCGACTCCGACGATCTCGTCGAGTCCTACTCGTCGTCGATGCGCATGCCGTCCGCGGCGCCAGTCTCGCCCACCTCGGCGGGCGATCCAGACGAGACGACCTCCCTCGCCACCACCGCGCAAAACGAAGCCGCGCCGTCATGGATTCGCCTGCAGAGCGGCGGAGGTGAACGGCTCGGACCGTATTCGTATCCAGCCCTCGTCGAGCTCATCGTCACCGGCAAGCTCGGT
This sequence comes from Deltaproteobacteria bacterium, assembly GCA_025363655.1. Lineage (GTDB taxonomy): Bacteria > Myxococcota_A > Polyangia > Polyangiales > JADJMO01 > JANYDK01. The sequence continues at coordinate 75,553 of JANYDK010000032.1, read as the reverse complement.
CCCGACGACGAGGTCGACTTCATGGGGAGCGGCTTCTCGCGGCTCGTCCACATCGACTACCTCGCGCGCCACGTCGGCGCACGCACGAGCGAGACGACCGCCGTCGAGGGCCCAGGCGCTCCCGATTGGCGCGGGTTTGCCGCCGAAACGACCGACCTCAGCGAGCCGGCCGATCCAGGAATCGCCGCCGCGCTCTCGTGGATCGCCAGCCACGCCGCCGACGGGGTGCTCCTCGCGTCGACCAAGAATCATCGAAAAGAGCTCTATTTCCTCGGCGGAATGCTCACCCAGGTGGCCGCGCTGGGGAGGGAGGACATCGGCGAGGTCCTCCTCGCGCGCGGCATCATCGATCGCGCGCGCCTCGATCGTGCGCGGCAAGAGCTGGTCATCTTCGGCGGCAAGGTCACCGGCGCGCTCCTCGGGCTCAAGCTCGTCGAGCCGATGCTTCTCGATGCTGCCCTCCGCGTCGACGCGCGCGAACAAGTCGCCGAGATCTTTCACTGGACGGAGGGCTCGCTCGCCTTCTACCGCAAGGGCGCGCCCGCAGCTGCCGACGTCGATTTGCGCGTCGCCATCGGACCGCTCATCGAGGCCGGCGTCGCCTCGCTCTCCTCGAAGAAGCCGGTCGCACAGCGTCAGAGCTTGCTCGATCGGCGCGTGACCATCGCCGACGCGACCGACTCGCTCCTCGCCGCCGAGTGGTCGGATGCCGTCCGCCGTGTGCTCGACTTGGCTCGCAGCCGCCGCACCATGCGCAACATCGTCGAGCTCCTCGAGGCCCGTATGGCCGCCGATGGCGCGCTCGAAGCCGTCGAATCCGCGCGGCTCGGCAAGTTGATCGCCCTCGCGTGACGTTCGCGGCTCACGGCGACGGCGACGGCGACGGCGCCGTTCGACACGCGAACCCGGACGACGCCACGATCGAACAATCGAGCGTCACGGTCCCACTCGACGTCTCGTACGCGACCCGCACGGCGTCCTTCTCGAAGGTCACTCCGGTCGGAAAGAGCAGCGAACCGCTCGGACCGACGGTGAACGAGGTGCCAGTGACGAAGTCGACCCACACCACCGCCCCTCCATAGTCTGCCACGACGGCACGCGTCGCGTCGGGCGCGGTCTCCACCAGCGAGCCCGATTGCGTGACCCGAATCGCGCCGGTGGCGTCGCGCAGCTGCGCCACGATGCAGCTCGTCCCGCAGCCCCACCAGTGCCAGAGGCGGTCGCCCGACACCCAACGCAGTTCACCACCGAACCCAGGAGTGACGTGACCGATGGGGAGCGCGGTTGCATGGCTCGCGCTCGGTGTCTCGAAGAGATCGAGCTCGCGCGCGTGACCGTCGGGACGCGACCAGACGAAGAAGTGCTCACCCGACGGCGAGAGCTGCACGTCGATCACCGCGCGCGGCGGTTCGAGGGAAAATCGTGCCCATTCGCGACAGCCAGCGTCACGCGTACAGCCGTCGACGATCACCGGCTTGCCGAGCTTCTCGTGGACGACGAGGTGTGCGTGGCCGCCCTCGGGCTTCGAGGCGCTGGCGACGGGCGCACAGACGTTGTCGGCAGCGATACGAGTCTTGGCCTCGGCGCAGGCGCTGCCGAGCGCGACGAGAACCGGGCCGAGGACGAGCCCCAGCCACGACGCAAACTTGACCCCCTTCGGCAACCACGTTCGACGCACGGGCGACGTACGCTCGAGCGCAGAATCGCATTCCGGGCAAAGAGCGAAGGTCGTCGAAGAGCCGCCGCTTCAGAGCGTGCGCAACACGGCGAGCACTTGATCGGCGTGCACCGCGGGATCGACGTCGGGGAAGGTCTTGGCGATTTTTCCGGCGCGATCGATGACGAACGTGACCCGCGAGGCCATGCCGAAGGTGGTGCCGACGCCATAGGAGCGGAGAATCTTCCCGTCGGGATCGGCGAGCAGCGGAAACTGCAAATGATGTTCGGTGGCGAACTTCGCATGGGACGCGACGTCGTCGGTGGAGACGCCGAGCACCTGCGCGCCCGTGCTCGCGAGCTTCTCCCACGCGTCGCGAAATGCGCAGGCCTCCTTGGTGCAGCCCGGCGTCGCGTCCTTCGGATAGAAATAGAGGACGACGGGGCGCCCCGCGTAGTCGGAGAGCGAACGCGTCACCCCCATTTGATCGGGCGCGGAGAACGCCGGTGCGGCAGCCTTCTCCGGAACCAGACCGACGCCCCCATCTGGCCGACGCACCTGACCGCATCCTGTGACGGAGAGGCCGAGCGCGGCGGCGAGGAGCAGGTGGCGGAGAAGAAGCGGCTTCATGGGAGCTTGGATGCAGGTTCGAGCGACGGCGATGTTTCGCTTTTGCGCGTTTGCGCGGCGCGCTCGTTCGCGAGAATAGCAGGCGCGCTTACCTCTCCAGGTCATTGCGGGGCAGCCCCGCGAGACGAAACGTCGGGAGATGATCGTCCCCTCGTTGCTCGCACTCGCCACCTCCCTCGTCGTCTTCTCGTCGTTCGTCGGTGCGCTCTGGCTCGTCCGGCTCGCGACCGTCGAACGACCTCGCACGCGCGCCCTCGCCAGCGTCGTCAGCCTCGCTTGGTTCGCGCTCGCCATCGTTCTCTCGGCGACGCATTTCTTCGTGCCCGGCACACCTCCGCCACCGGTGCCGTCCTTGGCTCTGACGATGCTTCCGCTCTTCGTGCTCGTCTTGGCGATGACTTTCTCGACGAGCTTTCGCGCTCGGCTCGACGCCATCCCGAGGGCGGCACTGGTGCGGGTGCAGGTCTTCCGTTTGAGCGGCATGCTCGTGCTCGCCCATTGGGCGGGTGGCGCGCTTCCCGTGGAATTCGCCCTTCCCACGGGCCTCGGGAGCACGCTCGTCGGCCTCGCGTCGATCGTGGTCGCGGCCCGGCTCGCGCGCTCCGAATCGCCTGACGTCACCGAGGGACGCACCCTCGCCAAGCTCTGGAACGCGCTCGGTCTCCTCGAGTTGGCGCTCGCCCTCCCGCTCGGCGCCAAGACCGCACCGACCCATCCGATGCTGCTCGAATTGCCGATGGTCACGGTGGCGGCCTTCCTCGTTCCGCTGTCGTTCTTCCTCCACTTCGCGTCGCTCCGTTCGCTCCGTTCGCGAGACTCTCTCCAGGCGCAGGGCGTCGGGTCCCGCGATAGGCTCGGCGTATGAGCGATCGTCTCTTCCCGGCGGTGCTCAAGTATTGGCGCGGGCGCCGCGGCCTCTCGCAGCTCGATCTCGCGCTCGCGGCCGACGTCAGCTCGCGCCACGTCAGCTTCCTCGAGACCGGGCGCGCGCAGCCGAGCGCAGAGATGGTGCTCCAGCTCCTCGCGGCCCTCGACGTCCCGCTTCGCGATCAGAATCGGGCGCTCGAGTCAGCGGGATTTTCCCCACGATTCCCCGAGCCGACGCTGGAGGCGGTGCCTGCAGCCGTCGATCTCGCGCTCGCACGAATGATGGCGCAGCAAGAGCCCTTCCCACTCACCGTGATGACGACGGGCTATGACATCGTCCGAGCCAATCGCGCCTCGGAGAGGCTCTTCGCGCGGTTCGTCGCCGAGCCGGAGCACCTTCCGACGCCGCTCAATCTCTTCACCCTCCTCTTCGATCCACGGCTGCTCCGACCCTCGGTCGTCGACTGGGAGAAAGTCGCGCGCTCGATGATGGCGCGGCTGCACCGTGAGTCGCTGCGACGTCGCGAAGACCTTCGACTCTCCACGTTGGTCGAACACGTGCTCGAGCTGCCGGGCGTTCCGCGCGAGTTTCGTCAACCCGATTTTGCCGCCGAGATCGCGCCCATCTTCACCTTCCAGCTCCGCCGAGATGGGTTCGAGCTCTCGTTTCTCACCGCGATGACGACCTTCACGGCGCCGCAGCAAGTGACCTTGGAAGAGCTACGCATCGAGAGCCTTTTTCCCCTCGACGAAGCGACCCGAATCGCCTGTGAAGAGGCCGCCTCCGTATGAGAGGGCGCGCGAGCCCTAAAATGCCGGGACCTGGAGCCGCCAACAAAGAGCAATGATTTCCAATACATGACCCTCAGCCATGTCGACATGGCTGGACGCGGACCCCCGATCGGCGCCGAGGCGGCCGCGGAGCTTGCGGGGCGCTCTCCCGCTCCCGTACAACCGCCGGACGATGGACGAGACGCCGAGCGAGAACTCCGAGCCGACCAAGCCCGACGCCGATGGGCCGGCGAAGACGCCGCCGCACGAGACGAAGACCGGAAGCGACGGAGCGCACGCAGCGCACGCAGCGCACGGTGCACACGATGCACACGATGCACACGCGGGTCATGGGCATGGGTCCGGCTTCGCGCTCGTCCTCGGCGCCATCGGCATCGTCTTCGGCGACATCGGCACGAGCCCCCTCTACACCTTGCAGGAGTGCCTCGGCGAACGCGGGGTGGAGCCGAGCAGGGAGAACCTCTTCGGCGTCATCTCGCTCATCGTCTGGTCGATTACCTTCGTCGTCACCATCAAGTACCTCGGCTTCCTCATGCGCGCGGACAACCGCGGCGAGGGCGGGATCATGGCCCTCCTCGCGCTCGTCCCCGGCAAGCTGCGTGAGGCGCCGGTGGGCAAGGTCGGCGTCGTCGCCGCGCTGGTGATCGCCGGTGCTGCGCTCCTCTTCGGCGACGGCATCATCACGCCGGCCATCTCCGTGCTGAGCGCGATGGAGGGCTTGAAAGAAGCCACGCCGACGCTCGCGCCTTGGGTCGTGCCGCTCACCTGCGTCATCCTGGTGGGGCTCTTCGCCATCCAGAAACGCGGAACGGGCGGCATCGGCAAGCTCTTCGGCCCAGTGATGGTCGTGTGGTTCGTCACCATCGCCGTGCTCGGCATCGTCAACCTGGTGAAGCGTCCGGAAATCCTCGGCGCGCTCAACCCGCTCCACGGCGTGCGCTTCTTCGCCGCCAACGGCTTCAAGGGCTTTCGTCTCCTCGGCGGCGTCGTCCTCGCGGTCACCGGCGGTGAGGCGCTCTACGCCGACATGGGCCATTTCGGACGCAAGCCGATCCAGCGCGCGTGGCTCTACCTGATCTTTCCCGCCCTCGTCTGCTGTTATCTCGGACAAGGCGCGGCCATCCTCGGCGACCCGGCACGCGCGCAGAGCCCCCTCTACAGCCTCGTGCCGCGCGGACCTTGGGTCTACGCGATGGTCGTGCTCGCGAGCATGGCGACGATCATCGCCTCGCAGGCGCTCATCTCCGGCGTCTTCTCGCTCACCCATCAAGCGATTCGACTCGGATATTTCCCGCGCATCCTCGTCAAGCACACCAGCGGTGACGCCGAGGGGCAGATCTACGTGCCGCTCCTCAACACCGGGCTCGCCATCAGCTGCATCGCCCTCGTCCTCGCCTTCCGCGAGTCGTCGAAGCTCGCCGCCGCCTACGGCCTCGCGGTCGCCGGCACGATGGCGATCACGTCGGTCGTCTTCTATCTGGTGACCCGGCACACCTGGGGATGGAGCGCTGGGAAGTCTGGCGCGCTCCTCGTCTTCTTCCTCTCGTTCGATCTCCCCTTCCTCGGCGCGAACTGCCTCAAGTTCTTCGACGGCGGCTACCTCCCGTTCGCGGTCGGCGTCGCATTCGTCCTCGTCATGATCAGCTGGCGCATCGGCCGCGGCTATCTCTCGAGCGAGCTGCAGGCACAGTCCGCCGACCTCGAGGCCTTCTTCGCCGAGCTCCCACGCGCGGTGAAGACGCGCATCCCCGGGACCGCGATCGTCATGGCCTCGCTCTCCGGAGGCGTGCCCCCCGTTTTGCGTCGCTTGGTGAAGCGCTTCCACGTCATGCACGAGCAGGTGGTGCTGGTCACCATCGCCACCGAGCACACACCGACCGTGCGTGACGACGAGCGTTCGACGGTCGAGCCACTCGGTCATGGGATGGCGCGCGTCATCCTTCATTTCGGCTTCATGGAAGATCCGCAGGTGCCGGTCGAGCTCGCGCGTGCGCTCGGTAAGCTCGACTTGATCGTCGAGGCCGATCGCCTCGTCTACTTGATTGGTCGCGAGACGCTGATCGTCACCGAGAAGGGCAAGATGGGCCGCGTCACCGAGCCGATCTTCGCTTTCCTCTCCCGCAACATGCGCGGCGCCACCGAATACTTCGCGATTCCCCCGGAACAGGTGGTCGAGCTGGGCATGCAGATCGATCTTTGAACGCACGCTCGCGCCGACATGACCGGCTAGATAGCTGGCGACACGACGACGGCGTACCTTCGAGACATGACGAGGAGGGTCCACCCGACGCGCCCCTTCGCCGGCTTCGCGCACCTGATCGTCCTCAGTTGGATGCAGTTCCGCATCGTCAACTCGTACCTCTGGTACTTCTTCCGCACGCGCGTCCTGCGCTGGAAGATGTCGGAGGAGGCGCAGGCCCGATATCACCGCAAGAACGCCCGACGTTTCCGCGCCACCGCGTCGCACCTCAAGGGCGCGAACGTCAAGCTCGGGCAGATGGCGAGCATGCAGGCGCATCTCCTCCCGAAAGAGGTGATCGACGAGCTCAAGGGGCTGCGTGACGACGTCGGGCCGACCCCGTTTCGCTACATCCGCGCCGAGATTGCTGCCGAGCTCGGCAAGGAACCGCTCGAGATCTTCGCCGAGCTCGACGAGAAGCCGATTGCCTGCGCATCGATGGCGCAAGTGCACCTCGGCAAGCTGAAGAGCGGCGAGCGCGTGGCGGTGAAGGTGCTGCACCCGGGGCTCGAACGAAGCGTCGAGACCGACCTCCGCCTCATGCGCCTGCTGCTCACGGTCCTCGGCTATTTCCTGCCCGCGAAATACGCCAAGCTCGATTTGAAGCAAGTGCTGAAGGAGAACGAGGAGCCGCTGCGGCGCGAGCTCGACCTCGTGGCCGAGGGTAAGGCCACAGAAGCGCTCGGCGCCGAGATCGAGCCCCTCGGGGTGATCGTGCCGAAGATCTTCTGGGACTACAGTTCGAAGCGCGTGCTCACGCTCGAGCTCATCGAGGGCGTCAACGTCGACGACCACGCGCAGCTCGACGCCTGGAAGGTCGACCGTCGCGCGCTCGCCGACACGCTGGCGCGCGCGATGCTGCACCAGACCTACGGAATCGGCTATTTTCACGCCGATCCGCACCCGGGCAATCTCTTCTGCACGCCGGAGGGCAAGCTGGCGATGCTCGATTTCGGGATGGTCAAGCGGCTCCCCGAGCACGTGCGCATGGGCCTGATGAAGGAGATCTTCGGCGCCTTCTTCAACATCCCGCAGATGTACGCCGACGGGCTGATCGAGAAGGGGTTGATCGACGAGATCGATCGCGCGCGCGTCGAAGCGTTCGCCACCGTCAAGCTCGGCGATCCGAAAATTCGTGCGATGCTCTTCGATCATCAGGTCGACGATCACGAGCAGGCGACGGCGGCGATCGGCAGCATCGCCGAGATGATGGAGGACCTCGAGACGTTCCGGACCCCGCAGGACAACATGATGTTCATGCGCGCGCTCGGCATCACCATCGACGTCTGCAAAGAGATCGCGCCCGGCGTCTCGATGAGCGAAATCATGGCGCCGCTGATGATGCCGATGCTCTTCGGGCTGATGGAGAAGCACCCCGAGTATCGTGAGGCGATTGGCAAGGCGATGGCGTCGATGCCCATGCCGAGCTAAGTCCGGCGCGCAAATGGCTGCGAAGAAACGGACGTTTCACGAGGCCGGGCAGACGCTGACGCTGCACGATCGCGGCACGCACCACGAGCTGATGATCGGGCACGTCCCCATTCTCACGAGCGCCGCCCTCGGTACCGAGCGCGCGTTCGGCCAGTTGGCGAAGAAGCTCTCCGTCTCCCCGGCCCCGCGCGTGCTCGTCGGCGGGCTCGGCTTCGGCTCGACGTTGGCGGGCGTCCTCGAGTCGGTCGGCGAGAAGGCCGAGGTCATCGTGGTCGAGAAGCTGGCGACGGTGATTCGCCTCCTTCGCGAAGACCTCGCGCACCTCGCGAGCCTTTCGAGCGCGAGCCTCGACGACCCTCGCGTCCGCTTGGTGAAGAGCGACGTCAGCGCTGTCATCGCAAGCGAAAAAGATCTCGACCTCATTCTCCTCGACGTCGACAACGGACCCGAATGGGCGTCGTTCACCAGCAACGCGCGCCTCTATGACGGAGCCGGGTTGCGCGCGGCCAAGGCAGCGTTACGCCGTGGCGGCTCCTATGCGGTTTGGAGCGGCTATCCTCGCGACGTCTTCCTCGAACAGCTCCGCGTCGCCGGTCTCACGCCGAGCGTGATTCCGATGCGCGAAAAGGGGCGTGTGCAGGCCCGGGCCTACGTCGGAACCAAGACATGAGCGAGACTCCGCGTCGAAGGTCGATGCACGCTCGCACGCTCCCGGGCCTCGCTTCCTGCGCCGTGATGCTCGTCGCCGGTTGTCCGACCTCGTCGCTCGAAGTGCATTCGCCATCGATTCATCGAAAGGACGATCCGGTGGTTGCGACCGCGTCGGTGTCTCTTCCGAGCTCGAGCTCGGCGAAGATCGCGCCCGCGCCGGCCCCCGATCCATGGGCCGGTCCATTGACGTGGACCTCTACCCTGCTCGCGTGCGTGCCGGTGACGGGCAAACCGCCGAAGTCACCCGCCGCGAATTGGAGCGCCTTCGCGAGCGGCACCAAGGTGAGGCTGCGGGCCGTCACGGTGGGCCTCGAGAAGCCCGACGACGTCGTCATCGTCGGCGACGAGGGGACGCTGCTTGCCTCGCGCTATCGCGGCAAGACCTTCGTCCGCTGCAAGCTGGCCGAGAAGGAACGGCTCGTGGCGGTCTTCGCGCTCTCCGCCGACGACGCCTGGATCCTCGGCGAAACAAGGCTCATTCACGTCGAGCGTCTCGCCTCGGTGGCGAGCTCGCCGATCGAGCTGGCGCCACACCTCGACCAAGGCCGCGAGGCGACGATCTTCGGCAGCGGCGCGAACGACGTCTGGTTCTCCAACGATCGTCTCCGGCGCACGCGCGACGGCGGCGTCACCTGGTCGGCGCTCGGGAGCACGGACCTCGCTCGCGCATTCTCTCCCGGCAACGGCGGCCCGGTCCAAGGCTCGTCGGGCGAGCTCTGGACCGTGGCCAGCTTCTTCACCTGGCGCAGCGTCGATGGCGGCGTCACCTGGACGGACGCCGGGCGCTCGGCGTGGACCGAAGAGGCGCTCCACCTCGGCGTCGGCAGCAACGACGTCTGCGTCGCTGGACAAGACAGCGTGACGGTCGCTTGCTCGAGCGATCACGGCGCGACGTGGAGCGAAGAGCACCTCGAGCTGACCGGCACGATCGACGAGTGGCACCGCCTCTTCGCCCTCGCATCGGGCGGCTCCGGTTGGGCCTTCGCGTCGACGAGCGACGGACTTTGGGTGCGCACCGGAAAGCCTCCTTGGAAGCGCGAACTGCCCAAGGAGGTCGACGTTCGAGTCGGCGGCGCGCGAGGGAAAGACGCCTGGGCCGTCGGCGTCTCCGGCCTCGTGCTCCATCGCAACTGAGTCTCACTTCCTGAAGGCGAAATGCCACCACTCGTTGGAGACGTCGTCGGAGAACCCGGCGTCGTGCAGCGCGCGCATCATCACCAGCTGCTCGCCCGGCCCGCCGTTCTTGAAGATCTTCGTCCGCGCGGTCGGGCTGTGGATGTCCTTCGTCCAGCCGGTGTGGCGACACCCGCAGGGGTGATAGTAGTGCCCCGCCTGGAGCACGTGCTTCGGATCGGCGGAGGCAGCACAATCGTCGATGAGCGCGAGATCGATGCTCCCGTGGGCGTCGAGGGTGACCTTCGATTTGGAGTAGGCGCACACGTCGACGGCGCGCATGTCGACGTGCTGGCAGTGATCGAAGACGTGGGCGAACTTCGGATCGTCGAGATCGTACTTCTTGCAGGGCAGCGCCTTGCCGGCGGCGTCGCGCGGACCACAGACCGACGAGAGGCATTTTGCGCCCTTTTTTCCGTCGCCGCCGTTCTGCAGCCAGAGACATTGCTGATACGCCGGCGGGCGATACGAGCTGACGATCAAGAGCTCGAGGTCGGGGTTCACCTTCTGCATCGCCGCACGCGCCTCGACGAGCGCGGTGCGGGCATGTGCCTCGAGTCGACACCATCGCTCGGCCGACGCACCGGGCTCGCGCACGAAGCCGAATTTCTGCCCGCAGACGTTGTTCGTGCCCTCCACGTCGCGGAGGCAGATGTCGAAACCGCCGAAGAGCGCGGGGCTGAGATCGATCGAGCTGACGGGAGCAGCGCCAGCCGAGCTCGACGCGGAGGCCGAGGCGATGTCGAGCCCCGAGGTGGCAGCGCTCGGGGCCGACGAGCTGCTGTTCGACGCCGATGCGGACGCCACCGCCGGCGCCTTGGGTGCGCCACGATCGCAGGAAGATCCGACGACGAGCGCGAGGGCGAGAATGGATCGGACGAGTGCGGGGCGGCGAAGGGTCACCGCTGCGGAGTCTAGTCTAAGCCGCCGCCCGCGCGCCGTACGCTTGCTTGGCCCAGGCCGCCGTCGTCGACATGACCTCGCCCCACGGGGTCGCCGTAGCGCCGAACGCAGCACGAAATTTCGAGTCGTCGATCTCGAAGGGCACGTCCCATTGGTACGCCATCTCGACGACCTCGCGCACGAGCGAGGAGAAGACGCCGAGCGTCTTGATGACGAGACGAGGCACGCGAGCGACCTCGATCGGCATCGCCAGCGCGTCACCGAGCATCGTCATGGTGGCGCGCGTGCTCAGCGCCGCGTTGGTCGGTAGATGCCAGACCTGACCATGCGCCTCGGGGCGCTCGCCGAGGGTGACGAGCGCGCGCGCGACGTCGTGCGCGTAGGTGTAGGCGTGCGGCATGTCGGGATCGCCGAAGCACTCGCCCTTCTTCCCGGCGAAGACGCGGCGGAAGAATCGATCGCCGAAGACCGTCGCGTGGGTGACGCCGGGGCCGATCCAGTCACTGCCGCGCGCGAGGACGACGCGCACTTCGCCCGCGTGATGCGCTGCGAGACGCTCTTCAGCGAGACGCGCGCGAAGCTCTCCCTTGCGGCTGATCGGCGCGACCTTCGAGTCCTCGCGGAGAGGGCCCGTGGGCCGCCCGTACATGTAGACGTTGTCGACCGCGACGAGGACCGCGGCGGCCGCGCGCGCACCGACGAGCGCGCCGCGGGCGAGCGGAAAGAGGTGCGTGTCCCATTGATCGTAGTTGGGGTTGGTGCAGTCGTAGACGAAGCCTGCCCCGGCGCAGGCCTCTGCGGCGAAGCCGAAATCGGAGATGTCGCCGCGCGCGTGCTCGAGGTTCGGGGCCTCGAGGGTGGCGACGCCGCGCCGCACCTGGCGGACACGCTCACCGCGGGCGAGCAGGTGATCGCGAACGAGCGCGCCGATTTGGCCGGCGCCGAGGATGACATGAAGTGGGCTTTGGGGACGAAGCGGACGCGAGGTGTTCATGATCCTCAGGATGAGGATTGCATGGATGCTGTTCAACCCGCATATTGGCAACACATGGTTGCATCTGCGCAAGGCAAGCAAAGTTCGCGGTCGGCCCGAACGAGCGGTGAGAGCGCGCGGTGGGACGACGTCCGGCTCTTCCTCGCGCTCTACCGAGAACGAACTCTGGGCGGCGCAGGCGGTCGCCTCGGCCTCGACGCCTCGACACTCAGCCGCCGCTTGGTCGCGATGGAAGAGCTCCTCGGCGCGCGTCTCTTCGATCGCACACGTGAAGGGCTGCTTCCGACTCGAGCCGCCGAGCTCTTGATGCCGGCCGCCGAAGAGATGGAGGGGGCGCAGCTCCGTTTCACGCGACAGGCCTCGTCGCTCGAGGTGGCGATCGAGGGCGTGGTCCGTCTCAGCGTGCCGCCCGGCGTCGCCGACGTCTTCGTCGCGCCGGCCCTCGTCCGTCTCCGCGCACGTCACCCGAAGATTCGCATCGAGCTCGATGGTTCCATTCGCGTCCTCGACCTCACTCGCCGCGAAGCCGACCTCGCCATTCGCATCATCCGGCCCGAGAGCGGGGATTTGGTGATGACCAAGCTTCTCACGTCTCGGTGGGTGGCGATGACGTCGTACGAATATGCCGAGGAGCTCGGGCGCGTCCGCCGCCTCGAAGACGTGCGGTGGATCGCTTGGGCGAGCGATCTGGCGGGCATTGGTCCCGCGCGTTGGCTGCAGAAGCACGTCCGCGCCGATCCGGTGCTCGTCACCAGTCACTTCGCCGCGCAGATCTCGGCGGCAGAAGCCGGCCTCGGCGTCGCGCTGATCCCCGAGTCCTACGCGCGCGTGCGCCCGCTCGTTCCCGTACGTTTCGCCGACGCCGTCGGGAGCGCGATCGCCGAGTGGCCCGCCGACGACACCTGGCTCGTCGGCCACCGCGCGCTCCGTGACGTGCCGCGCATCGCCGCGGTGTGGAGCTTCCTCCTCGAGGAGCTCACCGACGCCGGCGGCCGTGCGCGCCCTTCGCCGGGCAAGCGTCGAGGTGATCGTCGACGAAGCCGCACGCCTGCATGAAGGCGTAGCAAATCGTCGAACCGACGAAGCGAAAGCCCTCCTTCTTGAGGGTCTTGCTCAACAAATCGGAGACCTCCGTCTTCGGCGCCACGTCGCGCATGGACTTCGGGTGGTTCACCCGCGGCTTGCCGCCGAGAAGCCCCCAGACGAACGCGTCGAAGGTGCCGTGCGCGCGCTGAATCGCGAGAAAGGCCTTGGCGTTGTCGACGGTGCTGTCGATCTTGAGGCGATTGCGGACGATGCCCGCGTCCTCCATCAGCTGCGCCTTCTTGCGTGCGTCGAAGCGCGCGACCTTCGCGGGATCGAAGCCGGCAAAGACCTCACGGTAGCGCTCGCGCTTTCGAAGAACGGTGATCCACGAGAGGCCAGCTTGTGCGCCTTCGAGCGTGAGCATCTCGAAGAGGAGCCGATCGTCGTGCACCGGCACGCCCCATTCTTCATCGTGGTACGCGACGTAGAGAGGATCGTCCCCAGCCCAAGCACAGCGCAGCGTTTTCTTGGTCGTCACGAGCACCAGATTTCTAGGCCCGCAGCATCCGCGCCGCGAAGCGGTCAGCGAGCGCGGCAATGGTCAGCGAGGGGTTGGGGCCGACCGCACCAGGCATGACCGAGCCATCGGCGACGTAGAGCCCGGGATGGCCGAATACCTCGCCGAACGAATCGACGACTCCCTCGTCCGCGTTGCGGCCCATCGCGCAGCCGCCCACGGGGTGCACGGTGACGCCTCGACCGAGCATCCACAGCGGCGTGTCGAGGAGCTGTCCCCCGAGCACGTCGGCGACCTGGCGCGCGCCGTCGCGGACACGCTCATAGTAGGCGCGCGAGCGTGAACGGGCGGACGGCGGCGACTCGTGCTCTAGGTATCCGCGTGCGTCGAGGAAGAGTCGGCTCTCCGGAAATTCACGCCCCATCCCGAGGAGCGGCAACGACGAGGTCGACGCTTCACAGGCGCCGATCAAATCGGCGAAGGCGCCGGCGACGTCGGGGCTCTGTTCGATGCCGAGCCAACCGCTGCCGAGACGGTAGAGGAGCCGCGCGGCGCGAGAAATCGCCGAGCCCGCGTGCGCCGACTCGACGAGCCAGGCGACGAAGTCGGGAAATCCCGCGTCCTGCAGGTAGAAGAGGCGCTCTTCGTCGAAACGAATCGACGCAGTGATGACCGGGCCTCGCGTCGGCTCGAGGCTACGTGCGACGAGCTCGCCGCGCTTTCGCTCCTTGGCGCCGGTGAGGAACGTGAGGAGATCGCCGTTGCCGCTGCATCGTTCGCCGAGCCGCGACGAGAGCGCGGGCAACGTCTCGCGATTTTTCAAGAGGAGGAACGTCGAGCCGAGCGCACCGGCGGCGACGATCACTTTGTCTGCGGTGATCGAGAGGTGCACGAGCGAGCTGGTGTCGACCTTCTCGCCGTCGACCTGGCCGCTGCGATCGACGTATCGGACGACATAGCCACTGCCCGCTCGTGGCGCGAGATCGCGCACCTCGCAGCGCGCACGGAGCTCGGCCCCGAGACGCGTCGCCTCTGCGAGATAGGTGAAATCGAGCGTATTTTTGCTACCGGAATTGCATCCGAGGTTGCACTCGCCGCAGAGGCGACAGGCGCTGCGCGGGGAGCCGTAGGGATTGGGGAAGGCCTCGTGGATCGGCTCGCCGGGCCGCGGTGACATGCCGGGGTTGCCGAAGGTGATGGCGAGCTTGGGGAGCTCGATGGGCGCGCCGATCGCTTCGGCGGCGTCGAACATCGCGCGCGTCTTGCGGGTCAGTGAGTAGGGCGCGACGTCGAAGGGGTATCTCGTGGCGCCCATGTGACGCTCGACCTCGTCGTAGTGCGGCTCGAGATCGGCGCGAGAGACCGGCCAGCGCTCGTTGCCATCGCGACGGAGGTCTTCATGGACGAACGTGCGCTCGTCCTTGCGCAAGAGGACATTCGAATAAATGAGAGAGCCGCCGCCGACGGCGCTGGCGACGATGGCGAAGAGCCGTCGAAAGGACCAGACGTCGATGAGCCCGTGGAGACCTCCGCCGGGATCCCAAAGCGCGGCGCGCGACTCGGCTGGCGTACGCGGAAAGGAGCCCGGTGCCCACGCTTTGCCGCGCTCGAGGATGCACACCGACTTTCCCGCTTCGGCGAGGCGATAGGCCGTCACCGCGCCGCCGAATCCCGAGCCGATGACGATCGCGTCGAAATGCGACGGACCCGCCATCGTCACGACCCGCCGTACGGAGCAACGCCGGTGACGAGCACCTGTTTGCCCTCGCGTCGGAACCAATAGTGGATGCTGTACGGTCCTTCGACGTCGGAGTGGCAGTAGCCGTTGCCGTCACAGCGCAGATCTTTGCAAGCCATCGACAGCTCTTTGAGGTCGGCCGGCGCGGTGTCGCGGAGCGGATGAATCGACTCTTCGCGGGCGAACGCGGCGGCGCTCGGCTCCTCGAAGACGATGCGCAACGCGTCGGGCGTGGTGACGGAGAGGAGCCCCGCCTTGGTCTGCAATTTCCCGATCACCTTGCAGGCTTCGGCGTCCGTGACCCGCGGCGCGACGTAGGCGACGGCTGCTCTTGCTGCGTCGTCGATGGTCTTGGCCGCGAGGAGCACCAGCTGCCTGTCGACGTCGAAGCTGGTGACGAGGCTGCCAGTGCCGACGAGCGTGCGCGGCACCGTGTAGACCTGGGTGAGCACCGTCGGCGACGGGCTCGGATAGGAAAAGCTCTTCCGCCGGAGGATCGCCTCGGCAAAGCCGTCACCGTCGACGTCGGCGAACGCGACCTCGTACGTCGGTGCTGGCGGCGCGGGGCCGTCGGAAGGGGACGTGTAGTTGGTCATCGCGAAGTAGGTCATCGGGAGGACGGCGACGAGGGCCCCGTCGCGCACGACGATCGCCGGTCCGACGTCGGTGAGGGCGACGCCGATCGTCCCCGAGCCGCCGTTCGCGCCACCGTAGGGCGCTTCGCCGAGCACGCGTTCGAGCTTGGCGACCCGCGCACGCGCTGCCTCCTCGGTCGCAGTGGTGGACTTCGAAGCAGCCACGAGGGCGCCCTGTTTCTCCGCCGGGCTCGTCGAAGGCTTCTTCGCCGCACCGAAGAATCCACTGATTTTCCAGGCTCCGCCGACGTTCTCGAGGGCGACCGCGCCACGATGAATGCCCGCGTCGTCACGCGCCTCGCAGACGTAGTCTTCACATGCGCCAGCCTTCGCCGCGGTCGCCACCAGCTCGCGCAACTTCGCCAGACGCGGCTTCGGCGGGCTCGGCGCGAGATGCTCGACGATCTCG
Source organism: Deltaproteobacteria bacterium (assembly GCA_025363655.1). Taxonomy (GTDB): domain Bacteria; phylum Myxococcota_A; class Polyangia; order Polyangiales; family JADJMO01; genus JANYDK01. The sequence continues at coordinate 59,831 of JANYDK010000032.1, read as the reverse complement.
AGGAAGACCCCTTGGTAGGCGTCGTAAAAATCGACACCAGCCGCCGAGAACGCCGCCACGAGCGAGGCATCGTTGGTCGCCGCCTTCGTCAGGAAGGCCTTCTGCGCGGCCAGCTGGGCGGCATCGTTCTTCGGATGCGCGACCTTCGCGGCCTCGACGGTGGTGACGTGCGCATAGGTGACGAGGCGCGTCTCGCCTTCGCCCGGCTCGTCGCTCCCGCCGTTGCCGCCGACGTCGAGGCGAACGACGCCGAAGCGCCCGCTCGGTTGATCGAGCACGGCGAGCGATTGGACGAGCGCATACTCGCCGGCGCCGAGCGGATCGTCACGATGGAACGTTCCGACGAGGCGCACGCCGACGGGGAAATCGAGCGGCGTCGCGTCCCCATCGCCGACGACGCTGAAGGCGCCGCTCACCGCATTTTCGCCGCCGACGAAGGCGATGAGAGTCGGCTTGCCCTTGTCGACTGCGACGTGAATCGGCTCACCGACGATCGAACCGTGGGCGAGAATCTTCGCCAGCGCCGGATCGACCGCAGGATCGGGCGGTTTCGCGCTGGTGGCGGTGGTCGTCGATGGAGCGCTGCTCGTCTCTTTCGGCGTCGGGGTCGGCGTCACCGTCGGCGTCGACGGACAACCTGCGAAGCAAAGGCCGAGCGCGATCGAACAGGAGAAACGAGCGATTTTGTTCATGGCTTGGTAGGCACCGTGCACGATGCGCCCTGCATGGGACAACGAACCGCGCACGGAGACAATGCCAGCGTCAGTGCCAAACGTGAAACCGCTTCGGGCACTCGACGGGCGCGCGGCCGAAGAAGCACGCGTAACGCGTCGAGCTGAGGATCGGCACCACCCCTTTGGCCACCTTCGGCACCAGCTCGGGAGGGCAGGGAACATCGGTGAGGTTTCGTCCGGGCGGGCTCGCGCACTTCGTCCCGGCCTCGCATTCGGCGAGATCGCAGTGGAGGTCGGCGCGCCGGTGAAAGACGCCCGTGTCGTAGCGCGCGCTCGTCGCCGTCGGCACGACGAGCCCGCTGGCGTACGTCGTCGCCGCCTCTCCTTGATCGAGGCAACGCACGCGGAGCGGCCCGGGCGCGTCGCATTTGTCGGCGTCGCAATCGACCCAGCAGGTGCCGTCGTCTTGCGTCGTGATCGTCAGCTCCGGCGGCGGCGTCGGCAGCATCTCCTTCGGGCAGTCGACCTTCATCACCGGCGGCGGCGGGTTGCACGGATTGATGTCGGAGCCAGGTATCGGCGAACAGTCGGGCTGCACGTGGCAGACGCCGTTGCGAAACTCGACCCACGTCCGCTCGGGAGGCTCGGTTTCACCGCCCTTGCCTCCCACCTCGGTGCCCTTGCCGCCGCCACCGGCGCCGCTCTTCGCGCACGCCGGTACCAGCGCCAAGGTGATCACGAGCGAGGGAGCGAGGCGACGCATGCCCCCGAAGATAGCGCCGTCAGAGCGTGTGCAGGTAGGCGATCAGATCGCCGAGCTGACCTTCGTCGAGCGTGGACGTCTTGCCGTGTTTGTCGACCACGCCGCACCCGGTGAGCACGTCGCGGAGCGTGCTCGCACATCCACCGTGAAGGAACGGTGCCCTGTCGCCGACGCGCAAGAGTGAAGGAACCTGGAAGACGCCGCCGGTGCCGACGTCGAGCGTGCGACTGTCGGTGAAGAGCGTGCCGGCATGACAGCTGGTGCAACCGACCGCCGGATCTTCGAAGATCGCCTTTCCGCGGAAAACACCGGCAATTTTCAGTGGATCGGGCGGCGCCAACGGCCGCGGCGTGAGGCCGAGGAGCCAGCTCTTGGTCGCGTCGATGCGTTCGTCGCCGAGCGGGAGACCGTTCATGCGTTCGACCCAGGTCTTGCCGATCAACCCTTCCAGGGTCGGCATCGAGCCTTCCCAGTGATACGGCGCCGTCGACGCCAAGGTGCCGGCGAGCGGCTGCGTGCGAAGGAGCGAGCCGCCGAGGTTCCACACGTGTCCGTCGTCGCCTCCTTCGGGATGGCACGACGCGCAGGCGATGCGACCGCCCGAGCTGGCGTGGAAGACCTCGTGTCCTGCGTCACGCACGCTCGGCTCGGCGGGACGAAGATCGAAGCGCACGCCCTCGAGGCGACCGAGGATTTGAATCGACGCCGGCTCGCGCGTGAAGACGACCGCATCACCGCTGCCATCGAAGGCGACCGAGGTCGGTTCGCCGATGGGTTGGTTCGGCCAGGGCTCGACGGAGGCGCATCCATCGGGAGAGACCGACGCTACCTTGACGACGATGAGCGGATACGCCGCGACGTCACCGAGCTTCGCACCATGCACGAGGTGCGCGTTGCCAGCAGCGACCACCGCATAGTGCGCGCCATCGAGGGACGCGGCGACGTCGACCGGAACGACGGCACTCGGGATCGGCGCCGTGGTCTGCGTCGGGGCCACGCCGTTCTGCAAAATCGCCAACGTCGTGCTCACCACCGAGCCCCCGCACCACTCGCCATCTCCGTAATATTTCGGCCCTTCGACGATCTCGGAGGTGCGCTCGCGTTGGTGGAGGACGACCACCTCGGGCGAGCCCGGCCTCGCGATCATGCGCCAGGCGACCTGCGGCGAGTAGTTGCCGTTGCGTCCGGTCCACGGCAGCGGCGAGCGTCGATCGACGAGCGCGCCCTTGGCGTCGAGGAAGAGCACCTCGGCGCTGCGGAATCGACTGATCGCCAGGCCGTCCCCGACGACGACGACGTCTCGAAGATCGCCTTCGAGTTGGACGATGCGAATCGGATCTCCGCCACCCGCGGCCAACGTCACCACCACGCCCTCTTCGCAGGAGACGTGAATGCGATCGAGCGCCCGCTCCCATGCGATTCCTCTCGGCGCCGCGCAGACGTGACTTCTCGCGACGACCGAGGCGGTGGCAACGTCGAAGGTGACGACGTCTCCACTTCCCCGCAACGCGATGTGCACCCGATGGGCGCCGTCTTCGACCAACCGACCTGGTCGATCTCCCGGATGAAGCGGCACGTCGGCGACGATCTTCCGCGAGGCCAAGTCGACGACGTAAACGCGATCGCGATCGGGATCGGCAGCGATCACGTGCGTGTCGTCGCGGGTGACGATCAGCGTCCCACCGACGATCGGTGCTGGCGCGGGAAGCAGCGAGGTCGCCGGTCCGAACGACGGGCTCCCGGCAGGCGTGTCCGGCGCCGCGTGGGCGTTCGCATCGGAGCCGACACCGCCGTCGGTGCCAGGGGTCCCGTGCGATCCCGATCCGGTGCCCGAATCGTGGCCGTACGAGTCACCGAGCGTGCGCAGCGGCGGCGGATCGGCGCACCCTCCGATCACGATCAGCGGGACCATCGAGATGCAAAGCTTCGCCAAGGCGCACGTGCTCGGCACGCGCCCGAATGAATTCGACATGGGGTTTCCTCCCTGCTGCGTCGTCAGCCAAGAAGGACCGCGATTGATTCCACGCAGGTCTGCTACGTCGACTTCACGCCCAAGAGTGCCTTCAACGTCCGTCCCATCACCGCCGTGGCGTTCTCCGTCGAGAGGCGGAGCTCGAGGCGCAACGAGTCCCAAAATAGGCCGCTCGAGGAGGCGTCGAGGGCGTCGAGGAGCTGCGCGCGCGTCGCCTTCGGCTCGGCGGCGAGACGAGCGGCGAAGGTGACCTCGGTGACCCGACGTCGCTCCCCACGCACGGCGCGGGCGATGCGACGAACCGCCTGCGACCGACCTTCGTAGGCGGCACCTGCACGACGAATCGGGCCCGTGGTCTCGAGATAGACCGCGCGTGCTTCGACGAAGGCATCGACCAGCTCGGCGAGGCTGGCGAGCGGGAGGTCGACCGGCGACATCCGCGGAAGGATCTCGGCGCGACGCTGCGCTGCCGCGAGGAGCAACGCCTCCCGCGTCGGATAGTGGAGCCGCACCGAACGCAGCGACACCTTCGCCCGCACCGCCACGTCGTGTCCGGTCGGCTGCAGGTTGCCCTCTTCGACGAGCGCCACCAGCGCATCGACGATGGCGTCTCGCGTGCGCTCACCTCGGAGCACGCGCCCGTCGAGGTCCTTGTCGGTGTCGGTCGTCCCACTCTCGACCGTCGGCTGCTCGGCCTCCGGCTCGTTCGTCCTCGGGGCCTTCTTCCCTTGAATTCCACGGCGATCCATCGATCCGGACGGTACACCGAAACAATTTGCCTTGCTTGTGCAACTTTATTGTTACACCATGTGTGCAAGTTGTTTCGCCGCCGCACCACTCCCGCCTCCGCGCTTCTCGTGCTCGGCCTTGGCTTTGCGTGGTCCGGCTGCGGAGGCGGCAATGCCGTAGATGGCACGGGAGAGGTCGCTGGAGACGGCAAGGGAGACGCCGCGCCGGCGGAGGTCGCCATAGACGCCGAGGGTGGCACTCGCGAGACGGGCCCGAGCCCCGACTCCGGCGCGGAGGACGATGCGGCTCCTCCGGTGGTGCTCGCGCCCGTCGTCCCCTGCACCGATTCGGCAGACGACGTCTATCGCACGCCCAGCCTCACGGCCTTCACGTTGACGGCGCGCGGTGACGTCGTTCGTTGCCATGTCGATCCGCCGCTCTCGCTCGTCGCCGCGGCCAAGGCGATTGCCGACGCCGGGGCGAGCCTCGATGCGCTCACCGGCGTTCGCATCTTCCGCATCGCCTTTCGCACCGAGCGTGGCAGCGGCGTGGGCGGTCTCACCTCTGCGCGCGTCTACCTCCCCGACGTCCCGCGCAAAGGGCCACTGCCCATCCTCGTCGTCGCGCATCCCACCGAAGGCATCGCCGACGGTTGCGCGTCTTCACTCGATCCGACCAAGCTCCGCGATCTCGCGCTCCCCTGGGCGGCGCGCGGCTTCGCGGTGATCGCCCCCGACTACGCCGGCCTCGGCACCGAGGGCGTGCAGGGATATCAAGACAATCGCGACACCGCGTACTCGGTCCTCGACGCCAGCCGCGCGCTCGTCGAATTCGTACCGTCGTCGCTCTTCGACGATCGCGTCCTCCTCGTCGGCTACAGCCAGGGTGGCGGCGCGGTGCTCTCGGCGCGCGCCCTCGAAGCAACGTACGGCAGCGCAGGGCACGTCGCCGGAAGCATCGTCTTCGCCGCGCAATGGGCCGCGAGCCCGCACAGCTTCGGGCTTCTCCAAATGCTACGCGCGCCGGACGGGCTCACCATCGCGTCCGGCGTCACCAAGCCCGTCGTCGCGACGATGATGGCCTACGCGCACGCCGCCAACACCGGCGCCTCGCTCACCGCGCCCTTCTCCGGCGACCTGCGCGACAGCCTCGACGCGACCGTCGAGACGCTTTGCCTCGAGGAGTTCGGCGGATACCTGCAGGGCCTAGCGCCGACGGTGCGCCAACTCTTCGACGAGCCGCTGCGCGCATCGCTCGTCGCGTGCCTCGGAGACGAGAGCGACGTCCACTGCGTCGAGCCAGGAAGGTCCTATTTTTCCTGGCTCCGCGACAACGCCGACGCTGCCCAGCCGAGCACGCGTGGTGGACCCATTCTCTACGTGCAAGGTCTCCTCGATCAGATCATGCCGCCCGCCGAAGAGGCGGCATGCAACCTTCAGACGCTCGAGAGCGCGGGCGTGCACGCGCAGGTCTGCGTCGATCTCGGCGGCACCCACAGCAGCGTCGTCGTTCGCAACATCGGCTTCGCGCTCGGATGGGGCGAAGCGCTCGTCGACGGCAAGACGACCCCGACCTGCAGCGCCGTCGGCATGCCGAGCTGCAACCGCGAGCCGCTCTTTCCCTGAGGCTCAGCCCGATCGCGGCGGTAGCTCTTCGCCCGTGAAGATGCGGAGCGCGAGGTACTCACGATACGTCGCCTGCACGGTGAGGAGATCGCCCTCCACCATCGTCGTCTCGCCCGGCGGGTGTAGCTGCTGCTTCGAGCTCCCTTGCTGACGCGCGAGCACGAGGCCGCCGAAACGATCGCGGAGCGCGCTCACCTTCATCCCGAGGAGCGCGCGACCGACGCGAAAGTGGGTGACGACCATCAGCTCGCCGCCGATGCGAAACGAGTGCTGAATGCGTGGATCGAGCGCCGCGAGGGCGAGCGCAGGTGCCGCGAGGGCCGACGTCGAGAGCGCCTCGGCCTGGAAAGCATCGCGAACCTTGGCAACGAGATCGTCGTCGAAGAGGCGCATGACGACGCGGATGTCGGCGTTGAGCTTCCGCGCGTCGAGGGCGACGTTCATGTTCGCCAAATCGTCGTCGGTCGCGCAGACGATCGCCGCCGCCTTGGCCACGTTCGTCCGCGGCAGGCACTGCGGGCTGCGGATGTCGTCGATGAGAACCGCGACCCCGGCGTCCCTCAGCGCGGCGACGAAGGCAGCGTCTTCGTTGCGCTCGACCACCACCACCTCTCGGTCGAGCTCGACGAGCTGCGCGACGACGCGATACCCGACGCGCCCCGCCCCGCACACCACCACGTGATCGCGCATCGTCTCGGAAGTCACGGCGATCCACTCCTTGTCGCTCTTGTGCTTGGCGAAGAACAGGTAGGCGAAGCGAACGAGCCCGTCGAGCACCAGCGCGATGCCGAGCGGCGGCGTCAGCACGTTGAGCGCTTCGAGGAAGACGTTCGGTACATAAGGAAGCGATGGTTGTCCAAAGAGCAGGAAATAGACGTGATGGAAGGCCTCGCCGTAGCGGATGCGCCCGCCACCCGGCGAGCGGTAGAGGGCGACCCAGACCATCGGCAAGAGCCCGAAGAGCGCCACCGCCATCGCCAGCGTGATGCGAAATCGTCCGAGCAGCGCGCGGAAGTAGCGCACGTGCGGGACGAAGCGGCGCCTCTTCACGCGGATCATCCGTCGTCCTTCGCGCCGGCCGCGATCCACGGAACGAGCACCCGCTCGACCCAGGCGCGCGTCTCGGCGTCGTAAGGGAGCACCTCTTTCGACCACTCGTCGAGCGGCATGCGGCGACCGTCGTAGCGGCCGAGGTTGCCGTTCATCTTGTCGACGAGGAAGCTCTTCTCCGGAGAAAAAGGGACGACACGAATCGCGTACATGCGCGCCGGCGTCTCTCTTCCGACGAGCGCGCGATAGGCTGCGGCGGCGCTGAGATCGAGATCGGCCGCGTCCTTCAGCTTGTCGCCGTGACACTCGTTGCTCTGCGCGCAGTTGCGCACGAGATAGGGAACGACGTCGCGGCGGAAGGTCGGGACGCCGCGAAACTCGAGGTAGCTTCGCGGCTTCTGGCTCGCCGCAGTCGCCCGCGCATGGTGACGATGACGACGACAGCCCGCGAGCGAGAGCAGCGATGCCAGCGAGACCGACGAAGCGAGCGTGAAACGCCGCAGGGTCGGATTCACGCGCGGCCCTCCAAAAACGACTCGATCGTCCGCGCCACGCGCGCCGGATCTTCCACCTGCGGGTAGTGCCCGAGCTCGTCCCAGGTCACCGCCCGAGCGCCGCGAATCTCCCGTGCGAGCTGCTCGGCGATGGCGAAGACCGCCACCGGATCGCGTCTTCCCCAAGCGATCAGCGTCGGCAGATCGAGCCGCTCGAGGGCGCCGATCCAACGCGCCGGATAGCGATGACGCTCGTCGACGTAGCCGATCAACTTCGGCATCAGGCCGGCGCCACCCTCGCGCGCGACGAGCTGCCACATCACCGCCACCTCCAGCGCCGTCGGCTGCTTGGCGAAGATTCGGCGGAACTGCGCCTCGAAACCGCGCTCGCCACTGAGACGCGCGAAGAGAGGTGCGAGCGGCGTGCGGAGGAGCCGCTGTCCGAAGGTGAGGCTGGCGAGCTCGACGTGGACGCTGCCGTTCATCAACGTCAGCGTCTCGAGCTTGACCGGAAGTAGCCCGCGTTCGCGACGCGCGCAGAGCTCGGTGGCGACGCTGGTCCCCATGTCGTGCGCGACGACGTGCGCTCGCGTGATGCCGAGCTCACGCAGCACCGCGAGGGCGACGTCGGTCTGTTCGTGGAGCGCGTAGCCGAAGCCCGGCGGCTTGTCGGAGAGCCCGAAGCCGAGAAAGTCGAAGGCGACGACCCGGCGTCGCTTTCCAAGTATTTGCATCAATGGTGCAAAATCCCATGACGACGTGGGAAATCCGTGGAGGAGCACGATCGGCGCGGCGTCGTTCGCTTCGCCGATTTCCGTGAGAAAGACCTGCCCGTCGAGGGTGCGAAGGAAGCGCCCCCCCGCGCGCCACGCCTCGACGATGGCCGCGGCCTCGCTCTTCACCGCGTCGGTCGTAGCCGCCATCGGCGCATCCTAGCGTGAGTCAGGGGCGCGTCAGGGCGCGACTCAAGGGGTCGCCTTCGTCGACGTCGGCGGCGCCGGAATGCCGGCGATCGACCCCGGCGCGATCGAGCGCATCGTCAGGAGCCCGGAGCCACCGCCGCTGCCGATCTCACCGAGCTGCACCTGCTCTGCCGTCAGCGAACCGTTGGCGCGTAGGACGCCCGCCGCGTCGGCCTTGATCTCGGCCGAGAGCTTGGTCGATCGCAGCGTCACGGCCGGGCTCCTCACGACCACGTCGACGGGTGAGTTGCCCATCGTCGTGCTGTCCCCGAGCTCTTCCATGCACCCTTCGGCGGTGAAGGAAAAAGACGCGTCGGAGGTCGAATCAGGGAGCAAATCGCTGTACTCGTCGACGGTGCCGACGTGCTCGGAGGGAACGACGCACGCAGGCGCCGGCAAGAGCCGACAGGCCTCGTCCGACTTGCACGGCGTCGGGCACCGATTGGGGTTCGGGTTGCGCATCGCGCGCGTGAACTGGCCGACGAAGCGCCCCGTCGCCGGCTCGACGCGGAGGCTGGCGAAGAGACGAATCTGCACCTTGATCGGATCGTCGACCTCGACGAGGACGAAGAATTCGCCAGTGGAAACGCGGCTCACCGGCTTGTCGCAGGTGAGCTTCACCGGATACCCGAAGAGCACGCGTTTGCGGACGGTACTCGGCTCGCCGCCGGCTGCCTCGAGACCGGCTTCGACGAGGAGCGCGAGGCGCGGCCCGATCGGCAAGGTCGCGCTCGGCGTGATGCGAATCGTCGTGTCGTGATCGAGGAACTCGAGCTTGCCGAAGAGATCGCCGTCGTCGGGATCGTGCGCGAAGAGGACGCCGAGCGTGGTCGCCTCGTCGGTGTCCTCGTCGCCGAGCCGTCCTTGGCTGTCGACGGCGAAGCGCGCGACCTTCAGCTTCAGCGAATTGCGATCGATCGACTTGCCGAACGTCACCACCAACGGCGCAGACGCATCGTCGACGATGCCCTCGTGGGCACCGACGATCACTGGCCGCGGCGGCGGATCGTAGCTCGCGCAGGCGTCGGGTCCGAGCACGGCGCCGGCGAGGAGCGAGAGGGAGAGGAGCGTTCGTTTCATCTTCTTCTCGAGGTGCTTTCTCACAGCACGAAGGTCGTTCGCACTTGCACCAGCGTGCTCCGCGTCGCCTTGCCGTTCTCGTCTTGGAGCGCGTCGCCCGGGTAGAGGATGGCCCCCTCGAGATCGAGCATGAAGTGTTCTTCGAGACGCCACTGCACGCGGAGATCGAGCTCGGTGCCGTAGTAGCGGCCCGGCTTGCCACCGACCGCGTTGATCAGCTGCGGCGGATAGCCGTCGTGTCCTTGCAACGAGGCGATTGGATCGAGCACCTTCGCCGGCGCCCAGGCCATCAAGACGCCCGCGCGGATCAAGAGCGCGGGGAGCGGGTGGAGATCGAACTGAGGAAAAATCGCCGCGGCGTTGGTGAAGGCGCCGCGCGTGTCGATCGCGTCGACGGGATACGAGCGTGCGCCGAGGCGACGAAGGGTCTCGGTGCCGGCGGCCGCGGCGCGCCCCGTCTGATAGGCGAGCACGTGCTTGAAGAGGAGGAGCCCGACGTTGGTGTCCTCGGCGAAGACGAAGCCGGTGAGCGCGCTGCGGGGCCCCGGATCGTCGTCGCCGCTGGCGTAGTCGGCCTCGAGATAGGCGGTCCAGAGCGGCCGATCGAAGCGAATGACCGCGCGCGCGCCGATCTGACGAACCGTCTGCGAGACGACCGGATCGTGGGTGATGAGACTGATCGCCTCCGACACCTCGCGCGTCTTGCCGAAATTGAACGCCATGTCGAAGCCGGCCGAGAGATCGCCGAAGCGATTCATCGCGCGCAGCCCGAAGCTGTTGACGTGCGAGCCGTACTGCTTGTCGAAGCGCTGGACGATGTAACTGGAGATCACCAAGTCGCGCCCGAGAACATGCTCGGGTTGGAGAAAACGAAGCGCGAGCCCGAGTTGCTGCACGTTCTGGCTCGAGTCCTGCGGGCTGTCGGTGACCAGACGATCGTAGGCGAGCGCGAGGATGAGGCCGCGCTTGTCGCTCTTTTCCCGCTTGTTTTCCGGCTTGAAGGCCTCGAGCGGCTTGGTCGCGAAGAGCACGCGATCGACGAGGCTGCCGGTGCGCGCGAAGCCGAAGCGATTGGCGCGACCGTCACCGTCGGCGTTCTGGACGCCGGTCCCGATGTTGACGGGTTGGCGACCGACACGAAGGAGACCGAAGGGAAGGAGCACCTCGCCGTACGCACGCCGGATGGAGATGCCCTGCTGCGAGCAGAGGCCGTAGCCGTACGACTCGCGATCGAGCGCATCGGCCCCCAGCTGGGTGATGCACGGCCTCGCGACGTTGGGGTTCTTGGCGCCGATGTTGGTGCCGATGTTCGACTCGGGCACGCTGCCGAGCGAGCCGTTGTCGCCCCAGAGCGTGCCGTCGAGCACGTCGGCCGAGAGCACGACCTTGACCTTCTCCATCCAGTCGCCCACGGCGTCGAGCCGGAGGCGATGTTCGATCCAACTCGCGTCGGCGCCGGAAGCGCCGTTGATCGAGAGTGGCCGAATCGCGAGCGCGTTGGCCCGATACTCGACTCCGCCGTAGAAGCCGTAGTCCCCGACGGGGTAGCGCCGCGGCGTCGACGCTGGAACGGCGTCCGACCAAGGCTCGGCGGCCACAGCGGGCGCCGCGAGGGAGAGCAGCGAACACACCCCCGCGGCTGCGAAGAGAGACGCGCGGAACGCGCGAGCAAGCATCGGCCCATCATCGCCGCAGCTGCGGCATCGACGCTGACCTTTTTTTCGGCCTCGGGTGCGCACTCTGGCCTACCTCGCAGCGCAGGGACGGACACCCCGGACGCATCCCCAGCGCAGCCTTCCCTCCGTTGACTGGCGGTCCTACCTTTCGCGTTGGTGGTGGGGGACTCGAACCGGGACGACCTGGCGGCTCTGGCGCCTTCTGCGGGAGCGACCGAGGTCGAACCTTCGGATTCGTTCGCGCTCGCGGCCACCGGCCTCGCGATGCTCGCCGAACCGAGCCCCGACGGTGCGGTGCCGACGAAGATTCTCCGCGCCAACGCCGCGCTCGCCGCCTTGGTCGGTCGCCCCGTCGCCTCCCTCGTCGAGCTCGCCACCTTGATCGATCACGACGGCCGTCCCGCGGTGCAGTGCGCGCTCGACGAGGTCTGGAGTCGCGGCACGCGGAGACGACTCGAAGCGCGCCTGGCGACGGGAGACGATCGCGCCGTCGACGTCGAGCTCACCTTCACCCGCGTCTCCACGGGCGACAAACACCGCGTCCTCGTCGAAGCGCACGACATCACTCGTCGACGCCGCACCGAAGATCGCCTCGAGCGCTATCGTCTGCTCGCCGAGCGCGCGCGCGACGTCATCCTCTTCGTCCGCGTCGGCGACGGTCGCATCGTCGAGGCCAACGACGCCGCCGAGCGTGCCTACGGTTACAGCCGGAGCGAGCTCCTCGCGATGCGCATCGGTGACCTCCGCGCCGAGGCCACGCACGCGCTCATCGCTCCGCAGATGGCCGCCGCCGACGTCGAAGGCCTCGTCTTCGAGACCTCGCACCGTCGCAAGGACGGCACGTGTTTTCCCGTTCAAGTCAGCTCCCAGGGCACGACCGGCCGCGGCGAGCGGCTCCTCCTCAGCATCATCCGCGACGTCACCGATCGCAAACGCCTCCACGATCAGCTCCTCCACGCCGATCGTCTGGTCGCCCTCGGCACGCTCACGGCGGCGATCGTCCACGAAATCAACAACCCGCTCGCCTGGGTCGGCAACAGCGTGGCTCTGATGCAGCGCCGCATCGATCCCGACAACGCCGAGCTCGTCGGGCTCCTCGACGACGTCCGTGACGGCGTCTCGCGCATGCGCGAGATCGTCCAGAGCACGCACGCGCTCCTCCGCGCCGAAGAGCAACCGAACAAGCTCCTCGACGTGCGCGACGTCCTCGAGTCGACGGTGCAGATGACCTGGTTCGAAATCCGCGGCCGTGCCCACCTCCGCCGCGAATACGGCGAGGTGCCCCTCATCCGCGCTTCCGAGGCGCAGCTCGGTCAGGTCTTCCTCAACCTGCTCATCAACGCCGTCCAGTCGATCCCGCCCGACCACCTCGACGATCACGAAATCGTCCTTTCGACGGGCGTCGGCGAGCGAGGCAACGTCTACGTCGAGGTGCGCGACACGGGCGTCGGCATGCCTCCGGCGGTGCTCGATCGCATCTTCGATCCGTTCTTCACCACCAAGCCGGTCGGCATCGGCACCGGGCTCGGCCTCTCCATCTCGCAAGGCATAGTCACCGCGATGGGCGGCGCCATCACCGTGCAGAGCACCGCCGGACAGGGCAGCACGTTCCGCGTCAGCCTCCCGGTGAGCACGCTCGGCGAGTCGACGACGCGCGCCTCGAACGTCGTGCCGACCAGCGAGCTCCCCGCGCGCTCCGAGATCGTGGCGAGGGCTCGCGCCGACCAAGACGAGACGCCCGAGGCTCCCGCGTTCGGGTCCCGCGGCAAGTAGATGAGCGCGCCCTGAGCGGGCCGAGGTCAGCGAAGGACCTCGGCCACGCGCGGCCTATTTTTCAAGCCGCGCGGCGGTTGCGACGACGGCGGAGGATGCCGATCGCCACCGCGATGCCGACGAGCGCGAGGCCCTCGGTGCGTCCACGCGAGCCCGTCGTGCGGCACGCGCAGTCGCCGTTCTCGTTCGGCTGACCGTCGGCGCCGCCGTCTCCGCCGTCACCGCTGCTGGCATCGCCGACGCTGGCGTCACCGCCCGCGTCCTTCTTGCCGGCGTCGGCGCTCGCGTCCTTGCCGGCGTCGGTGACGACGACGCCGCTGTCGACGACGGTGCCGCTGTCGGCCACCGTGCCCGTGTCGACGACGGCGCCGCTGTCGATCGCGGAGTCGGTCGCCGCGTCGGCGGCCGAGTCGCTGCCCGAGTCGACGACGCCCGCGTCACCGCCGGTGCAGACGCCCGAGAAGCAGGTCTTGCTCGGCCCACACAGGTCGGTCCCGTCATCGACCTTGCCGTTGCAGTCGTCGTCGATGCCGTTGCACGACTCCGAAGTCGGCGCGCCCGGAGCGCAGGACTGCGGCACGCCCGTCGAGCACGAGGGCACCGTTTTCTTGCAGGCTCCGACGCCGCAGGTGATGTCGAGGAGACCGTCGTCGACCAGACCGTTGCAGTCGTCGTCGGTGCCGTTGCAGATTTCGGTGCTGGGGATGCCTGGCACGCAGGTGCTGAGCGCGCAGGTGGTGCCCGTCGCGGCGCAGGCTCCGAGGCCGCACTTGGCGAGCGGGATGCCGTCGTCGACCGAGCCGTTGCAGTCGTCGTCCAGCGCGTTGCAGGTCTCGGGGCTCGGCGTGCCCGGCGTGCAGACGCCAGTTCCACAGGCCGCGCCGGCCTTCTTGCACGCGCCGACGCCGCAGGTCACGGAGCCGGGGACGTCGTCGGCGACGCCGTTGCAATCGTCGTCGAGGCCGTTGCACACCTCGGGAGTCGCCTTGGCTGGGACGCACGAAGCGGCTGCGCAGGAAGTCCCGGTCGCCGCGCAAGCGCCGATGCCGCACTTCGCGAGCGGAACGCCGTTGTCGACCACGCCGTCGCAGTCGTCGTCGAGGCCGTTGCAGACTTCACCCGACGGAGTTCCCGGCACGCACGTGGCGATGTCGCACGTCGTCGCCGAGCGCTGGCAGACGCCCTTGCCGCACTTGGGGATGGCGAGGCCGTCGTCGACCGAGCCGTTGCAGTCGTCGTCGATGCCGTTGCAGATCTCGGCCTTCGAAGCCTTCGGCGTGCACGTCGTCGGGTCGCAGGTCGTGCCGATGTTGGCGCAGGCGCCGGTGCCGCACGTGGAGGGCGCGAGGGTGTCGTCGGTGAGCCCGTTGCAGTCGTCGTCCTTGCCGTTGCAGCTCTCGAAGACCGGCGCACCTGGCACGCAGCTACCCGGGAAACAGGTCGTTCCGGTGCGCGCGCAGACGCCGACGCCGCACGTCGCGAGCGGGATGCCGTCGTCGTTGATGCCGTTGCAGTTGTTGTCCTTGGCGTCGCACACCTCACCGGTCGCCGGCTTCGGCGTGCAAGTCACCGGCTGGCAGGTGGCGCCGGTGTTGGCGCACTCGCCGACACCGCACGTCGAGAGCGGGATGCCGTTGTCGACGACCGTGTTGCAGTCGTCGTCGATGCCGTTGCAGGTCTCGGCCGTCGCCACGCCGGCCGTGCAGCTCGACGCCTGACAGGTCGTGCCGGTGCGCGCGCAGGCGCCGACGCCACAGGTCGCGAGCAGGAAGCCGTTGTCGACCGTGCCATTGCAGTCGTCGTCGACGAGGTTGCAGGACTCGGCGACGGGCGTGACTTGACCCGTGCACGCGCCGGCGACGCCGGTGGTACAGGTCAGCGTCCCGTTGTGGCAAGGACCGACGCCGCTCGTGCCGCCCGCGCCGGTGTAACAGCTGGCGCTCGTCGGATAGACGCAGGCCGCGCTCGAGCTGTTGCACGCGCCACCGCAGGGAGCCGCGCCAGAGCCGACGCAAGCGCCACGCGCAGCGTGCGGCTGACCGGAGGGAACGTTGGTGCACGTGCCGAGTGAGCCGCCGACGTCGCACGCCTGGCATTGACCGGCGCACGCGACGTTGCAGCAGACGCCGTCGACGCACTGGTTGCTCGTGCACTGGCTGGCGCCGGTGCAGGGCGAGCCGTTGGGGAGCTTGCCGTTGCACGTCGGCGAAGTGCAGAAGCCGCCGTTGCAGTCGGGGTCACCCGCGCACGTCGTCTTGCAGGCGCTGGCGCCGCAGACATAGAGCCCGCAACCGCTGGTGTTGAGGGGACAGCTTCCAGCGCCGTCGCAGCCTGCCGCGAGGGTCTGGATGTTGCCAGCGCAGCTCGCTAGACGACAAGAGGTCGCTGCGCCGGGGAACGTGCAGACCGGCGTTCCGCCACACGAGCCTTGGCAGACGCCCGACCCAGCGCACGCTCCACGAGAACCATGGGGCGCGCCGCTCGGCACGTTCGAGCACGCGCCGACCGAGCCACCGACGTCGCACGCCTGGCACTGCGAGGTGCAGGTGGAGTTGCAGCACACCCCATCGACGCAATGGCCGTTGAAGCACTGCGCGTCGGCCCCGCAGCCCTGGCCATTGGCCTTGAGGCAGGTGAGCGTGCCGCTGTTGCAATTGGTGCCGGCCGCACAAGCGACGCAGCTCGCGCCGCAGGAGGAGTCGGCCAGGTTGCTGACGCAGGAGCCGCCACACTGGTGTTGGCCGCCCGGGCACGAGTACACGCACGAGCCACCCGAACACGAGCCGCTACCACCCGACGGCGCCGTCGCGACGCAGTTGGTGCAGCTGCCGCCGCAGTGGTTGCTGTCACTGTTGAGGTAGCAAGTGCCGCTACAGTTGTGCGAGCTGCCGTTGCAGGGGTAGCTGCACGAGCCGCCCGAGCACGTCGGGCTGGTGTTCGCCGGCGCCCCGGAGTTGCAGTTGGTGCACGACCCGCCGCACGACGAAGCCGAGTTGGCGACGCAGACGCCGCTACAGTTGTTGGAACCACCGCCGCAGTTGACGGTGTACGCGAGGTTCCCGAAGTCAAAGCGGTCGGGGGGGCCGTTGCTTCCGTTGCCGTCGACGGCATTGCCCATTGCCTGGAAGTTGTACGTGCCGGGTGTGCCGGGAATCGCCCACGTCACGGTGAACGTGACGGAGCCTGCCCCGTAGAGCGGCTTCATGTGGGTGGCTTGCGTGTTGCTCCCCATGATCCCGACGCCGGTCTGCACGTCGCCGCTCACGCGCGGCGAGCAACCCCCGTTGGCGCAATGTCCGGCGAAGGTTCCCGCCGCGGGATTTCCCGTTTTCTCGGCGATGTTGAAGCCTGCACCCGGAGTGAAACCGCTCGTCGTGTTGGACGTCGTCACGTGGATGGAAAACGTCACGGACCCGCCAACCGTTCCCGTCGCGGGCGATGCGGTGATGGTCACCGTCGGCTGCGTTCCACCCAAACCATGGCAACCGGTGCATGCCGGCGTCGATGGGCTCGCCGCCGATCCGTCGTCGAAATACATGCCGGTGCTGCTGGCGTCCGCTGCACGAGCGAGGACCAGCACCACGAAGCCCAGGAGTGCCCGAGCGGCGAGCGCGACGGATTTCTTCATGGTAAGCGACTCCAGCTTTCTGGAGCGTACGTGAGCTGCCCCCCAGCGCCAATACTTACGCCGTCGATCTTGCATATTTTCCACGGCCGTAGCGGCTAGTCGGGAAGTTGCTCACCGTCGGCGCCGATGTGCTTGGTCGAGAGCAAGGTGCCGGCTTGCCAGACTTCGCGGACGGTCGTGCCGTCGGGCAGGAAGCGATTGACCGGTCCGTCGAACTGATTGTCGCGGTAGAGACGCTCGACGATCTTGTGCCCGTCCTCGTCCCAGAGAGTCTGCCAACCCTGGAGCATCCCTTGGTGGAACCAGCTCTCTTGCGCCTTGTGGCCGCTCGGAAAGTACATCGACCACTGGCCCTCTTCCTTGCCGTCGACGAACTCTCCACCGAACGTCTGACCTAGCGGATTGACGAAGTCCCATCGACCGAGGCGCACCACCCCGCCGTCCTCCTTGCGAACACAGCCCTTGGCTGAAGGGGTCTGCTGCAACGAGGTCCCGGCCGGACACTCCTGGCCGACGGCGGGCGGCGGCCCGCCAGACATCGCGGTCGCTGGATTGGGGCTGACGTCGGCGAGCGCTTCGATCACCCCGACACTGGCCGCGGGGACATGGGTGGGCGGCTGGATCTTCGACCCCTGGGTCGAGGCTGCGTTCGAAGAAGTCGTCGACGCCGGCCGAGGGGTGGCGGACGGTTTCGCGAAAAGCGCATAGAGCGCGGCGGCGCTCACGACGAGCGCCAAGACGACGAGACCACTACGGGCGCGAGTACCTTCCACGGAAGGTTACGTACCACGCCCGACTAGGCGGTCCGAGACCGACGCCGACGCCAGAGACCCGCCCCGAGGAGAAGCACGGTGACGGCGAGACCTGGTATGGGCGAGCTGCTCCTGCCCCCGGCCGTCCGGCAAGCACAGTCGCCGTTGGCGTTCGGCTGGCCGTCTTCACCGCCGTCGCCGCCGTCTCCCGACGTCGCATCACCCGCGCTCGCGTCGCCAACCCCGGTGTCCTTCTTTCCGGCGTCGGCCGCGTCGCTCTTGGCGTCGGTAGCGCCGCCGTCGGTGACGGTGCCGCTGTCCGTGATCGTACCGCTGTCGGTGATCGCGCCGCTGTCGGTGATCGTGCCGGTGTCGATCGCGGAGTCGGAGCCCGCGTCGGTGCCGGCGTCGGTCCCCGTGTCGGCGCCAGTGCAGGTGCCCGCGAAGCAGACCGAGCCCGCGCCGCAGAGCGTTCCGTCATCGACCTTGCCGTTGCAGTCGTCGTCGATGCCATTGCAGGTCTCGAGCTTCGGCGTGCCCGGCGTGCACGCCTGAGGAACACCGGAGACGCACGACGGTGTCGTCACCTTGCACGCGCCGACGCCGCAGGTGCTGTCGGCGAGCCCGTCGTCGTTCAGGCCGTTGCAGTCGTCGTCCTTGCCATTGCAGATTTCGGCGGCCGGAAGGCCCGGGACGCAACTGCTGACGGCGCAGGTTGGCGAGGTCGCCGCGCACGCACCGAGCCCGCAGGTGGCCTTGGGGATACCGTCGTCGACGCTGCCGTTGCAGTCGTCGTCGAGGCCATTGCAGACCTCGGGCGAGGGAGTTCCCGGTGTGCAGGTGCCGGTGCCGCACGCAGCGCCCGCCTTCTTGCACGCACCGACGCCGCAGGTGACCGAGCCGGGCACGTCGTCGACGACGCCATTGCAGTCGTCGTCGAGGCCGTTGCAGACCTCGGCGCTCGCCGTGAGCGGAACGCACGAAGCGGCCGCGCAGCTCGAGCCCGTCGTCGCACAAGCACCGACGCCGCACTTGGCGAGCGCGATGCCGTCGTCGTTGAGCCCGTTGCAGTCGTCGTCGAGGCCGTTGCAGACCTCGCCGGACGGCGTTCCCGGCGTGCACGTCGACGCATCGCACGTCGTCGCCGAGCGCTGGCAGACGCCCTTTCCGCACTTGGGGATGACGAGACCGTCGTCGGCCGTGCCGTTGCAATCGTCGTCGATGCCGTTGCAGACCTCGAGCTTGCCGGGCTTGACCACGCAGGTCGACGAGTCGCAGGTGGTGCCGATGTTGGCGCAAGCGCCGGTGCCGCAGGTCGAAGGCGGGAGGCCGTCGTCGGCGGTGCCATTGCAGTCGTCGTCCTTGCCGTTGCAGGCCTCGAAGGTCGGCGCTCCGGCGACGCAGCTCGCCGGGAAGCACGTGGCGCCGGTGCGCGCGCAGCTGCCGACGCCGCAGGTCGCGAGCGGGACGCCGTCGTCGGCGAGCCCGTTGCAGTTGTTGTCCTTGCCGTCGCAGATCTCGGCGCCAGTGCTCTTCGGGATGCACGTCGC
This sequence comes from Deltaproteobacteria bacterium, assembly GCA_025363655.1. Taxonomy (GTDB): domain Bacteria; phylum Myxococcota_A; class Polyangia; order Polyangiales; family JADJMO01; genus JANYDK01. Next base: position 41,103 of record JANYDK010000032.1, on the reverse strand, counting down.
CGGGTTGCAGGTGGTGCCGACGCTCGCGCACTCACCGACGCCGCAGGTGGCGATGGCGAGCCCATTGTCGGCAGTGCCGTCGCAGTCGTCGTCGAGCGCGTTGCAGATTTCGGACGTCGACGGGCCAGGCGTACAGCTCGAGGCGAGACAGTTGGTGCCGGTGCGCGCGCAGATGCCGAGGCCGCAAGTCGCGGTCACGAAGCCGTTGTCGACGACGCTGTTGCAGTCGTCGTCGACGAGGTTGCACGTCTCGGCGACCGGGACGACCTGACCGACGCAAGGTCCGGCGACGCCGGTGGTGCAAGTGATGGTGCCGCCGTGGCAGGGGCCGACGCCGCTCGTGCCGACGCCGCCGGTGTAGCAAGCGGCGGATGCCGGGTAATTGCACGCAGTGGCGGTGCCGGTGCACGAGCCTCCACAGGGCGCGACGCCCGAGCCCACGCAGACCGCGCGCGGCGCGTGCGGCTGTTGTCCGGCGGGCACGAAGGAGCAGGTGCCGACCGAGCCAGCGACGTCGCACGCCTGGCAGGAGCCGGGGCAAGGAACGTTGCAGCAAACGCTGTCGACGCAGTGCGCGCTGTTGCACTGCGAGTCGAGCGAGCAGCCGTTGCCGTTCGGGAGCTTGCCGTTGCAGACGCCGCCAGTGCAGAACGCTCCGCCTGCGCAGTCGGCGTCGATGGTACAACTCGTCTTGCACGTGGCTCCGGAGCAGGCGTAGAAGCCGCACGGCGTCGTCACCGCTGCCGGGCATGTACCCGCCGAACAGCTGGCAGCGGCCGTGGCGGTTCCCGCGCTGCATGCGGCGACGCGACACGAAGCGCTGGGATAGACGCAGGCCGGACTACCACCGCAAGCGCCGCCGCAAGGCGCGACGCCGGAGCCGGTGCAGTTCGAACGACTACCGTGGGGTTGACCGGACGGGACGTTGCTGCAGACGCCCACCGAGCCGCCGACGTCGCACGCCTGGCATTGGTTGGTGTTGCAAGCGGTGTTGCAACAGACGCCATCGACGCAATGTCCGTTGTTGCACTGCGAATCGAGCGTGCAGCTGCCGCCGTCGGCGAGCTTGCCGCCGCAGGCACCGGCCAAGCAGAAGCTTCCCGTGGCGCAATCGGTGTCGAGCGTGCAACTCGTCTTGCACGCGGTGGCGCCGCAACCATACGCGCCGCATGAGCTCGTCGTCGCAGCCGGGCAACTTCCGGCCGAACACGTGGCGGAGAACGTCTCGACTCCCGTCGAACAAGACGCCCCACGGCAGCTCGCGGAGGGATAGATGCACGCGGGTGAGCCGCCGCACGCGCCGCCACAAGGGGCGACTCCCGTGCCGGTGCAGGCAGTGCGTCCGCCGTGCGGCTGACCGGAGGGAACGCTGGTGCAAGTGCCGGCCGAAGCACCGACGTCGCAAGCTTCACATTGATTGGTATTGCATGCGGTGTTGCAGCAGAGACCATCGACGCAGTTGCCACTCGAACATTGCGTGCCAGCCGAGCAGAAGGCGCCGTTGACCAGCTTTCCCGTACAGACGCTGCCGTTGCAGAACGCAGTGCCGACGCAGTCGCTGTCGAGCGCGCAGCTCGATTTGCAGGCGGTGGCGCCACAGTTGTAGAGACCGCAGCCGACGGTGGTGGCGGCGGGACACGCTCCAGAGCTGCAGAGACTGGCGAGCGTGCCGACTCCGCTGCTACAGGACGCGGCCACGCAGGTGGACGAAGGATACGTGCAGGTCGTGCTCCCCGAGCACGCGCCGCCGCACGGAGCAACACCCGAGCCGATGCACGCGGTGCGCGCGGTGTGTGGCTGGCCGCTCGGCACGTTGGTGCATGTGCCGTGGAAGCTGGTGACGTCGCACGCCTGGCACTCGTTGGTGTTGCATGCAGAGTTGCAGCAATAGCCGTCGACGCAGTTGCCGCTGGTGCACTGGTTGGCCGCAGTGCACACGGTGCCGTTGGCGACCTTGAGCTGGCACGTGCCACCAGTGCCGGTGCAGTAATACAGGGCACTGACGCAATCGCTGTCGATGTTGCAGGTGCCGGAGCACGCCGTACCGCTGCACGTGTGAATGGGAGAGCACGCGGTCGGTGAGTTGGCTGTGCAGGTGCCGGTGCCGCTGCAATCGTAGGTGGTGACGTCACCGCCGCTGCAGCTCTGCGCCGTGCAACCGAGGCCGGTGCCGGCGCTGGCGACGGTGCAGGTCGTCGAGCCGCGACACTGGTAGCCGCAGGTGGTGCCAGCTGGGGCGGAGCAGGCCGCGCGACCGGTGTAGGCGGTCGCTCCGACGTAAGTCGTGCAGGTGCCCGGCGTGGCGTCGCAGCGCTCGCACGAGAGGCCGCATGTGCTGCCACAGCAGTAGCCATCGACGCAGTTGCCGCTCGTGCAGATGTCGGTGGTCGAGCAGCCATTGCCGGAAGCGCAGCGCGTCTTGATGGTGACGGTGGTGCGATTCCATCGGTTCGAGCCGTATCCGACCGACGACTTGATCGCGTTGCCGAACCCTGTGAGCTGATAGGTCGAGCAGGCGGAAGGACCGCTCCATTGGAAGCGGAACGTCGCGGCGACGCCGGCGCCGGTGGTCAACGGCGCCCCGTTGTGCGTGACTTCCTGGCGCCCGCCGAAGCCGGACATCTGAACCGTCTCGCCGAAGCTGCCAGCGCTGAGCGACCCGTAGCCCGAGCTACTGGTGTCAGCGACCGCAAACCCCTTGTAATCCTCGTCGCCAGGCGAAGTCGTCGTGACGCTGAAGGTCAGCGACGTCGTCACGGCGGCGTTGACGTAGATGATGCCGCCGGAGAGCACCGGGTTGCCCAGCGAACCGCCGACCACGTTGAAACCGACCGCAGGCGTCTCATCGCCGCTGCCCGCATGGCACGTGTTGCACGCGTTGGTGCAGCTTCCCTGATAGCTGACGCTGGTCGGGGGCGAGCTGCAGCCGGCGACTCCCGTGTTGAACTCGCCCGTGTTGACGCCGGCATAGTGGGCATCGGCGCGAAAGGCGAACGACAACACCACCGCGAGCACGGGCAAAGCGAGCCAAACCCACGCTCTCGAGGACCGCTGCATCATTCCCCCTCGGAAACCTGGGTCTACCCAGCGCAAAGAATAGAGCCGGATTGTGACACGAGAGCTGGTCGATTGGCCACTCCGAATGGGAAGTCAGGACGCGTCGACGGGCCAGGGACTGGGCTCCGGGGGGTCGATACGCCGACCGCCCTTCCAGATTTCGCGAACGATGGTGCCGTCCTCGAGGTAAAGCGTCACGCGTCCGTCGAGGCGACCTCCTTTGAATTCTCGTTCAGCGAGGCGAACGCCCTTCGGGCTCCACTCGATCTGTTGGCCGTCGTTGTTGTCGAGGTGGAACTCTTCGGATTTGACGACGGTGCCGTTGGGGTCCCAGGTCGTCCACTTGCCTTCTTTCTTGCCGGCGACGAACTCGCCCGAGGTCTCGCCGCCCCGCGGGTCGACGAAGATCCAGTGCCCTTCCTTCACCAACCCACCATCGACGGTGTGCGCACACCCTGATTCTTTCTCGAGGCCCTTGGTCGTGCCGGCCACGAGCTGCGTGCCCTCTTGGCAACCGGACACCGTCGCCACGGGTTTCGGGGGCATGGCGTCTTGCAGTGGATCGGGAGTGGCGTCTCCCCCGCTCGGGACGACGATGGCAGCCTCTGCTGGAGGCAGAGTCGAAGTCCCGCTCGCCGTCGGCTCAACGGCTGCGTCGTTCCCTCCTTGCGACTCAGGTCGCTGGTCGCGCAGAAGGACGATCAGCGCGGCAATCGCGACCACCAACCCCATCACGCCCAGAAGCGCTCGGGTACCCGACGAATGAGCTTTCAACCATCACTCCGCGGGGCGAAACGAGACGCCCTTCGATTCGCATGGCACGTTACCCGAGGTGGGTACGCCGAGCGAGCACGGAACTGCCCGCGTCGTCCGGAAGGCCACCCTCGCCTCGGCCTCGTCGGTTCTCGTGTCGGTCGCCCTCACTCTCGCCGCGACCACTCTCGCCGCCACGACGAGTTGCTCGTCGAGCCGCGGTGGCCAGACGCCGCAGTCCCGCTGCGCCCGCACCGTCTGGTACCAACCGTCCACCCCTCACGCGCGCGTCGAGCTCGTCTCCTCGTGGACCCACTGGCTCCGCCCTGGCCTGCTCCTCCCCGACGAGCGCGCTGACGGCTTTCGCACCGCCACCATCACGCCGCCGGCAGGTGAGCAGCAATACGCCCTCATCGAGCGCGCCGAGAACGACCCCCTGGCCGCCGACGAGACATGGAACGCCGATCCTTACGTCGGCACCACCGCGATCCACGACGGGCACGAGGTGACGTGGATCGATGCCGACGATTGCAGCCAGCCGGCGCTGGTCCTCGACGAGGTGACGACCTCGGCGACGAGCGCGACCATGAACGCTCGATTTCTCACCGCCGCGACCGGCGAGTCGATCGACCCGGCGAGCCTCGTGATCGTCGACGCGTCGGGCCTCGGTGTGCGGCCCATCTCGACGACAATCGTCGAGAAAATAGGCTCGATTCGCGTCGTCGTCCCCCTCGCCGCCGGCAAGAACAAACTCACCCTCCGCGCGCGAGACGTCGCCGGCCGGCCTGCGCCCGAGCTCGTGGCGACGGCGTGGGTCGAACAGGACGGCAAGGCGGCCTGGGATTGGCGCGACGCCGTCATCTATCAGGTGATCGTCGATCGCTACCGCCAAGGCGCTCACGCACCGAAGCCTCTCACCTCGCCGAGCGCGCGCGCTGGTGGTGACTTCGAAGGGCTCAGGCTCGCCATCACCTCGGGCGAGCTCGCGTCGCTCGGCGTCAACACGCTGTGGATTTCGCCCGTCTACCAGAACCCCGAGGGCGACTTCCCGGGCCTCGATGGCCACAGTTACAGCAGCTACCACGGCTACTGGCCGATTTCGTCGGAGCGCAGCGAGCCTCGCCTCGGAGGCGATGCCGAGCTCGATGGCGTGGTGACAGCAGCACACGCGCGCGGCATGCGTGTCCTCTTCGACATCGTCCCCAACCACGTGCACGAGCAGCACCCGTACTTCACGGCGCACGCCAAGGATGGGTGGTTCCATCACGCGAGCAGCACCGACGCACCCTGCGTCTGCGGCACCCCCGCCTGCCCCTGGGACACGCACATCGAGGACTGTTGGTTCGCCTCCTACCTCCCCGATCTGGCGTGGGAGAACCCGGTCGTGGCGACGCAGATCAGCCGCGACGTGCTCTGGTTCTTCGATCGGTGGAACGCCGACGGCGTGCGCATCGATGCGGTGCCGATGATGCCGCGCCTCGCGACTCGTCGCATCGCCGACGTCGTCCGCAAACGCTTCGATCAAGGGGGAAATCGCTCGTTCTTGCTCGGTGAGAACTTCGTCGGTGCTGGCGAATGGGATCGCCTGCGCTACCAACTCGGTCCCTTCGGGCTCGACAGCGAGTTCGACTTTCCTTTGATGTGGTCGCTGCGCTTCGCCATCGCGCAGGAAGCGACGCCGATGCGCACGATCGACGTCGCCGTGCACTCGGGCGAGCTCGCGTGGGGCGACGCGGGCGCGGTGATGGCGACGATGATCGGCAACCACGACGTCGAGCGCTTCGCCTCTCTCGCCAACGGCGATGGCGGAGCCGACGGCTTCTCTCCAGCTCCCGATCCGGTCGATGCACGCGTCTTCGCCAAGCAGCGGATGGCGCTCGAGCTGCTCTTCACGTTGCCGGGCGCGCCGGTCGTCTACTACGGCGACGAGCTGGCGCTCGCCGGACGCGCCGATCCCGACACGCGACGGGTGATGCCCGAAGCGGCGACGTGGTCGACCGATCAGAAGGCCACACGCGACGCCACCGCGAAGGTCTCGAAGCTGAGGAGCTGCGCGATCGCGCTTCGTCGAGGCAGGTACCGAACGCTCGCCGTCGACGACGAGCACCTCGTGTTCGTCCGCGAGCTCGCTGGCGCCGACCCGGTCCTCGTCGTCGCCACGCGTCGTAGCGACGCCGACTTCCTCGCACCGTTGGACAGCCTCGCCGCGGGAAAGTGGGTCGATGCGCTCGGCGGCGGCACGCTCGTCGTCGATCCGAGGGAGACGCGACTCCCTGGTGGCTCGTTCACCGTTCGCGCATTTCTGCCGGAAAAATCCGCGTGTCTGGCCGCGGCTGGCCCGTAACTCAGGCCTGCGTTACGATAGGCCGATGTCGCGCCGTCGTCTCCTCCGTTCGCTCTCACTCTCGACCGCGCCCTTCGTCGCGATGGTGCTCGTGCTCGTGGGATGCGGCTCACCGGAGGACGACAGCAAGGCCGACTCGGCGCCGCCCGATGGCGCGCTCTTCGACGCGGGTCACAACGAAGGTGGCGGCCCTTACGGCTACGGCGACGACTCGGCCGCGCCTGGGACCGACGCCGACAGCGCGCCGGCCGACACGGCGCCGAGCTGCAGCGACGATCTCAAGCGCTGCCCCGAAGACTTCGTCTATCCCTTCGCCGGCGAATCCTCGGTCGAGCTGCGCGGCGACTTCAAGGCCGATGGCTGGACCGCGGGCGTTCCGATGGTGCACGTCGGCGCGCAGTGGAAGGTGACGACGCCGGTGCCGTGGGCGCAGCCGGTGCAGTACAAATTCTTCGTCAACGGCAAAGACTGGCTCCTCGATCCGGCCAACCCGACCAAGGTGAAGGACGCTTCGGGCATCGAGAACAGCCAGTTCGCCGCCATCACCTGCGCCAAGTACACCTGCGACGAGCCGGTGGTGCCGCCGGTCGGCGTCTTCGATTGGCGTGATTCCGTCGTCTATTTCGTCTTCGTCGATCGCTTCTTCAATGGCGACGCGACGAACGACGGCACGACGCCGTCGGGCGTCCTCAAGCCGGGCGCCTACCAAGGCGGCGACTGGGCGGGCGTGACGAAGAAGATCACCGAGGGCTACTTCACCGATCTCGGCGTCAACACGCTGTGGATCACCGTTCCCGTCGACAACGCCGACGACATCGCCGGCGCCGGTGTCGGCGGCGACACGCACCTCTACAGCAGCTACCACGGGTACTGGCCGCGCGAGGTCGACAAGGCCGAGAAGCGCTTCGGCACCAAGGCCGAGCTGAAGGCGATGGTCGACGCCGCGCACGCGGCCAAGCTGAAGGTGCTCTTCGACTACGCGATGGTGCACGTGCACTCGAGCTCGTCGATCTTCGCGGCGCACAAAGACTGGTTCTGGCCGAGCACCACCTCGAGCGGCGCGAGCTGCATCTGCGGCTCGCCGGCGTGCCCTTGGGACACGACCCCGCAGCAGTGCTGGTTCACCGACTACCTCCCGCACTGGAACTACACGAACGCGTCCGCCCGTGATTTCTCGGTCGGAAATGCGGTGCAGCTGATCAAGGACAGCGGCGCCGACGGCTTCCGGCTCGACGCCATCAAGCACGTCGACGGCAGCTGGCTCTTGCAGCTCCGCTCGCAGATCAGCAGCGAGATCGTCGCCAAAGAGACGCCGCCGCAGCGCTTCTACATGGTCGGCGAGACGTACGACTTCGGCAATCGCGACTTCATCAAATCGTTCATCGATCCGAAGACCAAGCTCGACGGGCAGTTCGACTTCCCGCTCCGCCTCCACCTCGTGCAGTCGGTGCTGATGCGCACCAAGGGGATGGACGATCTCGCCGGCTTCATGGATTCGAACGACGGCTTCTACGGCAGCGACGCCATCATGAGCACCTTCGTCGGCAACCACGATTTGCCGCGTTCGATCCACATCGGCGAAGACTCGCCGCTCTGGGGCGACCCGTACAGCGATGGCAAAGACAAGGCGTGGACCGGCTCGCCCGGCGTCTCCACCCATCGCTCCGCCTACGAGCGGCTCGGCAACGCGCTCGCCGTCATCCTCACCAACAAGGGCGCGCCGCTCATCTATTACGGCGACGAAATCGGCCTCCCTGGCGCCGGCGATCCCGACAACCGCCGGATGATGACCTTCACTGGCCTCACGACCGATCAGCAATGGCTGAAAGATCGGGTGAAGACCTTGCTCGCGATTCGCGCGGCGCATCCTGCCCTGCGGCGCGGCAAGCGCACGACCTTGCAGATCGACGCCGACGTCTGGGCCTACTCGATGGTCTCGGGCACCGACACCATCTACGTCGCGATCAATCGCGGCGACGTCGACAAGACGGTGAACGGTCTCCCGACGGGCGCCCTCAGCGAGCTCGTCACCACGGCCGCCGCCACCGGTCCGTCGGCGACGATCCCGGCCCGCTCGGTGCGCATCTTCGTCGTGAAGTGAACGGCGATCCGGTAGCTCAAGGCGTTTCACGGACGACGCGCGGCACCGCGCACGCTGCATAGCCGAGCACCCGCGCGCCCGATTGCAGGCCCGTCGGCGTCGGCGTCCATCCGCGCGCGAGTCGTGCGTCGAGCAGCTCGCGCGCCGTCGGCCGATGATCCCAGACGGCGACCGCCGTCACGCCACCGAGTCACGTCGTGTCGTAGACGAGCACCAACGTCTCGTCGTGATTCCAAGGGACGACGACGTCATGCGTGTATTCGTCCTGCACCACGAGGTCGAACCCCGGCGCCTTCTTCTCGACGTCCGCCTCGACCGCTTCGGCGGAAGCGCCCGCCATCGTCGCTCGACAACGCGCGAAGAACCGCGGCGGCCTCTGCGCCAGCGCCCAACGCACCACCTCTTCCAGCGTCGGCTGCGACCCGACCACCCGCTCGATGGCGACGCGATCGTCGTCGGAGAGGGCAGCGCGCAGTTCGAGCATGAAAATGAGGGATTCAGAACGTCAAATTGTGAATGCAGTCGTCGAGGGAGAACCCACCGTCGTTGCTGCAGAGCCCTTCGGTGACGAAGCAGTGCGCCACGTGGTCACGGGCATCTGGGAGCAGGCCGTTGAGACGCGCCTGGCATTCGGCCGCAGTGAACCCGCTCGGGGCGCCGGTCTCCGCGGCGCTGCAGTCGCTGATCACCTTCGCGCAGAACGTCGCCGCCGCCGGATCGGGGCACGCGGCCGCGAGTGGCGCGAGGTCACACGTGCTGAAATCGAGCCCCACCGCTTCACACGTCGGTGATCCGAGCTTGGCCATGCAGTCGACCGCCGCCGACGCGACCCGCGGCTTGTAGTTGGTCGCATAGCTGTCGCACTGAATGTCGATCCCGTTCGGCCCAGCCTCGCCGCCATGACAACCGGTCCCGACAATCGACGAACAGCTCGACGCGGTCCCCGTCATGTCGTCACAGCTCACCACGTCGGCCTCGGTCGCGCCGTCGGTGGCCATGGTGTCTGCAGTCCCCGTGTCGGCGGTCGAGGTCTCGCCGCTCCCCGTATCGACCGACGTCGTGCCGGTATCGACCGGCCCGGAGCCACTGTCGGCTGCGTTGTTGTTGATGATCGTGCAACCCGTCGAAGCAGCCAGCGCAGCGGTAAGTAGGAGAAAGCGGGAGCGATCGATCTGCATCCTGGTGGGACGATCGCCGTCTTGCTTGATTCATCGGGCAATTTGCAAGCGCTGGCGCTGGCGCTGGCGGTGGCGCGCTATCTTCCCCCCGTGCCGCAGGCCCCTCCGCCCCCGCCCCCCTGGTCCTCCGACTACCTCACCCTCGGCGTCACCGGCACCAACGGCAAGTCCACCACCACCTCCTGGCTCGCCGCCGCGATCACCGAGCCGGGCGCACCTCCCCCCGTTTGCATCACCACGCTCGGCTTCTTCGAAGGTCACACCTCGCTTCCGGTGCCGACCCATCACGACGGGTTCCTCGCGGCGCTCCGCGAGTGTCATGCGCGCGGGAGTCGGCAAGCAGCGATCGAGTTCACGAGCGAGGCGCTGGCCCTCGGTTTCGCGCGGGCGTGGCCGGTGCAGATTGGGGTGTTCACCAACCTGACGCACGATCATCTCGATGCGCACGGCAGTCCCGAGCACTACCTGGCGAGCAAGGCGCAGCTGTTTGTCGCGCTTCCTGTCGGCGGCGCTGCGGTGCTCAATGGGTGCGATGCTTCGAGTGCGCTCCTCGCGGAGGTGATTCCCGAGGGGGTGCGCGTGCTCCGGTATGGAGTGCCGAGTCGCGGGGCAGCGATCGCGCCGCTCGACGTGCGGGCGAGTGAAGTGCGCATCGGGTGGGAGGGGACGACGATGACGCTGGTCGCCGGAGATCCTCGCAAGGCCGAAAAACTGCCACGTGAGCTCCACGTGCGCGCCATCGGAGAGGTGTTCGCCGAGAACGCGCTCGCGGCGCTCCTCGGCGCCCACGCCGCCGGTATTCCGTTCGACGTCGCGGCCGCGCGCATCTCTGCTGCTTCGCCGCCACGCGGTCGGTTCGAGGTCATCGCCGAACGGCCGTGGGTGGTGGTCGACTACGCACACTCCCCCGACGCGCTCGCCCGCACCGTCGCCGCCGCCAAGCAGATTTGTATAGCTAAGCTATGGGTCGTCTTCGGCGCCGGCGGCAACCGTGATCGCGACAAGCGTGCGCCGATGGGAGAGGCCGCGCGTCCAGCAGACCACGTGCTGCTGACGACCGACAATCCACGCGACGAAGATCCGAAAGTGATCGCCGAGTCGATTCACCAAGGTCTCCAAGGTCACGGCGGTGTCGAGGTCGTCCTCGATCGTGCCGAAGCGATCCGGCGCGCGGTGGAGGGCGCGGCGGAGACCGACGTCGTCTTGATCGCCGGCAAAGGTCACGAGACGGAGCAGAAGATCGGCCGCGAAGTGCGCTCGTTCTCCGACGTCGAGGTCGCACTCGACGCGCACCGCGTCCGTCGGTCGCGCTGAAAGGTCCAACGCAAGAGCTACTCGGGGACGGTGAGCCCGACCTGGGTCGAATCGAGCAAGCTGCCGAGGTTGTGGACGGCGGCGTCGCGCGCGCCGAGCTGTCCCGTCTTCTGCCCGAGGAAGTTCCACTCGATGAACTTCACCACCGACGAGTGCTCGAGCTCGACGTGGGAGACGACACCGGGACGCGCGAAGCGACCGATCGCGAGGAGCGGCACACGCGTTCCATAGGGCTTGCCATCCACCGTGCTCGCCGGCGGCGGCGCGACGTGATCGAAGTACCCGCCGCCTTCGTCCCAAGTCACGAGAATCAGCGTCTCGTCCATGTATCGAGGCGAGGTGAGAATGCGATCGAGCACCTTCTGCACGCTCTGCTGACCATTGCTGATCTTGGTGCCGTAGCCAGGATGCTCGTTGTGATAGGCGGTGAACTTGATGAAGCTCACCGGCGGCAATCTCCCGGCGAGGATGTCGGTGCCGAAGTCGTTCCAGTCCTTCATGTACGTGTCGTTGTCGAGGAACTGCGAGTAGTACTCGAAGGGCACGTCGCTGCAGTCGTAGTTGCAGGGGCTGAGAACGAGCGACGGGCCACTACAGTCCGACGGAGGCGACGGACAGAGCGACGTGCTCCGCATCGCCTTGTATCCCTCGGCGTAGAAGCCGAACGTCTGACCACCGTCGATCAGCAAATCGCCGAGGGTCTTCACGCCCGTGAACGTCTTGCTCGAGGTGGTCGGGGCGATGCAGCCCTTGCCGTTCGACGCCGGTTTCAGCTCGTTGTCGGTGAAGACGTAGCGCGCCTCTGCGAAGTACATGTCGTTGGACGACGAGCTGCCGGCGAGCGGTTGGAAGTAGCGATCGGCGAGCGCGTACTTGGCGGCGAGGTCGTGGTAGGTCTTCATCGTCGCCGCCGGGGCGATGGCGAAATTGCGCTTGTCGCTGCAGCTGGCGCCGGTGGTGAACTTGCCCATTCGGCCGCCGTCGAACTCGCTCAGCTCGCACGCCTGCAGGTGGTTCGGGTCGTAGTCGGAGTTCGCGCCATCATCGAGCGTGCGCGGCGAGGTGCCGGCAGGATCGACGTCGGGCGCACGCTCGCAACACGCCGGACCGCTCGTGCACGTCGGCGCCGAGCCGGACGGCGCGGTACACCAGCGTCCGAAGTAGGCGTCGAAGGTGTGATTTTCCTGAATGACGACGACGACGTGCTTGATGTTCGACGTCCCCGTCCTGGGTACGTCGGGCGCCACGTCGGACGCAGCGTCAGTGACGCCCGTTTCGAAGGCCGCGACGTCGACGCCCTCGTCTTCGACGACGCCGAGGTCGGGAACTACGGCGTCGGCCCGGGCATCGCCGGCGGTCTCCTCCTCGACGAGGGTCTGGCCGACAGCACCGCTGCACGCAGTCAGCGCGAGAGGCAGCGCGAGAGGCAGCGCGAAGAGGAGTGACGAGAAGAGATCGGCTCGGCGCACGCGTCGAATCACGTCCTCAAATTGTCACGCAATGGCGTCGTACGACACGTACGAGACTTCGATTTGTCACACTTGGTAGGTGCCCCGCCCACGGGACTTCCGCTTCCGGCGAGGCTGAGATCGCTGTACGGAACGCGGTGAATGACGCCATCGTTGGAGATTCTCTACGCGGGCAGCGGTTGGCTCGGCATCGTCGACATGCTGCGCGAGAAGCTCGACGCACGCGGAGTTCGCCATCGAATCGTCACCCGCGATCATGCACGGCCGCTCGCTGACCAGCTCGGCGAGGTCGAGGTGCTGCTTCCGTCGAACTCCCTCGTCGGTGAGACCGAGCTCGCTGCGGCGCCGCGCCTGCGTCTCGTGCAACAACCGGCCGCGGGCTTCGAAGGCATCGATCTCGTCGCCGCGCGCGCGAGGTCGCTCCCGGTGTGCAACGCGCCGGGCATGAACGTCGAAGCCGTCGCCGAAGCGACGTTGCTCTTGCTCCTCGCGCTCGCTCGAAGGGTCCCACTCGCGGCGCGAGCGTTCGCCGCGCGCAGCATCGGCACGCCGATCGGGGTGCAGCTCGCCGGTCGCACGCTCGTCATCGTCGGCGTCGGCAAGACGGGAGGTCGCGTCGGCGAGCTCGCGCGTGCGCTCGGGATGAAGGTCGCAGAAGTGACCCGCACGTCGGGCCGCGAAGAGCTCGAGCGCGCGCTCGGCGAGGCCGATTTCGTCTCGCTCCACTGTCCGGTGACGCCGGCGACACGCGGAATGATCGACGATCGTGCGTTCGCGGCGATGCGCCCCGGAGCCTTCCTCGTCAACGTCGCCCGTGGCGCCATCGTCGAACGCGCCGCCCTCGAGCGCGCACTCGAGAGTGGAAGACTGGGCGGCGTCGGTCTCGATGTCTTTTGGAATGAGCCTTGGAATCCAGCCGATCCGCTCTTTTGTCGCGATGACGTCGTCGTCTTGCCGCACGTGGCCGGCTCGACCGACGAAGCCTTCGACGCCATCGCCGAGGTCGTCGCCGACAACGTCCGCGCCCTCCTCGACGGCGCGCCGCTACGACATCGGATTGGCTGGGAAATGACCTAAGTCTTCGCGCCCAGCTTCTTGATTGCGTCGGCGAGATCGACACCGGTGGCTGCCTTGAGCTGGGTGTTGGCGCCGATGAGCGTGCGCGCGGCGCCACCGCCCGATTGTGCGGCGTCCCTCGGGAGGACCGAGACGCGTCCGATCGAGAGCTTCTGCCTGGCGCCGGCGATGTCGGCGACGAGCGGGAGCAGCTTCTGCAAGGCGAGAACCTCGCGCGCCGTCGAACCCGACTTCCGGAAAGCTTCGACGACGCTCCGCAACGCTTCGGCCTCCGCCTTGCCCCGCTCGACGATGGTCGCCGCGTTGCCGCGCGCTTGCTCTTCGCGCGCTCGCCTCTCGGCCTCCGCGGGTTGCACGACGTCGGCCTCGAGCTGCCGCTTCACCTGCGGCGCGCGTGCCTTTTGACGCTCGATTTCCGCAGTGATTTGTGCCACGTGCGCCTGCACCTCGCCTTGCGCTTCGGCGATAAGCGCCTGGCGTTTGGTCTGCGCGTCGGCGACTCGCTTCTGGTTTTCTTGTTGGGCGATCGCGAGGTCGGCGTCCATCTTCGCGAGCTCGGAGGCGCACCAGTTGCGGGCCTGCTGCTCGGCGGCGTCGGCCTGCGCGCTCGCTTCGGCGATGGTCGCGCCCTGCCTCACCGTCGCGCCACGAATGCGACCTATCGAGTTGAGGTATCCAACCTCGTCGGTCACGTTCTGGATCTTGAGGTTGTCGAGCACGAGCCCCATGCGGTTCATGTCGTGCTCGGCCTCCTCGAGCAGCGTCTGGGCGAAGCGCGTCTTGTCGGCGTTGACCTCTTCCGGTGAGAGCTGCGCGAGGACGCCGCGGACGTTGCCTTCGAGCGTCTCCTTGGCGATGCGCGAGATCTCCGGCGGCGTGCGGCCGAGGAAGCGCTCGATGGCGTTGTTGAGGAGCGGCTCTTCGCCCGGCAACTTCACGTTGGCGACGCCATGGACGTTGAGCGGGATGCCGCCCTTCGAGTACGCGCCCTTGACCTCGATGTCGATCGAGAGGTTGGAGAGATCGATGCTGTCGACGCGCTCGAAGAGGGGCACCCGCAGCGCACGACCTCCGCGGACGACGCGATACCCACGCTCGCCACGGGCGCCAGCCCCCAACGCCGGATGCGTTCCACCCGAGAAAATGAGCGCTTCGTTGGGTGCGCTGACGTAGAGCAGCTTGCGCACCATGAAGCTGAGAAACAGCAGGACGATGAGCGCGGTGATGCCGAGGACGAAGAGAATGGGGATCACTTGGCGCCTTCTTTCCCGTCACGCGAGAGCTTCTCGCCCCGCACCAATGCGCCGACGTCGAGGCCGATGGCTCTGCCCGTCTCCTCCATCACCTTCGCCACTGCCGCTGGGTAGCTGGCGACGAACGCGCCGAAGGCCTCGCCGTCTCCGCCGTCGACGATGTCGAGCTCTCCGATGGTGGTCTGCGACACGCGCGCGATCGCCGACTCGGCGAGGAGCTTGAGCTGCTGGAGGATGTAGAGATCGCGGCCGTCGCTGCCAGCCGCCTTCCACTCCGCGGCGACCACCTCGAGCGCGTACGCCGTCGCCTTGCCGTTCTCCACCAGCGGGGCCGCAGCGCCGCGCGCCTTCGACTCGTCGGCGACGCGCTTGGCCTCGGCGGGGAGGACGACGTCGCAGATGAGGCGCAGCTGCTCGAGCTCGGCACGCTTCAGCTGCAGATCCTGCTCGGCGATCGAGCGCGCCGTCTCGGCGGCGACGGCGGCCTCGTTCTCGATCGACTTGGCGTACGCCTCGAGCCGCGCGAGCTCGGCGCGGAGACCGTTGCGTTTCTGCAACACCAGCGCTTCCGACTGTTTTTGTGCCGATTCTGCGCGCGTTCGGGCCTGCGCCTGCTCCTCGGAGATGGTCTGGTTGGCGGCGTTTTCGGCGTTCTGCGCGTCGCGGATCATGGTGGCGATGCGCGCGCGTCCGAGGTTGGCGAGGTACTGCTGATCGTCGCTGACGTGCTGCACCTTGAGGACGTCGAGCTCGAGGCCGAGCTTGTCGAAGTCGTCCTTGGCGTTCTGCATCAGCGCCTCGGCGAACTTGAGGCGGTCTTCGTTGACCTCCTCGGGCGTCAACTGCGAGAGCACTTCACGGAGCACGCCCTCGAGCGTCTGCTGCGCCACCTGCGCGATCTGTTGCATGCCGCTCCCGAGAAAGCGCTCGACCGCGTTGCGCACGTGCGCCGGATCGCTGGCGATCTTCACGTTGGCGATGGCGTGGACGGTGAGCGGGATGCCGCCCTTCGAATACGCGCTCTGCACCGCGACCTCGACGGGGAAGAGCCGCATGTCCATGCGCGCGACCGTCTCGAGGAGCGGCACGCGGAAGCCTCGTCCGCCGTGGAGCACTTTGTAGCCGACCATCGAGCCATCGGGCAGCTTGTGCTTACGACCCGCGAAGATGAGAATTTCGTTCGGCCGACAGACGTAGAGAAAGCGGCTCATCATCCAGACGAAGAGCGCGAAGGCGACGACGAGGCCGACGGCGCTGAAGAGAATCGCCATCGCGGTGCTCATGTCGAGCCCGCCGAGTTCGTTGGGAGGCGGAGTTTGCGGCGCTTGGGCGAGGAGCATGGCGGCGAGCATACGCCTGCGCCGCGCTTGCCGATCAACGACCGAGATGGACCTTCTTCCGAGGCGCCAACCGGCGTCGAGCGCGAGGCCGTGCGCAAACGACTCAGACGTCGGGGGCCTTCACGACCCGGGCCACGCCGCCGTTGATCTCTTCCACGACCACTTCGGCGCCAGTACCGATCTCGTCTTCGACCGTCATCGCCATCAGATCGACCGATTGGCCTTTGAGCTCGACGCGGACCTTGCCGATGCGACCTTTGGCGCAGGGCACGACGACGCGGGCGAGCTTGCCGACGGCGTCGTCGATCGAGGCGCTGGTCGACGCCTGCGAGCGCCGGAGAGCACGGAACGTCAGCGCCGCGACGAGCCCGGCGACGACGCCGCTGCCGAGCGCGAGACCGAGCGACAGGCCGAACGACGCCAATCGGAAGAGGGTCAGCATGGTGCCGACGAGGCCGAAGGCGAGGAGCAAAAACGTCCAAAAACGCGTGGAGAGAAGCACCGTCCAAGCGCCGGCGTCGTGATCGCCGGCGTGCCCTTCTCCGTGCGCGTCGGCGTCGCCATGACCCGACGCGAGGATCACCTGGAGGAGGATGGTCCCAGCCCCTGCGATGAGCGCGCCGAGGTAGACGAAGAGCATCGGAGAGCTCGCTCAGGACTCGGTGATGGTGACGACCGGGCACTTGCCGTCGGCGATCACGTGCTGCGCGACGCTGCCGAGGATCACCTGCTTCGCGTCTTGCTGCGCCTTGCGACCGAGCACCACCAAGTCGTAGCGAACGGTGAGCGCGGGCACGACGCGCGTCGGATCGCCGGAGGTGAGCGAGGCGATGATGCGCGTGTCGTTCTGGTAGGGCTCGAGGAAGACGTCGAGCGCCTCGCTCGCGAGCGACTGCACGCGTTCTGCAGCCGTTTCGCCGTTGCTTCCGGGGACGAGGGCGCCACCGACGTAGGAGGGGAGATCCCACACGTGGATGACCTCGATGCGGGCATCGGCCGAGGCGATGGAGCATGCGTAACGGAGCGCGGCGTGGGACTCGGCGGAGAAGTCGACGGGCACGAGGACGCGCGCCGGGAGCTCGGGGATGGCGCGGCCGGCTTCGAGCTGGGCATGGAACGGCATCGCACTGACGTAGCACGACGCTGGCGATTTCGCGCCTGTTTGCGTCGCCGATCGCTCACGGCGACGGCGGCAAGGTCTCGACGTAGGCGGAGTAGCGGAAGGCGCTCCAAGCGAGCGGCACCTTCGCCTCACCGGGCGCGATCGCGCGATCGACCGGCCGAAAGACGATGCGCACACGAATCGCCGAACGGCCACGGGTGAGGCGGCGCGGGATCAAGTGCTCGTCCTCGCGAAAACGCCGATTCGACGTCTCGACGCGCGGCGTGGCGGTGCCGGTTTCGGCGGCAGGGAACATGTAGAGACAGCGATTGCTCCCGGCGAGGAACCACGTGCCCGCCGGTGCGAAGGGTGCATCCGCGGGCGCACCTTCGCTGGCGTCGGCGACGAAGACGTCGGCGCGTTGATCGGGAAATCCGTAGTCGAGCCGACGGCGGAGGAGCACGCCGAAATTCTCGGGATCGATGGTCAGCGTCAGCTCGCTCGTGCCGGTGGTGTGTCGCCCGACGTCGGTCGTCTCCTTCTGCACCTCCGCGGGGCCGAAGTGATCGACGCCCCACTCCCATCGCGAGACCAGCGTCTCGGGCGGCGACGTGAGTGAATCGACGAAGTGGTGCTTCGCTTCGTCGAGCAGATCGCCGAGTTGCAGCGCGTCGGTGAGCCGGAGACAGCTCCCCGGCAGCCCGTACCAATAGGTGACGCTGCGATAGTGCTCGACCGAATCGTCGACGCCGCCGTGCTCGAGCTGGATGCGCGCGTTGCGCCCGAAGGGCATCGCGTCGCCGAGGAGCACGCGATAGGCGGAGTTGATCTTGTCGTCGGCGTTCACCGCTTTTTCGGCCGAAGCCCCGACGGGGTGACCCGCGAACGGCAAGGTCATCGTCTCGCCACCCCAGTAGTCACCGCCACCGCCCCACTCTTCGGTGCCCGTCCCCTGCCCTTGCGGCGAGAGGCTGTCGTCGAAGAAGAAGCGCGGATCGCCCTCCAGCGTGCCGAGCGCGCCGCGATCGCTGAAGACGAACGAGGTGCCGACGAAGTGGCCGCACCACTCGGCATCGCCGCCGCCGCCCTCGTGCGACCTCGTGTCGAGGAGGACCAAGTCCTTCCCCGGCGTCGGCACGCCGTGATCGACGTAGGTACCGTGGAAGTATCCGACGTGTCGCGACCCGCCTCGATATGGCTCGGTGCGCACTTCGAAACGAACGCCCGTCACTGCTTCGCCCGAGCTGATCAGCTCGATGCGCGCCTTGCGGAAGTAGGGCATCGGAAAGTACGTGGCGAAGGTGACCTCACGGCTGTCGAAGTGGATGGAGAACGGGAGCGCCTTCACCAAGTACTCGCGCCCGGTACGATTGAACGTCGTTCCGGTGCCGAAAAATAAGGCGATCGGTGCATCGACCGAGGGCTGCGGGCGATCGTCCCAGGTGATGCGCAACCGCGCGTGACCGAGCGTCTCCTCGAGCCCGCGATCGACGGAGAGCTTGAGCGCGCGCACCATCGCCGGCGCGTCGGTCGCTTCGAGGAGCGTGACGGACCCGCTCGCTGGCACGTCGACGGAGCCGCGCGTGGTGAGCACGCGATCGCCCGTCGGCGCGAGGTCTTCCCCGGCGTGCGAGACGAGCGAGAGGAGCGCCGCGTCGGGCGCCATCGTGCCATCCCACGGGCGAAATGGCCTCGTCAGGGCGTGCTCACCGAAGGGCAGGAGCGTGTAGATGTAGTAGCCCGTGCCGTAGAACGTTCGCCCGTAGGCGAGCGTGAACGAGTGCGCGAACTCCATCGGCACCCAGTTGAGATCGGCGCCTTTTGTCGTCGACCAGGTGAGCGCGAGGGGCGCGGGAAAGAGCGCCTTTGGCTCGAACGTCGAGCCGGAAATCGGATGATCGGGATCGGCGGTCGAGGTCTCGGTGACCACGTGATCGGCACCGTCGACGATGTAGTGCCAGGGGCTCCCGTGCCAGTGGTTGGTGCGAACGAACGAGAGGACGCCGTTGCCGACGACGTCGAGCGTGACGTTGTGATCGGGCGCGTCTTGCCGGAGAAAGTGGCTGGCATCGGCCGCCTCGTTGCCACCGCTGCGATCGTACGTGCTTCGCATGTACGTACGCGCACCGATGCGGAGGTAGGGCCATCGATGCCAAAGACGAATCGCGTCGAGTCCGATCGTCAGCGGCGGCGGCTCGTCTTCACGGACGGGAGGCACGTCGCTCGCGGCGTCTTCGAATTCGACGTCGAAGAGCGCATCGGCCACCGTCGCGGCGTCGGGCGAAGCATCGAGCGTCGCCAGCGTCGGATGCGGCGTGTCGTCGTCTTTGCAAGCTAGCGCACACGTGAACCCCGCGAAGCACGCGAGCGCTCGCACTACGCCGACTTGCCGCCACCCTGACGAAAGCATCGCCGCACCAACTCCTTCGACGTGACGACGATCGCACCGGCAGCGATCGCCAACTCGCGCGCGTCGCCGTTCAAATCGTAGTGCGGATGACGAGGATGCGCATGGAACGCCCTTCGCGGGAGGCCGATTTGGCGCACGAAGTCGTGCAATTCGTCGAGTTCGCCGTCGGTCGCGAGGTGACACCAGCTGCCCGAGCGGCAACCTCGTTCGTGGAAACGCAGCGCGTCGACGTAGATCACGAAACGAGCACCAACCCGCTCACTCCTTCACGAAATTGCCGTTGCCGGTCGTCATCAGCACCACGTCACCGTCGCGCGCGGTCGAGAAGAGACGATCGCTGACGTGGATCGACGACCAATCGGCGCTCCCGCCGTCCTTGCACGAAGCGCCCCCAAAGACCTGCAAGCTGGCGGGACCTGGCGCACCGAGCACCCGACCGAGCCGCTCGATGGCCGACTTGCGCGGATGACAGTACTGCTGGTTGAGCCCGACGCCCGGCCGACCGCTGGAGATCACCGCGTACTTCGGCGTCGCCTTGGCGAGGAAGCCATCGGAGGACGACGTCTCGGCGCCGTGATGCGCGACCTGGAGCAGCGTGACCGGCCCGCCGGTGTCGAGCACCGCTTCCTCGCTCGCCTCGGCGTCGCCGGTGAAGAGCACCGAGCTCTTGCAGTAGTCGATGCGCAGACCGATCGAACAATCGTTGGGGTTGCTCGAGCACGCCTCGGGCCACGCCGCTGGGAGCACCGCCGTCAGCTTGACCCCCTCGCCATCGGCGATCGGGACCTTGCCCTTGCCTGGCGCCACCACCGTCACCTGCGCGCCCATCGTCCCCGCGGCGATGTGCGCCTTCTCGACCAGCGGCTTGATGTCGTCGCGCCCATTGTCGGCGTAGGCACCGACCTTGAACCGCTGCAGCACGTCGACCGCGCCGCCGATGTGATCGCTGTGCTGATGCGTGATCCAGAGCATCGCCAACTCTTCGTCGTGCACCTCGCGCGTGAGCCCCGCGAGCAGATGCTGATTGCCCTCTGCGCACGTGAGCCCGCACCCTGGTCGATTCTTCGCGTCCCCGGTGTCGATGAGGATCTGCCGCGCGTCGGGGAGCGTGACGAGCACCGCCAAGCCCTGGCCGACGTCGTAGAAGTGCACCCGCATCGGCCTACCCGAGGCGCAGTTCGCGTCGGTCGCGACGTCTGGACCGGGCGGCGGCTTCGCCACCTCGGGAGGTTTGGTGCCGCAGCCGACCAGGAGGGAGCAAAAAACGGCCAACTGCCAGCGATGCATAGGGAGAATATACACGCGCCGGCGCCGGGCGGCTCCGGCTAGAGCTCGACCTGGATTCCCATCTCGACGACGCGGTTCGGCGGGATGTGAAAGAAGCTCGTGGCCGTGCGCGCGTTGCGGCTGAGGAAGGAGAAGAGGATTTTTCTCCAACGCGCCATGCCGGATTTACCCGTCGTCAGCAGCGTCTCGCGGCCGAGGTAGTAGCTGGTATCGGATTGGTGGGTGCGGAGGCCCGAGCTCGCGCAGAGGCCGAGAATTTCCGGCACGTTCGGCTGTTCGAGGAAGCCGTAGGACGCGGAGACCTGCCAGAAGCCTTGGCCGACCTCGGTGACCGTGACGCGTTCTTTGCGCTGCACTTGCGGCGCGTGCGCGGTGAGCACCGAGAGGAGCAGCACCTGCTTGTGGAGCACCTTGTTGTGCTTGAAGTGGTGCAAGAGAACGGGCGGTACGCCTTCGGGGTTCGACGTCATGAAGACGGCCGTGCCCTGCACGCGGTGCGGCTTCATCGCCTCGAGATCGATCATGAACGCCTCGAGGGGGAGGGTCGCGCTGCGCATGTAGGCGCCGAGGGCTGCACGGCCTCGCTTCCACGTCGTCATGATCGTGAAGATGGCGATGGCGATGACCACGGGGAACCATCCGCCGTGCATGAACTTCACGAGGTTCGACGAGAAGAAGGCGAGGTCGAAGATGAGGAAGCCGCCGACGAGTGAGCCGGCCTTGAGCTTGCTCCAACCCCAGCGGTTGCGCGCGGCGTAGTAGAAGAGCACCGACGTGATGCTCATCGTCCCGGTGACGGCGATGCCGTACGCGGCCGCCAGGTTCTCCGACTTCTCGAACGCGAGCACCAAGGCGACGCAGGCGACCATCAGGAGGTTGTTCACCTCCGGCACGTAGATTTGCCCTTCGGCTTCGCCAGAGGTGTGGACGATGGCGACGCGCGGGCAGTAGCCGAGCTGCACGGCCTGCTGCGTGAGCGAGAATGCGCCGGAAATCAGGGCTTGCGAGGCGACGACGGTGGCGACGGTGGCGACGACCACCATCGGGTAGAGCATCCATCCCGAGACGAGCTCGAAGAACGGATGACCGACGGACGCGCCCTTCGTGAGGAGGAGCGCGCCCTGCCCGAAGTAGTTGAGGAGCAGCGCCGGGAGCGCGACCGCGTACCAAGCGATGCGAATCGGTCGCACGCCGAAGTGTCCCATGTCGGCGTAGAGCGCCTCGCCGCCGGTGATGCAGAGGACGACCGAGCCGAGGACGAGGAAGCCGTGCGTGCCGTGATCGATGAAGAAGCGGACGCCATGCACTGGGTTGAGTGCGTGGAGAATGCGCGGCGCCTTGAGGATCCACGGCACACCGATGGCAGCGATGGCGAAGAACCACACCAGCATCACCGGGCCGAAGATGGCGCCGACCTTGGCGGTGCCGCGGCGCTGCACGAGGAAGAGGCCGACGAGGATGACGCAGGTGATGGGGACGACGACCTTGTCGAACGCGTGCGTCGCCACCGAGAGACCTTCGACCGCGGAGAGCACGCTGATCGCCGGGGTGATCATGCCGTCGCCGTAGAGCAGCGCCGAGCCGAAGAGGCCCATGAAGACGAGGAAGACCGTCGTCTTCGGCGACATGCGGCGCGAGGCGGGGACCGAGTCGCCGCCGTTCGCTCCACGCGGCGGACGAATGACGAGGGCGAGGAGCGCGAGGATGCCGCCTTCGCCGTCGTTGTCGGCGCGCATGATGAAGGTGATGTACTTGGCGACGACGACGAGGACGAGCGACCAGACGATGAGCGAGAGAATGCCGAGGACGTTGGCTTCGTTGATCGCGACGCCGTGCGGCTGGGTGAAGCACTCTTTCACCGAGTAGAGCGGTGAGGTGCCGATGTCGCCGTAGACGACGCCGAGCGCACCGAGCGCGAGCTTGGTGATCGACCCGCTGGTATGACCATGCGTTTCTGGCGCCGGCTCGGGTGCGGGACTCGAGGGACCGGGGGACGCGCTCGCGTCAGAGGACGACACGCCTCCTTCCTAACTCAACTCGCCCCCCGAGAGAACGCGCACGATGCAGTTCTGCAGTTTTGCATTGCGAATCGGCAGTCGCTGGCACGCCTCGAGAGTCAGGACGATGCGCGCCTGCAGTCGACGCTGATTTCTCTTGGTTTTTCGTTGCCACGCTGGGCGCCGAGCACCACCTTGCCTCTACGCCGAACGATCGAGCGATCTCGATCGACGGGGGACCCAAGCGATCGCGCTCATGAAACAGCGCGCTCTCCGGGGCGAACGACGTGGAGGACGTGACCAATGACGACACCGTCGATCACGCGACCGCGACGAGGGCCACTCTTCCGGCCCCAGCCCGTCAGCTAACCCCGCAGGCGTGAGGAGGAGGACGATCATCGAGCGAAAGCGCGGTGTCGGCCTCGAGGGAGCGCTCGCAAGAGCGTCGAGCCGCCATGCCGACCAGCATTCGCCGTTTTTTCTTCGGTGCGCCGAAGGACGTCAAAGATCCGCACGCTTTCCACAAACTCTCGCTGATCGCCTTCCTCGCGTGGGTCGGCCTCGGTGCCGACGGGCTGAGTAGCTCGGCGTACGGCCCCGACGAGTCGTTTCGCGCGCTCGGCGAGCACACCGGTCTCGCGTTCTTCCTCGCGCTCGCGACCGCCGCGACCGTCTTCATCATCAGCTACGGGTACTCGCGCATCATCGAGCACTTCCCGAGCGGCGGTGGTGGCTACGTCGTCGCCACCTCGCTCCTCGGACCGCGCGTCGGCGTCGTCTCCGGCGCGGCGCTGCTCGTCGACTACGTGCTCACGATCACCATCTCGATCGCCAGCGGCGCCGACGCCATCTTCAGCTTCATCCCCGAGCGCCTGCACTGGCTGAAGCTCCCCTTCACCTTCACCGGCCTCGCGATCTTGACGCTCATGAACATGCGCGGCGCGAAGGAGTCGGTCTCCGCGCTGGTGCCCATTTTCGGCATATTTCTCGTCACCCACGCCATCGTCTTGATCGTCGCCATCGGCGGTCATCTCGGCGACGTCGGCGCGGTCTCGGCCGAGGTGAAGAGCAACCTCGGCACCTCGGTGAAGAACCTCGGCATCGTCGGCGCGCTCTCGCTCTTCGTCCGCGCTTACTCCATGGGCGGCGGTACCTACACCGGCATCGAGGCCGTCTCCAACGGCGTCGCGATGATGCGCGAGCCTCGCGTGCAGACCGCGAAGAAGACCATGGTCTTGATGGCCGTCTCGCTCGCCATCACCGCCGGCGGCATCATGCTCAGCTACCTCTTGCTCCACGCCCACGCAGAAGAGGGCAAGACGATGAACGCAGTCCTCCTCGAGAGGATGGCGAGCGGCTGGCACCTCGGCGGCGTCAAGATCGGTTGGGGCTTCATCATCGTCACCCTCGTCTCCGAGGGCGCGCTCCTCTTCGTCGCCGCGCAGGCTGGTTTTCTCGATGGACCGCGCGTGATGGCGAACATGGCGACCGACTCTTGGTTGCCCCACCGCTTCGCCGCGCTCTCCGAACGACTCTCGATGCGCAACGGCGTGGTCTTGATGGCCGGCGCGGCAGCGGCTGCGCTCATCTACACGCGGGGCGACGTCAGCAAGCTCGTCGTCATGTACTCGATCAACGTCTTCGTGACGTTTTCGCTCTCCAACTTGGCGATGGCGCGCTTCTGGATTCGCCGTCGCAAAGAGTTCCCCGACTGGAAGCGCCACCTGCCGGCGCACCTCCTCGCGCTCGTCCTCTGCGTGACCATTCTCGCGATCACCATCTTCGAGAAATTCCTCGAGGGCGGCTGGGTGACGCTGGTCATCACCTTCGGCCTCGTCCTCCTCTGCTTCGCCATCAAGCGGCATTACCAGGCCGTCGTGCAGGGGCTGCGCAAGCTCGACGCCGAGCTCCCCTCCCCCGAAGAGGTGGAAATCGCAGCCAAGCGCAACCTCGAACGCGAGGCGAAGACCTTCGAGCACGGCGCCGATCCGCACCTCGAAGAGCATCACGGTCGCACCGAGCCGGACGCGAAGAAGCCGGTCGCCATCCTCTTCGTCGGCGGCTACAGCGGCCTCGGCCGTCATGCGCTCTTGACGATGATGCGAATGTTTCCCGGTCATTTCGCCGGCGTCGTCTTCGTCAGCGTCGCCGTCGTCGACTCGGAGTCGTTCAAGGGCCAAGACCAACTCGCCGCGCTCGAGCAACGTACGCGCGAGAGTCTGCTCCGCTACGAGCTCTTCGCCGAGACCCTCGGCCTCCCTGCCGCGAGCGCCTTCGCCATCGGCACCGAGGTCGCGCTCGAAGCGCAGCACCTCGGCCTCGAGATGATCAAGCGCTATCCCAAGGGCCTCGTCGTCGCCGGGCAGCTGATTTTCGAAGAGGACACGACCTGGAATCGCGTGCTCCACAACGAGACCGCGTTCTTGATTCAGCAGCGTCTTCAGCACGTCGGCGTCCCGATGATCGTGCTCCCGGTGCGCATCGACCTGAAGCAGCGGAAGACCGTGCCGATGCCGAAGCTGAGCGAGGCCGGAAACCCGAGTTGACGCAACCTGCCTGGTCGCCCGCTCGGTAATGTTGCAGCTTTCACCGCACATGGCGGCCGCCCCCACGATCACCTTTCCGCGTCGGGTCCTCTACCTCACCGAAGACGAGAGCGAGCTCAAGGCTCAGCTCGATGGCGCCACCCTCTCGTACGACGAGAAGCGCGCGCTGATCGGGAGCATTTCCACCGATGAAATCACGCCGGGGTGGGTTTGCTACTACTACGACGAGACGCTCGCTCGCTACTCGCTGATCGGGCTCCGCGGCGGCAACGTCAAGAAGGACTCGATCAAGTCCGGCGCCTTCGGGGTCATCGCCAGCGGCATCTCCAAGGGGTGCGGATCGAGCCGCGAGACGGCGCCGTACAGCGAGCTCAAGGCCGGCGTGAAGCTCGTCGTCGCCAAGAGCATCGAGAAGATTTACCGACAGAACGCGCAGAACATCGGGCTCCTCACGAGCACCGATTTCTCGCTCCTTCCGCGCATCGAGCGCGGCGAGGCGATCGCGATGAGCGAGTTCACCCAGGGGCTCGATCCGATCAGCGCCGGCATCGTCGAGCGTGGCGGGCTCTTCGCCTACAACCGCGCGCGGCTCGCGGGCGAGGTCTCCCCGCCCGAAGTGACGACCGAAGCGAGGCCGATGACCCTCTGCGAGAAGATCCTCGCCGCACACGTCATCGTCGACGCGCGAACCGGAAAGACGGGCGCCGTGGCGGTGAAGCCGGGGGACGCGTTCTTCGCGCGCACCGACGTGCGCTTCTCGCACGAATACGTGACGCCGATGGCCGACGCGCTCTTCCGCGCCGAGATGGGGCAAGACGCGAAGGTGACCGAGCCGGAGAGCGTCTTCGCCTTCCGCGATCACTTGACCTTCCTCGACCTCATCATGCCCAAGGCGCACAAGGACATGGGGCTGCAGGAGCAAGCCGCCGAGCTGGCGACGGTGCAGGAATCGTTCACCAAGAAGCAAGGCGTGAAGCTCTACGGCGAGGTGCACCGCGACGGGAAGCTCGTCGGCTCGGAGGCCATCTGCCACAACAAGGTCATCGAAGAGCTCGGCCTCCCCGGCCACCTCGTCCTCGGCACCGACTCGCACACCTGCATGGCGGGCGCGCTCGGCTGCTTCGCGTTCGGCGTCGGCTCCACCGACATGGCCAACGCCTGGTTCACGCGCGACGTCCGCGTCACCGTGCCCGAGACCGCGCGCTTCATTCTGAAGGGAAAATTGCGGCCTGGCGTCTGCGCCAAGGACGTCATGTTGCACATCCTCGCGCAGCCGTTCTTCAAGGGCGGCGACGGCATCGGCAAGGTGCTCGAGTTCTCCGGCGACGGCATCGACCACCTCTCGCTCGACGAGCGCGCGACCCTCACCAACATGGCCGTCGAGGCAGGCGGCTTCACCGGCATCATCGAAGCCGACGACGTCGTCATCGACTACCTCGTGAAGCAGCGCGGGCTCACTCCCGAGCAAGCTGCCGACGCGCGCGCTCGCATCGTCAAAGCCGATCCGGGTGCGACGTATCTAGCGACGTTCGAAGTCGACCTCGCGACGATCGTCCCGATGGTCGCGACGCCCGGCGACCCGCGCAACGGCGTCTCCATCTCCGAGCTCGGCGAGAAGAACCAAGGCGGCGTCAAAATCGACATCGCCTACGGCGGCTCGTGCACCGGCGGCAAGAAGGCCGACATGGACATGTACGCGAGCGTCTTGCAGAGCGCGCTCGATCGCGGCCAGAAGGTCGCCGACGGCGTCCACCTCTACATCCAGTTCGGCTCGCAGGACATTCGCCGTTATGCCGAGGCGAAGGGCTACCTCGACGTCTTCGAGAAGGCCGGCGCCGAGCTCGTCGACCCTTCGTGCGGCGCGTGCATCAAGGCCGGCCCCGGCGTCAGCGACTCCGCCCAGCAAGTGACGGTGAGCGCAATCAACCGTAATTTTCCGGGTAGAAGCGGTCCGGGGAAGGTCTACTTGGCGAGCCCGTTGGTCGTCGCCGCGAGCGCGATTGCTGGTCGCATCGTGACGCCAGAAGAGTTGGCGGCGAAGGCCTAGCAGGACATCAGCGCATGTGCGGTCGCTTCACGCTGGCAGGCGCCGACGCCGACGAGCTCGCCGAGCTGCTCGGAGTCGCGGGATCGCAGTTCTTCAAGGAGCACTACCGCAAGCGCTACAACGTCGCGCCCACCGACGAGCACTGGGCCTTGCGCCTCGCCGCGCGCTCCGGCGGCACTTTCGAGCGCGAGCTCATTCCGGCAGCGTGGGGACTCGGCAAGGGCACCCAGATCAACACGCGCGTCGAGAACGCCCGCACGCGAACGATGCTCGCGGATCCTGCGGCGGGACATCGCGCCCTCATCCCAGCCGATGGCTTTTTCGAATGGATGGGCGAGAAGGGGAACCGCCGGCCGATTTGGTTCCATCGCGCCGACGAGAAGCCGTTCCTCTTCGCCGCGCTCTGTCACGAGGCGTCGTCGGGCTTTCGCTTCTCCATCTTGACCACGACGCCGAACGCGCTCGTCGCCAACGTCCATGACCGCATGCCGGTGATCGTTCCCCTCGAAGGCGCCGAAGAGTTTCTCACGACCAAGGACGCGAAGGCGGTGGCGACGATGTTGAAGCCCGTCGCCAACGACGTGCTCGTCGCCACCGAAGTGAACAAGCGAGTGAACGCGGTGGGCAATGACGACGCCGGCTGTCTGGCGGCGCCGGATGCGGAGCCGGTGGCCGAAGAGAGCGCGCCGAAGAAGAAGCAATTGCGCTTGTTTTGAGGGAGATTTCGTATCAGCGCTGTGTCACCGCTACTTCGGCGGCGTCGCGCTCGACGTGCTCGAAATATCGACGACCTCGTCCACGCAGTCGCGCAAGCCACCGACGCAGTCGTCCTTCATGCACGAGACGACGTTGGAGCGGCCACTCTCGGTCATCCCCGACAAGTACGCTCGACACTCTCTCCGCGTCGTCTTCGGACACGCCTTCTCGATCGCCAGGCAGCTCGCGTCGGCGCCCCCATCGTCGCACGCCCGCAGGAGCGCATGCTCGCGACAGGCTGCCCTTAGCCCAGGCTGGCAGACGAAGTCGGCGAGCTCCTTCATGCACACCATCGCGCGCGTGGCGATGCGCGGCTTCAGCACCGTCAACGTCGCCTTGCACATCGCCGGCCTGGACGGGCCATCGTCGTCACAGCCGGCGAGCGCCTCGCACGAGGGTGGCAACTGCGCGAGCTCGTCATCTCCCGTGCACGCGAAAGTGCCGAAGCAATCGACGCCTTGCTTCGGATAGCTCGCCACCGCGCCCGCGACCTTCGTCTTGCTCGACTTCTTCGGCCCCATGAAGATCGGCTCGCCGCAGCCGACCTCCGGTCGAAAGACGCCCAGCGCCTCGGCCGACGGCCCGGGAAAATCGTCGTGAACGTCGACGGGATGAGGATCGGCGGGTGCATCGGGACGAAAGCCCCTCGGCCCGTCGCTCTTCGCCGGCGGACCACCGACCTCGACGGGGCGCGTCGCTGGACACGCCGAAAGCGTCGCCACGCATGCGAGAAATAGGGCTCGATCGAGGTGCATGGCGAGGTGCATCACGCTCGATGATGACACGATGCCCACCTCGAAGGAGCGCCGTGTCCTCTCGACGTGACGTCATCATCGAGTGACAGATGCGCTGACGCTGTCTTTTCGCAATACTGACGGCATGCGCTTGCTCTCCTTCCGCGCCGTCGCAGTCTCGATCATCATCGCCGCCGCTGCCGTGCCCTTCGCCCCCGCGTGCGGTGGAGCTTCGGGCGACGCCGAGACGCCGGCGCTCGACGGCGCCACCGACACCTTCGTCGAGGAGACGGCGCCGTCGATGGGCACGATTTCGGTGGAACCAGCCACCGCTACGGTTTCCGTAGCGCTCGGAGCCACCGGCTCGCAGACGTATCAAGTCTTCGCCACCAAGGACGGCGTCAAGACCGACGTCACCACCAGCTGCGCGCTGAGCGCGCTCGATCCCTCCTTCGGCTCGTTCACGGGCGCGAAGATGACGATCATCGCCCGCGGCGGCGACACCACGGTGCAGGCGACGTGCAGCGGCCAGAGCGCGACCGCCTCGCTCACCGTCAAGCTCACCGGCTCCGTGGTCATCACCGGCACCCCGGCCGGAGCGCCCGATCTCTTCGCCAAGGCATCGTCCGCTGCCGACGCCGCGCGCATGCCGAAGCTCGAATATCCGCTCGACGGTGCGGTCGCGCCGCTCAACATCCCGGCGGTCGACGCGCAGTGGACCAAGGCCGGCAACGATCTCTTCCACCTCCAGCTCTCCTCGAAGTTCCTCTCCATCGACGTCTTCAGCAACGTCGAAGACGCCGCCATCGACGAAGTCGCTTGGAAAGCTGTCGCCCGCACCGCCGCCGGAGACACCCTCCGCTTCACCGTCGAAGGTCTTCTCTCGACCGCACCGTCGCAGAAGTATCCGGGCGCGTCGGTCTCGATTCGGATGTCGAACGACGTCATCGACGACACCGCCATCTACTACTGGGCCTCGTCGAAGGGCGACTTGATGACCCAGAATTTCGGCACCACCACGCCGCCGACCTCGGTCAAGGGCGACTGCACGTCGTGCCACTCGGTCTCGCGCTCGGGCACGCGCGTGGGCTACTCGCGCTGCGTCGGCGGCTCCTGCGACGCCACCTACCTCGGCTTCATGAAGTTCGACGCCACGACCAAGACTTGGAACGACACGCTCGACGCCAACGGCAAGAAGTTCAAGGGCTCGTATTCGACGTTCTCGCCGGTCGGATATCCGTACAAGACCGACGATCAATCGCTCGCCCTCGCCACGCTCGATGGCGGCAAGCTGCAGCTCTTCGATCCGGATACGGGAAAAACCGTGGCCTCCAACGTCGGCGACATCGCCAGCGACGGCGGAAAGCTCTCGGCGCTGATGGCCGATTGGTCGCCCGATGGTCACAGCGTCGTCTTCGTGCAAACGCCGAAGCCGGGGCAATCGATCGATCTCGACGGCGGCTCGCTGACGACGATGACCTTCTCCTCCGACGGCACCACGCACACCTTCGGCGCCCCCAAGACGCTCGTCGCAGGCCCCCTCACGTTGCCCAGCGGCAGCTACGGAAACCTGTTTTTTCCCAGCTGGTCGGCCGATGGAAAGCTCATCGTCTTCAACGCCGCGCGTGGCAGTTGGCGCGCCTTCGACGACGCGAGCAAGCCGGGCCAACGCTTGATGCTCACCGACGCCACTGGCTCGTTCAAGACGGAGCTCACGAACCTCAACGGCGCGGGCGATCACAACGTCACCTGGCCGCACTGGGCCCCGGCGACTTCGAAGGACTACTACTGGGTCGTCTACAGCGCCGAGCGCGACTACGGCCACAAGCTCACCGCCGCCAACACCGCCAAGGCTTGCGCAGCCAACGGCGTGAAGCAGTGCAAGCAGATCTGGATCGGCGCCATCGACAAGACCAAGCTCGGTGCGGGAGATCCGAGCTCCCCGCCGATGTGGATGCCGGGCCAGGACCTCGGCGCCGACAACATCAGCCCCTACTGGACGCTGCCGGCGACGAAGGTGGCGAAGTAAATCGGGACGTCTCGTTTCGCCGAAGATTCGCCGTAGATTCAGCCGCGTAGATAGGCGTCGACGCTCTCGGCGCAGCGACGTCCTTCGGCGATCGCCCACACCACCAGTGACTGCCCACGCGACATGTCACCAGCCGTGAAGACGCCGGGAACGTTGGTCTTTCCCAGCTCGGCTTTGACGTTGCCGCGCGCGTCGAGCGTGACGCCGAGCTGATCGAGGAGCCCCTGCCGCACCGGCCCGACGAAGCCCATCGCCAGGAGCAGGAGCGTGCAGGGGATTTCGAATCGCGAGCCGGCGATCTCGACGAGCTGCCCGTCCTTCATCGTCACCCGCACCGCCTCGAGCGCGCGCACGTTGCCGTGATCGTCGTCGAGGAGCCGCTTGGTCATGACGCCGAAGTCGCGCTGCCCACCCTCTTCGTGCGACGAGCTGGTGCGAAAGACGAGCGGCCACTGCGGCCACGGGTTCTCGTCGCGACGCTCCTCGGGCGGACGCGGCATCAGCTCGAGCGAGGTGACGCTCTTCGCCCCTTGGCGGAGCGAGGTCCCGACGCAGTCGCTGCCGGTGTCACCGCCACCAAGCACCACGACGTCACGCGCCGTCGCGACGATCGCCTCCTGCTCGGGGACGATGAGCCCGGCCACGCGGCGGTTCTGCTGCGCGAGGAAATCCATCGCGAAGTGCACCCCGGAGAGCTCGCGGCCGGCGCAGCGGAGATCGCGCGGGACCATCGCACCACCCGCGAGCACCAGTGCGTCGTACTGCTTGCGGAGTGCGTCGGCAGGGATGTCGACCCCGGCGTTGACCCCACATCGGAAGGTCACCCCTTCGGCGGTCATCTGCTCGATGCGTTGATCGATTAGCTTCTTTTCCAGCTTGAAATCGGGAATTCCATAACGAAGCAATCCACCTGGCCGGTCGGCCTTCTCGAGCACGGTGACGTCGTGACCACGACGCGCGAGTTGCTGCGCGGCGGCGAGACCGGCGGGGCCCGAACCGATGACCGCCACACGCTTGCCGGTGCGTGCCTTCGGCTTCTGCGGACGCAACGCTGCAGAGCCCGGGGCCATCGCCCGATCGCCGATCGAGCGCTCGATGTCCTTGATGGTGACCGGCTCGTTCTGCATGTTGAGCACGCACGAGGCTTCGCACGGCGCCGGACAGATGCGCCCGGTCACCTCCGGAAAATTGTTGGTCGCGTGGAGCGAGGCGACGGCTTCGTCCAAGCGCCCAGCGTGGACCAGCTCGTTCCACTCGGGGATGAGGTTGCCGAGCGGGCAGCCGTCGTGACAGAAGGGAATTCCGCAGTCCATGCACCGCGTCGCTTGATCGCGCAGCACGACCGGCTCGAGCGGCAAGTCGAGCTCGCGGAAATCGCGGAGTCGATCGACGATCGGACGGGTGTCGTGCTTCGTCCTACGAATCTCGAGAAAGCCGCGCGTCTTGTTCTTCCGCGGCGCGTCTTTCGAGTCTTTGAGCTCTTTGATCTCTTCAGCCATGGGCCACCTCATCGCCTTCGCGGACCCAGCGGCCGGCGGATACGTACGGTTTCGGCGCGATGCTGGCGCCTTCCTTGTCGTCGGCGGGGAGACGTCCGGCCGTCTCTGGGAGCACCGCGCGCTCGGCGAGGATGCGTCGGTACTCGCTCGGCATCACCTTCACGAGCCGCGTGCGCGCATCTTCCCATTGCGAGAGGAGCGACGAGCCTTTCGCGCTGCCGGTGCGGGCCACATGCTCGACGACGAGCGCGCGCACCGCCTCCGCCTCGCTGTCGTCCATCGCTTCGAGCGCGACCATCTCGCGGTTGCAGCGGCCGACGAAGCCCGCGTCCTCGTCGAAGACGTAGGCGACACCGCCGCTCATTCCAGCCGCGAAATTGCGGCCGGTGGTGCCGAGGACGACGACCAGCCCTCCGGTCATGTACTCGCACCCGTGATCGCCACAGCCTTCGACGACCGCGGTGGCGCCCGAGTTGCGAACGGCGAAGCGCTCACCGGCGCGACCATGGAAGAAGGCGCGCCCGGCGATGGCGCCGTAGAGCACGGTGTTGCCGACGATGACCTGATTTTCCGCGCGAAACGGCGCGTCCTTCGGCGGCGTGACGGCGAGGACGCCACCCGACAGACCCTTGCCGACGTAGTCGTTGGCGTCGCCCTCGAGCTCGAGCGTGAGCCCGCGCGCGGCGAAGGCACCGAAGCTCTGGCCGGCGCTGCCGATCGCGCGGACGACGATGGTGTCCTCGGGGAGCCCCGTCTCGCCGTGCCTGCGCGCGATCTCTCCACTGAGCATGGCTCCGAAGGCGCGATCGCGGTTGCGGATGGCGGTGGTGACGAAGACCTTGCGCGTGCCGGCGAGGGCTCCCTCGGCCTGCGCGATCAACGCGTGATCGAGGACGTCACGGAGGTTGTGATCTTGCGGCTCACACCATCGAAGCGCCTCTTTTTCCGCCTCTTTCGGGCGATAGAGCACCTCGCTGAAGTCGAGCTTGGCGAGCTTCGGCGTCTTGCGCGCGTCGAGCCGCCTCGGGACGATGCACTCGACCTGACCGACCATCTCGTCGACGGTTCGAAACCCGAGGCTCGCCATGATCGCCCGCAGCTCTTCGGCGACGAAGAACATGTAGTGGATGACGTGCTCGGGCTTGCCGGGGAAGCGTGAGCGCAGCTCGGGATCCTGCGTGGCGACGCCGACCGGGCAGGTGTTGAGGTGACACTTGCGCATCATGATGCAACCGGAAGCGACGAGCGGCGCGGTGGCGAAGCCGAACTCCTCGGCCCCGAGCAGCGCGCCGATGGCGACGTCGCGGCCGGTCTTCAATTGCCCATCGACCTGCAGGCGCACGCGCCCACGGAGGCCATTCATCACCAGCACCTGCTGCGTCTCGGCGAGGCCTATTTCCCAGGGTGATCCGGCGTGTTGAATCGACGTCAACGGCGAGGCGCCGGTGCCGCCGTCGTGTCCGCTGATCAAGATGACGTCGGCGTGCGCCTTGGCGACGCCCGCGGCGATGGTGCCGACGCCCGCCTCGGCCACCAGCTTGACGCTGATGCGCGCGCGCGGATTGACGTTCTTCAAATCGAAGATGAGCTGCGCCAGATCTTCGATCGAGTAGATGTCGTGGTGCGGCGGCGGCGAGATGAGCGTCACGCCCGGCGTGCTGTGCCGCACGCGCGCGATGATCGCGTCCACCTTGTGACCGGGGAGCTGACCTCCCTCTCCGGGCTTCGCGCCCTGGGCCATCTTGATTTGCAGCTCGTCGGCGTTGGTGAGGTACTCGGCGGTGACCCCGAAGCGACCCGAGGCGACCTGCTTGATCGCCGAGCGTCGTTCGTCGGCGAAACGTGAGGGATCTTCGCCGCCCTCGCCGGTGTTCGATTTGCCTCCGATGCGGTTCATCGCCACCGCCAGGTTCTCGTGTGCCTCCTTGGAGATGCTCCCGAAGGACATCGCGCCGGTGGCGAAGCGACGGACGATCGACGACGCGGCCTCGACCTCGGCGATGGGCACGGGACGACGACCCGGCGGCGGCGCGAGCTCGAAGAGGCCGCGCAACGTCACCGGATGATCACCCTGCTCGTTGATCC
The DNA here is from genome assembly GCA_025363655.1 of Deltaproteobacteria bacterium. Classification (GTDB taxonomy): domain Bacteria; phylum Myxococcota_A; class Polyangia; order Polyangiales; family JADJMO01; genus JANYDK01. The sequence goes on along the minus strand of JANYDK010000032.1, from coordinate 6,725 downwards.
GTCGCGAGTAGTCGGCGTAGCTCGCGGCGTCGTTGCGACGGACGGCTTGCTGCAAGCTCGCGACCGATTGCGGCGTCCAGAGGTGCACCTCGCCTCCGCCACCGTTCGGGTGCGGCACGCGGTAGTGAACGAGGCCGCCGACGTCGAGCTTGGTCGCAGGAATCGGCCCGTAGGCCCGCGCGTGACGAGCGATCGACTCGCCGGCGATCTCTCCGAGCCCGACGCCGCGAATGCGCGAGGGACACCCGGTGAAGTATTCGTCGATGACCACCTGGTCGACGCCGATGGCCTCGAAGATCTGCGCGCCGTGGTAGCTCGAGACGGCGCTGATCCCCATCTTCGACATGGTCTTGAGGAGCCCTTTTTTCAGGGCTTTGACGTAGTTGACGAGCGCCTTCTCGGGCGACGTCGCCTTCGGCAAGGCGCCACTCCGGGCGAGGTGGGCCACGGTGTCGAGCGCGAGGTAAGGGTTGACCGCGCCGGCACCGAAACCGACGAGGAGCGCGAGGTGCGCGACCTCCCTCGCTTCGCCGGTCTCGACGACGAGGCCCGCGCGCACGCGATCGCCGGTGCGCATCAAATGATGGTGCACGGCCGCGGTGGCGAGGAGGCTCGGGATCGGCGCGAAGCCAGGACCGACGTCGCGATCGCTGAGCACGAGGATGCTCGCTTTTCCGGTGCGAATCGCGTGCGTCGCCTCCTCGCAGAGACGATCGATCGCCCGACGGAGCGCGACCTCGGGATCGCCCTCGCTGCCATCGACGGCGAAGCGCGCGCCGAGCGTGCAAGTGCGAAAATCCATCGCCAGGTTGCGGCGGAGCTTGGCGAGATCGTCGCTCGTGAGGATCGGATGCGGCAGCTGCAGCATGCGCCCTTGGCCCGGACGCTCCTCGAGGAGGTTCCCTTCGGGCCCGACGCAGCTGACCATCGACATCACGATCTCTTCGCGAATCGGATCGATCGGCGGGTTCGTCACCTGCGCGAAGGCCTGCTTGAAATAGCGGAAGAGCAGCTGCGGCTTCTCCGAGAGCACCGCCAAGGGCGCGTCGACGCCCATCGAACCGACCGGCTCTTCCCCCGCCGCGGCCATCGGCGCGAGGAGCATTTTCAGATCTTCCTCGGTGTACCCGAAGACCTGTTGCAGACGCGCGAGGTCGCTCTCGCTCGGCGTGTACGGAGAGGCGACGGCGGGGAGCTGCGCCAGCTCGAGCTTGTTCTCTTCGACCCACGCGCGGTACGGCTTGCGCGTCGAGACCTCGTGCTTGACCTCTTCGTCGGGGACGATGCGCCCGTTCTCGGTGTCGACGAGGAACATCTTCCCCGGCTGCACGCGCCCCTTCTCGCTGACGCGCGACGCCGGAATGTCGAGGACGCCGAACTCGCTCGCGAGCACCACCAGCCCGTCGTTCGTCACCACGTACTTGGCCGGACGAAGGCCGTTGCGGTCGAGCATCGCGCCGATCAAGTGACCGTCGGTGAAGGTCAGCGCCGCCGGTCCATCCCACGGCTCGACGAGGCAACCGTGATACTCGTAGAACGCGCGGAGCGACGCATTCATCTCCGAAACGCCTTGTTTTTCGCCACTTCCTGGGTTCGCGCCCGATCCGGAGAACGGATCGGGGACGAAGGCCTCGGGGACGAGCATCATCATCACGTGCGGGAGCGAGCGCCCGCTGGCGACGAGGAAGTCGACGACGTTGTCGAGCGACGCGCTGTCGGAGCCGCCCGGCCGGATGATCGGCTTGAAGTCCTCGATGGTGTCGGGCGAGTCGCCGAAGAGCTCGCTCTTGAGGAGAGGCTCGCGCGCCGACATCCACGCGCGGTTGCCGGAGAGGGTGTTGATCTCGCCGTTGTGCGCGATGAGACGGAAGGGATGCGCGCGCTCCCAAGTCGGGAACGTGTTGGTCGAGAAGCGCGAGTGGACCATCGCCAGACGCGAGACCGCTCGCTTGTCGCCGAGGTCGGGATAGAACGCGGCGAGCTGCTCCGCGAGCATCAGTCCTTTGTAGACGACGGTGCGAGACGAACAGCTGGCGAGGTAGAGCTCGTCCCCCGGCGTCGAGACCGCGCGCTCACTCGCCGTGCGCCCGGCTCGTTTGCGAATCGTGAAGAGCACCCGCTCGAACGACTCTTTGCTGCACTCGCGTCCGATGAAGAGCTGCCGGATGGTCGGCATCGAAGCGCGCGCGGTCGGCCCGATCGCCGCAGAGCTCGTCGGCACGTCACGCCAACCGAGCACCCGCTGCTCGTGGTGTTGCACGGCAGCCTCGAGGATCGCCTGCTGCTGCCGACGCCGCGCCGGATTCTGCGAGAGGAAACACGTCGCCACCGCATAGTCGCCCGGCTCGGGCGTAGAGAAGCCCGACCGCGCGCGATCGATCGCATAGAGCTCGTGCGGGATCTGGAGAAGCACGCCCGCGCCATCGCCGGTACACGGATCGCAACCCGCCGCGCCTCGGTGCGTGAGGTTGGCGAGGATCTCGAGCGCTTGCGCGACCACGTCGTGCGTGGCGACGCCCTTCAAAGTGGCGACGAACCCGAGGCCACACGCGTCCCGTTCGAAGGAGGGGTCGTAGAGTCCCTGGCGGGGAGGGAGCGGCATCGCGGGAGTATCGCAAGTCTGACGCGATGCGCAAAGGGGCAGCCTGATTCGCGCTGGGGCAAGCATTCGAGGAGGCGGAAACCCGAGAAAGCAAGGCTCGGGCTCGAAGGTTGCAAAAAAATCACCAAAAGGGCGTGAAATCCGTATTGTGTCGCCAGATCCGATGGCGAAGGGCTTCTCGTTCACCCCCGAGCAGGACCGGCGATACGCCCTCGGTTGGCCGCACGTCCGTACGCTCGCCGACAAGCACAAGCTCGACAAGAAGCCGGAGGAGACGGCCAAGCAGGTCCTCGAAGACCCTGAGCCGCCTGCCCTCTTCGGTGTCGAGTGGCCTCGAGAGACGGCGCACCGCTACGTGCGCGCGCTCCTCGAGAGTCCCAAGAGCAGCGAGTGGGAAGCCGCCCTGCACAAGACGACGGCGCCGACGCCCGAAGAGGCGAAGAAGCTCGTCGACAAGATGCTGGGGGCGAACGTCGTCCGGCCGCAGCTGCAGGTCGCCGACTTCCTCCTGCTCCTCGAGGCGATGCTCGGCACCGAGTTCATCGCCGACGCGATTTGCTCGCGCTTCGAGCGCTACCAGCCGAAAGACTGGCTGAGCGACGCGCTCAAACACGCCTTCTTCACCGCGGTGGTCGCGCCGGCGGCGTTGCCTGCGGCCTATCACCTCGGCTTCTTCCTCCTGCGGCTCCCCGACGCGCAGAAGAAGAAATTCCGCGCGCGCATCGAAGCGTTGATGAAGAAGGCGCCCGAAGGTCGCTCACTTCACCTCGCGTTCGATCTCGTGCTCCATGGCTCCGATGCCGTGCGCCGCAATCGCGTGAAGGCGCTCTGCGCCTGTCACCACGTCCTCGACGATCCCGGTCTCATCCGCACCAACGCGCAGACCGACGAGCACGTCCTCAGCCTCACGCCGCGCCTCGTCTATCTCGGTGGTCCCGAGCTGCTCGACCACTTCTCCGAGCGGGCCAAGGCGTTGCCGCGATGGGCCGTGCTCCGCTTCGCGGAAGAGTTCGGCACCATCAAGAACGCCAAAATCGTCCCCATCATGCTGACGCTCTCGCAGAAGAAGATGGCGAAAGACGTCCCACTGCGTTGGTTCGCCGATCACGAAGATCTCGGAAAAGCAGCGCTAGAAGAGATGGCCGTGCGCAAGAGCCCGCAGGGCGAAGCGGCGCGCCTGGTCATCGAGCAGTTGAAGGCGCCAAAGCCCGCGCCCGCAGCGAAGACCGCCGCCAAGGCCGAGGGGTCGAAAAAATCCGGCAAGACCGCCCCGCCGCCGCCGAAGGGCAAGGCGCCCGCTGCCAAGCCCGCGCCGGCTGGCAAGCCGAAGGCGAAGGCAGCGGTGAAGCACGCTCCGTCCGCGGCCGCCAAGAGCAAGACGAGTCAGTCGCCCGCGCCCGCGAAGAAGAAAAAGTAGCGCGATCCTCCGAGCAGAGCGAAAGAGTCCAACAAGATGGATCTCCAGCTCGCCGGTCGCATCGCGCTCGTCACCGCCGCCACCAAGGGGCTCGGTCTCGCTTCTGCCCGTGCGCTCGCACGCGAGGGTGCCAGCGTCGCCATCTGTGCACGCACGGCCGCCGACGTCAGCCGCGTCGCTTCCGAATTGAGCGAAGAAACAGGCACAAAAGTGCTCCCCCTGATCGGAGACGTCGGGCGTGCGGAGGACCTCGTCCGCGTGGTCGCCGAGACCGTCGCTGCGTTCGGCGCGCTCCACGTCGTCGTCGCCAACGGTGGGGGTCCTCCGCCTTCGAGCTTCCTCGAGCTCGCTGCGTCGGACGATGGCGGCGAGGCCAAATGGCGCGACGCCCTCGAAGGCACTCTCCTCTCGACGATGCGACTCTTCCGCGCCGCGCTCCCGCACATGCAGGCCGCCGGTCATGGTCGCATGCTCGTCATCACCTCCAGCAGCGTGCGCGAACCGATCCCCGGACTCCTCCTCTCCAACGTCACGCGCCCCGCCCTCGTCGGGCTGTGCAAGACGTTGGCGAAGGAGCTCGGCCCCTTCGGCATCACCGTCAACAACGTCGCCCCGGGCTCCTTCGACACCGATCGTCTGAAGCACGTCCACGAACGGATGATCGAGCCCGGCGTCGACCTGGAAGCGGTGCGAAAGAAGACGGCCGCCGCGATTCCACTCGGCCGTTTCGGCCATCCCGATGAGTTGGGCAAGATGATCGCCTTCCTCGCCAGCGACGCCGCAAGCTACGTCAGCGGTCAGACGATCGTCGTCGACGGCGCGAAGATGGCGTCACTCTGAGTGAACTGAAGGAACTGAAGGAACCGAGCGATCAGAGCCCGCAGCACGTCTGGGGTACCACCACGGTGAGCATCGCCGAGGTGTTGTAGTCGCCCACGAGATCGCAACCGGCGACGGCGAGCGGGCTCGGTGCACCCACGGCCACCGCCGCTGTGCATGCGGTGCCCGACGCGAGACCGCAGCCCCACGTCGAGGTCGTCGGCGTCGCCGCCGTGCTCGCCGTGTAGCAGAGGCCGACAGAGCCATTTTTCGCGGCCGTGGTGTTGAAGACGTTGTTGCCGGCCGCGGTCGCCGAGCCGAGGTTGGCGACACACGAGCCTCCGCCCGGCTTGCCCGTGATGAAGGCGCCCGCCGCTCCGTTGCTGGTGAGGGTCGAGTTGCGGAGGTTGAGGTTGAGGCTGCTCGCGCCTGCAGTGGCGTCGCAAAGGAGGCCGTTGCGGCGGTTGCCGGTCGACGTGAGGTAGCCGATGTCGGCGACGGCGTTGCCAGTGATGCGCACGCCGCTCCCGAGGTTCTTGGTCACCACGACCCCGAGTGAAGCGCCGCCGGCGATCGACGATCCGAAGGCCGAGGTGCCGCCCGCCTCGATGCCGGCGCCGGTCCCGATCGCGAGCTCGTTGATGCCGGTGATCGTCACGCCGGTGCTGGCGACCAAACGACCCGACGAGAGGAGGCGAATGCCGTAGTAGGCCGCCGCCGTCGCCACCGAGGTGTCGATGAGCGTGTTGGTGACGTTGACCGCGCTCCCAGGCTTGACGGTGTCGACGACGACGCCGCCGTTGCCGCCGCAGTCCTGGAGGTGGAGGCGTCCCGGATCGGTCGACCCTCCGGTGAGCACGGCCGTCGGCATGACCGTGGCGGAGGCGTTGGTGCTGTCGACACGAACGCAGGCGAACTGCGTCGAGTGGAAGAACGATGGAGCCGCGCCGCTCGAGAGGATGAGCGGCTTCGAGGCCACGCTCGGCGAGCCGGCCGTCTGCTGCGTCACGAGGACGGAGTGATCACCGCCGACGATGGTGACGCCTGGTCCGATCGTCGGGCTGGTCCCGTTGGAGAGCTCGAGCCCGCTGCCGGTCGACTCGCTGGTGGACGTGTGGATGACGCCATCGATGATCACGTTCGTCACCACGGCCTCCGAGCCCGAGGCGACGGCCGGCGCGGTGAAGCGAATGCCAGCGGCGCCGACGGTGCGACTCCCGCCCGAGCCAGAAGCAGTTCTGCGTGGGGAGATCGTCATATTTGCGAAGCCAACGTTGGGCGCGTTGACCTGGAAGACCGCGGTGTCGGTCGCGGCGTTTCCACCGACGACGACGAGGCCCGACGGATCGACCCCCGAGCCCTTGATGACGATGCCCTTGTTCATCCCGTCGGTGACGCGAATCGGCGTCGCGTCGCATTTGCCGGCGCCGGCGGTGCAACCGGTGCCGTAGGTGAAGAGCGCCGCGCCCGCGCCCGAAGCGACGTTGATCGTCGTCGGTCCGCTGGCGCCGACCGTCGTCGAGAGCGCCTTGGTGATGGTGACGAACGGACAAGCCGACGAGCCGTTGCCCGTGGTATCGCTTCCCGTCGGCGATACGAAGACCGACCCGGTGACCGGCGCCGGACAAGCGGCGTCAGCAGTGTCGGTCGTATCGGCGCCAGCATCGGCGACCGTCGTGTCGGCAGTATCCGCGGCGTCGGCAGCGTCCGCGCCGCCGCTGTCGGTGCCGCTGTCGGTGGTGTCTCCGCCAGAGTCGGTGACGGCGGTGTCTCCGGTCGTGTCGGTGCCGGTCGTGTCGGTGCCGGTCGTGTCGGTGCCGGTCGTGTCGGTGCCGGTCGTGTCGGTGCCGGTCGTGTCGGTGCCAGTCGTGTCGGTGCCTCCGGAAT
>JANYDK010000123.1 GCA_025363655.1 Deltaproteobacteria bacterium | reverse complement strand
GCGGGTGCGGGTGCGGGCGCGGGCGTGGGCTTTTTCTTCACTGCCACGGGCGGTGGCGTGATCGAAACTGCGGCGCTCTCTCTGCGGCACTCCGGCGAGCAGAAATAGATGAAGGCTCCCTCGAGAATCGCGACGTGGGGCGCGCGGAGCGGATCGACCGGGTTTCCGCAGGTCGGGCAGGAGCGGGTGGAGGGAGGGGACACGGACGCGGGGGGGAGCCTACTGCGGGCGGGGGCGGGTGAACGCTCGGGATCGACCGCGGCTTCCAGCGCGGGGTTTGCGGGGGGGAGCGAGGTGATTATGCTCGCCGCCGATGACCGAGAGCGAAGCGAAGGAAGAAGTCACCAGCGAAGTTGCCGAGGTCGAGTCGATCGACCAGAGCACGGCCACGGCGTCGGTCGAGCCGGAGAGAGATCTGCTGGCGGAGGCGAAGGCCGACATCGCCAAGCTGCGCGATCAGTTGCTGCGCACCGCGGCCGATTTCGACAACTACCGCAAGCGATCACGACGCGACGTCGAGGATGCGCAGAAGAAGGGGTCCGAGGAGATGCTCAAGGTCATCCTCCCGATCTTCGACAACCTCGAGCGCGCGGCGCTCCATGCCGAGCAGGCTGCCGACGCGAAGGCGATCGGTGAGGGCGTGAAGATGGTGATTCGGCAGCTCACCGACACGCTCGGGCGCAACGGCATCGTGCGCGTGCCGGGGCTCGGAACGCCGTTCGACCCGACGATTCACGAAGCGGTGCAGCAGGTCGAGACGGCCGACGCCGCGCCGGGGACGGTCATCGCCGAGGTGCAGGCTGGCTACAAACTGGGCGATCGCCTGATGCGCGCGGCGCTCGTCGTCGTCGCCAAGGCTCCGGCCGAGAAGCCCGAGCCGAACTGACTCGGCGAGGACTCGGCGAGGCGTCTCAGCGTCGACGCTTCGGGGCGGGTTTCGGCTTGAATTTCCGCCTCGACGGCTTCGGGTCGTCCTTCTCGCCGCTGAGTTTCGACTCGAGCTTGGCGAGGCGCGTCTTCATGTCTTGCGACTCGTCTTTGAGACGATCGACCTCGTCTTTGACGCGACGGAGCTCGGCTTCGCGGCCGGCGGTGATGTCGCGGAGAGCCTCGCGGAGACGTCGGCGCACCGTGCCTGCGTCTTCACGACCGAGCCGCTCCGCGAGGGCGGCGCGTGCCTTGACGTCACCGATCACCTCGAGCCCGCGCACCGCCGTCGAACGGACGAAGACGTCGACGTCGTCGAGACGCTCCTCGAGGAGCTCACGCGTCTTGCGCGAGGTGTCGAGCCGCGCGAGGGCGTAGAGGCAGGCGCGCCGACCGGGGCTCTCGTGACCGTAGGCGGTGCGCACCGTGAGGTGGGGAATCGCGCGCTCGTCGCGGAGGGAGGCGAGCCCGTCGGCGGCGCCGCTGCGGACGACGTCGGCCCAGCTCGGTCGATCGAGCAGCTCGACGAGGCTGTCGAAGGTGGAGACCTGACGGGTGGCACCGAGGGAGCGCGCCGCCTCGGAGGCGACGAGCCAACTCTGATCTTTGAACGCCAACGGACGAAGCACGTCGACGGCGGCTCCCGTCCTGAAGCGACCGAGCGCACGAGCGACGGCGCGACGGACCTTCGGGTGATCGGCGGAGGCAGCCTCACGCAACGCTGTGAAGGCGCGATCGCCTCGAATTTCCCCGAGTGCTTCCGCTGCCTCGGCGCGAACGCCCCAGAATTCGTCGTCGCGGGCGAGGGCCGCAGCGAGCGCGGCGACGCTCTTCGGTTCGTCTCGACGGGCGAGTGCGCTCGCCGCCAGCCACCGCGACCGTGCATTGGCGCCGTTGGCGAGCTGGGCGCGGAGCATGTCGCTCGGGACCTTGAGCTCGATTTGAGCCAGAAGATCGCCGTCGGGATCGACGACGACGAAGCTCGGCCTTCCGCTCACCGGCAAGACGAAGGTGTCGCGTTGCGCGTGCAACTGGACGATCTCACGTCGCGTCGTCTCACCCTCGACGAGCTCGAGGACGAGCGGCCCTTCGTAGAGCTTCGTCAGCTCGTCGATGCGTTGCGTCTGCTTCACCGAGATCACGATTTGGGCAGCCGCGGCGCCCTCGGCAGGCTCGTGCTCGATGCCGACGTCGAGCTCCGGATGACCGGCGCCGTGGACGTAGGCGTCGAAGAGGCGGTCGAGTGACTTGCCGCTCGTCGCCTCGAGCGCACGCTGGAAATCGCGCGATTCGACGACGCCGAGCGCGTGCTTCTTCAGGTACTCGTGGACGCCGTCCCAGAACGGTTTGTCGCCGATGGCGCGTCGCAGCGCGTGGAGGACGAGCGCGCCCTTCTGGTAGAGGTGGCGATCGAAGAGATCGATCGGCTGATCGTAGTCGCGACTGACGATCGGCCGACGATAGCGACCGCCGTCCTCCGAGACGTAGATGTCGAGCTCGCCCTTGAGCGCGTAGTCGTACTCGTCGCGGCCGGCGCCCACCTCCGTGCCTTCGTCCTTCCAGACGAGCTCCATGTACGTCGCCCAACCCTCGTTGAGCCACCCTTCGCTCCAGTCGCGGCAGGTGACGTAGTCGCCGAACCATTGGTGGGCGAGCTCGTGGGCGACGAGGCCGTCCATGTCGACGTCGAGCGCGGCGCGTTCGTCGAGCAGGATGTTCTCGTACATCGTCGTCGCCGACGTGTTCTCCATCCCGCCGAAGATGAAGTCGTGGACGACGATTTGCGCGTATTTCGACCACGGAAACTTCACGCCGGTCTTCTTCTCGAAGAGCGCGATCATCGCCGGCGTGCGCTCGAAGGTGCGCTGCCCGTCGGCCTCGCGTCCCTTCGGCACGTAGTACTGCACCGGCACGCTGCCCTTGGCGGTGAGCTCGGCGAACTCACCGGCGGCGAGCGAGATCAAGTAACTCGAGTGCGGCTTCTCCTGCTTCCAATGGAAGGTGGTGCCGCTCTCTTCGTCCTTGCGCTCGTGGAGGTCGCCGTTGGAGAGGGCGAACCAACCCTTCGGCACCTTCACGCGGAGCTCGGTCGTCTGCTTGACGTGCGGCTTGTCGTGGCAAGGAATCCAGAAGCGCGCGTCCTCGTCTTGGCACTGCGACCACACCTGGTTCGGGCGATCGGTCACGTGCTCGTCGGGCGCCAGAAAATAGAGGCCGCGCTTCGGCGTCGCGGCGTAGGTGACGACCAACGTACATTGCTCGATCGTGCGCGGAATCTCCACGCGCAGCTTCTCGTCGTCGTAGGTGAACTTGGCGAGCGTGCTCTTCTTGTGTGCGCGCAGCTCGACGCTCTCGATGGTGAAGGCGATGGCATCGAGCTCGAGGGTGGTCGCCTCGGCCGACGCGCGGGCGAGCTCGAGCGTGGCGACGCCAGAGATGCTCTTCTTCGGCACGTCGAGCTCGAGATCGATTGCGATGTGACGAATGTGGAAGGGACGATCGCGCTCGTACTTGCGGGTCGTGCCGGAGAGAGGGAACGGCCTCCCCGATGGAGCAGCTGCGGCCATCGCGGCAGTCGCGGAGGTCGTGACGTGCTCGTGCGCTTCGGAGCGACAACGACAAAGACCGGCTTCGTGACGAAGAGTGGCGGCGAGCGTGGGCATGCCGCGCGATTGGAGCAAGCGAAGCGGGGGAGACGCAAGGAGATGCGGCGCGGCGCCGGAGAGTCGGGTAGAAAGGCCCTTCGATGGCGGACGAGGCTCTGGACGCAGCGATGGATCGCTACGCGGGCGGAGACGACCGGGCCTTCGACGAGCTCTATCGAGAGGCCGGGCCGCGGCTCTTCCGCTTCTGCCTCCGCCTGACCGCCCGCCGTTCCGAGGCCGACGACGTCTTTCAGGACACATTCCTCAAGATTCACCGGGCGAGGGGAACGTTCGTGCAGGGGTCGAGGGCCTCGCACTGGATGTATGCAGTCGCCCGCTCGGTCTATCTCGACCGTCTGCGGCACAAGAAACGTCGTCCGGAGGAGTTGAGCGAAACCCCCGAGGCCGGGGCGACGTTCGAAGACCTGGCAGGCTCTTTCGCCTCGCCGGAGTCGGAAGCACAGGCTCGAGAAATGGCCGCCGTCGTTCAACGCGTCCTCATGGCCCTCCCCGAGAGCCAACGCGCCGCGTTCGTCCTGGTGAAAGAAGAGGGTATGAGCTTGGCGGAGGCGGCAGCCGTGCTCGGCACGACCACCACCGCGGTGAAGCTCCGAGCCTTCCGCGCCTATGAAGCCCTGCGCAGTGCCTTGGGGCTCTCCGACAAGTCCGACAAGTCCGACAAGTCGGAGAAGCGAGCGGCCGATGAGTAGCGCTTCGTTGCCGCCCGCGCCGCCGCCCGAGTTGGCCGCGCGCATTCGTGCCGCCATCGAGGCCGAGCCCACGCCCTCGAAGGTGCGCATGCCGGTGCGCGTCGGGCTCGGCGCCGCGGGCGTCTTCGCGATTCTGCTCGTGACCTCGTTCGTCTTCCGCATTCGCGCGGTCGGCGACGATGCGTTCGGCGACCTCCTCGTCACCTCCGCAGCCGCGACTCTGCTCGCGCTCGCGGCCCTCGGCTCGGCGATGTCGCCCGGAAAATCGGGCCTCGGGCTGCCTTCGCGCGCGCTCCTCGTCGTCGCCGTCATCACGCCGCTCCTCTATTGCGCGGCGACCGTCGCTCATCCGGTGGCCGGGGTCGGCACGACTGCGGTGGGCGATGGGATGGGGCACTTTTGCTCGAAGGCGTGGCCGTGTCTCGCCATCGCCGGCGTCATCTCCCTCGCCAGCTGCGTCGTCCTCTTCGGTGCGCTGCGGCACGCCGTCCCGGTCGCGCCTCGGCTTCGTGGAGCGGCAGTCGGCGCAGCCAGCGCAGCGTGGGCCGGCGTCGCTCTCCACTTGCACTGTCCACAGATCGATCGTGCACACCTGCTGGTCGCGCACGCGATGCCGATCGTGCTCTTCGCCCTCCTCGGCGCCTGGCTGGCCCCGCGGCTGATCAAGCCGTGATACTTCTCGACGTCCCGTGTCCGCCGCCATCGAAGTCGAAAGGCTGACCAAGCGCTACGGTGAGCACGCCGCCGTCGACGGCATCTCGTTCGAAGTGCAGCGTGGCGAGGTCGTCGGCTTCCTCGGTCCCAACGGCGCCGGCAAGTCGACGACGCTCCGCATCCTCGCCGGCTTCCTCGGCGCCACCTCGGGCACCGCGCGCGTCGAAGGTCACGACGTCGCCACCGATCCCGACTCCGCGCGTCGACGCACGGGCTACATGCCCGAAGCCGTCCCGCTCTATGGCGAGATGCGCGTGCGCGAATATTTGCGTTTTCGCGCCGATTTGAAGGGTGTTCCGTCGCGGGAGCGAACGATGGCCATCGGCCGGGCGATGGAGCTCGCGCGCGTCGACGACGTCGCCGACACGCTCATCGAGCACCTCTCCAAGGGCTATCGTCAGCGCGTCGGGCTCGCCGATGCCCTCGTCGCCAAGCCGCCGCTCCTCATCCTCGACGAGCCGACCGCGGGGATGGACCCGAACCAAATTCGCGAGGTGCGCGCGCTCATCCGTTCACTCGGCGGCAGGCAGACGGTCCTCCTCTCGACGCACATCCTCAGCGAGGTCGAAGCGAGCTGCGAGCGCGTCATCGTCATCGATCGCGGGAAGATCGTCCTCCAGGGTTCCCCACGCGATCTCGCCGAGCGTCGCGGCGCCGAGCGCGTCGAGCTGATCATCCGCGCCGACGTCCCGCCCTTCCTCGCGCTCGAAGGCCTCGAGGGCGCGAAGATCGCCTCCTGCCGCGACATCGGTCAGGGACTGATGCGTTTGGCCCTGGAAATTGCGGTCGATTCCAACGTCGGCAACACCACGGAGGAGGTCGTCACGCGCCTCTCCGGCGCCGGCATCAAGATTCGCGAGGTCTCCCCGGCGAAGGCCTCTCTCGAAGACGTCTTCGCCGCGGTCACGCACGGTGACGACGACGAAGACCTTGGCGCCGACGACGAAGGCGAATCCGAAGAGGACGGCGAAGGCGAGAGCGATCACGTCGACGAGCCGGCAGCGAGCGCGCAAGAAGGCGAAGACGCGAGCGAGACCGACGAGACCGAGACGGAGACCGAAGGCGAACCCCGGAGAGACGAAGAAGAGGTCGAGAAATGAGCGGCTTCTGGGCCATTTTCAAGCGCGAGCTCTTCGCCTACTTCGTCACGCCGCTGGCCTACGTCCTCGTGCTCGCCTTCGTCTGCTGGCAGGGTCTGCACTTCTATCTCCTGGTGCGCAGCTTCGCGCAGGCGGCCACCGTCTCCATCGATCAAGGCCCCGTGCAGGCCTTCTTCGGGGGCGACGTCTTCTACTACCTGCCGCTGATCATCATCTGCCCCGCCATCACCATGCGCCTCTTCGCCGAAGAGCGACGCTCGGGGACCATCGAGTCGCTGATGACCGCGCCCGTCGGCACGCCCGCGGTGGTGCTCGCCAAGTTCGGCGCCGCGATTTTCGTCTACGCGACGATGTGGGTGCCGACCATCCTCTACTTGATCATCATGCGCCGCGCGGGCGAGATCGATTGGCGCATCGTCGGCACCAGCTATCTCGGCGTCTTCGGCATCGGCGCGCAGTACATCGCCATCGGGACGATGATGTCGGCGGTGACGCGCTCGCAGCTGATCGCCTTCATGCTCGCGGCCATCCTCGTGCTCGGCGTCTTCCTCCTCGGGCTCGGGGAGTTCACGCTCGACGAAGGGCTCGCCCGCGACACCTGCAGCTACGTCTCGATCTGGTCGCAGATGGGTGAGCTCTCGAAGGGCATCGTCGACTCGCGTCGGCTCGTCTTCGACGCCACGCTGATCGCCCTGCCGCTCTTCGTCACGACGCGCACCATCGACGCCTGGAGGTGGGGATGAGCCTCACCGCCCGCGACAAATTGCTCTCGGTCGTCGGCGTGGCGGCAGCGGGGATGCTCGCCGTCTTCGTCAACGTCCTTGCCGCGCGTCACTACAAGCGCTGGGACGCGACCCAATCGCGCCTCTATTCGCTGTCGCAGCCCACGAATTACACGCTCGATTCGATCGAGCACGACGAGCGCGACGTCGAGCTCTTCGTCTTCATCGGCGCCGGCGATCCGCTGCTCGGGTCGATCAAACAGATCCTCACGACGTACCAGGCGCGCGCGCCGAAGCACTTGCACGTCCGCTACCTCGATCCCGATCGCAACCGCGCCGAGTTCATGCGGCTGCAGACCGAGCTGCAGGTGAACGCCAAGGCCGAAGAGGGGCGCATCACCGCCGACGCGCAGATCGTCGCCAGGCACGGACAACGCGTCTGGTACGTGAAGACCGACGACATGGTCGTCTTCGACGAGAGCAACGACGCCAAGGTGCGTCCGCGCGTCGAATCGGCGATCACCAGCGCCATTCGCGCGGTCCTCACGACCGACACTCCGCGCGTCTGCTTCACCGCGGGTCACAAAGAGGCCTCCGTCGCCGACCCGACGGAGAAGGGCATCTCCACCCTCAAGAGCAAGCTGACGCACGACAACTTCAGCGTCGTCACGGTCGATCTCACCACCGAGAATGCGTCGCTCGCCGGCTGCGTGATGGTGGCGATCGTGGCGCCGACCGATCCGTTCCTCACCGCCGAGATCGCCAAGGTCGACGCCGCGGTGAAGGGCGGCGCGGCGATGCTCCTGGTGGTGCCACCCGAGATCGATCGCGAGACGCTGAACCTCCGGCCGACCGGACTCGGCGAAATCGCGGCGCTCGGCGGCGTGTCGCTCGATGACGCGGTGGCGGTCGAACAGGAGCCGGCGCTGCGCGAGCCTGGTCAGCTCGGCCTCATCTTCAGCGCGCGCGTGCACTCGCATGCGACCACCGACGAGCTCCGACACTTCGCCGAAGCGAACGGCGGCGAGGCGGCCGTGCCTCTCTTGTACGCGCGACCTCTCCTGCGCCTGTCACTCCCGGGAGTGCCCGCGCAAGAGATGCTCGTCACCAGCGATCAGAGCTTCGCGCTCCACGACATCGCCACCTTCATCGCCAGCAAAGAAGAGCCGAAGAAGTCCGCGAGCGATCGCGTCGGTCCGCTCGATCTCGCGGTGGCGGTGGTGCGCGACAAATCGATCGGCGGCTCACGCGTCGTCGTCGTCGGCACGTCGACTCCCTTCGTCAACGCCGCGTATCTCGATCCTTCCCCGCAGATGGTGCTGACGCGCACGCTCGGCCTCCTCTGGGTCTCGTGGCTCACGGCGCGTCCGCCGATCCTCGATCTTCCGCCGAAGGCCTCGGTGCAGATCGCGCTCCACCTCAGCGAGGACGACGTCTCCTCGATTCGAAACTACGTCCTCATCTACATGCCGATCGCGGTGGCGCTGATCGGAGGTGCAGTGTGGGCGCGTCGTCGGAGCACCGAAGGAAAGCGCCCGCGCGGTCGACGCGAAGTGCCGACCGAGTGAGCTTCGGCAACCGAGCGGAGCGAGATTGACCGAAGCGGCCAAAGTTGCGAAGCAACCTTTGGCGAAACGAGAAGTGTCTCGTTTTCGGAGCCGTCTCGTTTTCACTTCGCGACTTTGACCGGAAGGTGGCCACGCGAGCCGAGGCTGCTAGGTTCCTGCCTCCGTGCCGCCCGCTCCGCTCCCGCCCGTCCGCATCCCGCACCCGCACGTGCTGCTCGACGAGGACATCGCCGATGGCAGTCCGATCGTCGAAGGCACGCGGGTCCCCGTGCGCCGGCTCTTCGGCTGGCATCGCCAAGGCACCACCGTCGAGACCCTCTTGCGTCGCTATCCGCAGCTCGGCCCAGCGCGCATCCTCGACGCGCTCGCCTTCGCCTACGACAACCTCGAGCTGATGACGGCCGACTTGCTTCGTGAGCGCGAGCTGCTCGCGAAGGAGCAAGTGCCCGCCGAGCCCGCGCCCTCGACGAAGAAGTCGCGCGCCGCCGATGCCCAGCGTGCCCAGGCGACCCTGCCGTGGAAGCCGCGCGGCTCCTGAGTCCCTCTTGGAAACCCTTCTCAGAGGGGGACGATGATTCCCGCGGTCAGCTGCAAGTCGACGCTCGGATCGACGCTGCCGACGTAGGACTTTCCACTCGGTGAATCGAGCTGAACGCTGACGCCGGGAAGGCCGCGGAAGAGCGCGCCGAGGTGCCAACGAACGGAGCCGACGAGCGGGAAGGTGAGCCGCGCGCCGAGCATCGCGCCCGAGCGCATCGTCGAGTGACTCGCCTCTTGGACGCCGCCGCCGTCACCGGTCTCGTCGCTGCGCACGCTCAGCGTCTGATGAACGAAGGTGGCGCCGAGGAAGACCTCGAGCTCGAGGCACTTCGGCGTGCGACAGAACGGGAAGTGTCCGCCGATGGCGAGGTCGACGGCGAGGTTGCGCTTGAGCGACATGCCGGTGTCGTTGCCCGCGCCGGCGTGGAGATCGGCGTAGGTGGCGTCGCCGCTTCGGAGGAAGAAGCCGGTCACCCCCGCGAGCGCGATCAGACGCGGCAAACCGGGCCCGAACTCGGGGAAGAGGAAGCGACCAGAGACACCGAGCGCGAAGCCGGCGTTGGGGACGCGTCCGTCACCTCCGGGCGTCGGCGTGGGCGGGAAGGTCGTCGGAGCGCTCGACGGCTGGCTGACCGCGGTGTGCTCACCGGTCGGGATGAAGCCGACGTCGACCCCGAGCGCGAAGGACGCGTTTTCGCCAGCCGAAGCGGACGCGACGGGCAACGCCGTGAAAAGCAGCGCGGCGAGCGCGACGAACGCGACGAACGGGAGGCGCGGGAAGAGCGGGAGCGTGCGGCCGATGCGAGCGAGCATGGTGTCGGAGAGATGCAGCGTTCGGGGCGGGCGACGCAAGGCGGCACCCCGCGGGGAAGAAGGCTCGGTCAAAGAGTACATCCGGTTCTTCGTGCCACGTTACGCTCCGCTGGGGATGAGCGACGAGCCGCACGACGACGACGACGAGATCGCCAAGGCGCTGAGCGAAGCGGAGAAACAGGGAGCGTACGCGAGCACGGTGCGGAAGGTGGTGCCCGTTCGTTCGCAAGGCGCCGAGATCGTCGTCATGAGCGACTTGCACCTCGGCGACGGCCTGCGGCCTGACGGAACTTATGATGGAAGCGAACACTTCTTCGCAGATGAAGCCTTCGCGCGGCTCCTCGACGCGCTCCATCGCGACCTCTCGGGTCGGCCGGCGGTGCTCGTGCTCAACGGCGACGTGGTCGATTTTCTCCGCCTCCAGCGCGTGCCCGAGAGCGAGGACGAGCTCCGTGACTGGGCGACGCTGACCCGCCGGCTCGGCAAGGCGCGTGACCAAGCCGAGCTGAAGTCGTCGATCGACGAGTCCGAGCGCGAGTACGGGCTTCGCACCGACGACTACAAATCAAGCTGGAAATTGACGTCGATCGCCGAAGGTCATCGCCCCTTCTTCCGCGCGCTCGCGACGTGGGTCGATCGCGGACATCTTCTCTACCTCACCAAAGGCAACCACGATCTCGAGTGGTACTGGCGCCCGGTGCGCGACACCTTGCGGCTCATCTTCGCCGAGCGACTGGCGGCGGCGCACGGTTGGGACATCCCGCACGCGCTCCGCGAGGTGGTGTCGCCGCGCGTCCGCTTCTTCGATCACGCGCTCGTCTTCGACAACGTCTTTTACGTCGAGCACGGGCATCGCTTCGACAAGTACTCGACGGTCGTCGGTCGTGAGACCTTGCATCCAAAGCGCGACAAGCGACTCGCCGAAGGCGCCAAGGAGACCGAGGGCACCGAGCTCAACATCCCCTTCGGCTCGTTCTTCAATCGCTATCTCATCAACAAGATCGAGCTCTCGTACCCGTTCATCGACAACGTGCGCCCGCGCGAGAACCTCTTGCCGGTGATGCTGCGCGAGAACCTCGGCCTCGCGGTTCGCCTGCTTTTTCAGCACATTCCGTTGATGGTGCGGGTGATTCGCAAACGTTACTGGGACTACATGTTTCGGACGTTGACGATCTTCCTCCTGCTCGTCTTGATCCCCACCGTCGTCGCCACGCTCGTCGCTTGGCACTACCTTCAACTGACCCTCGCCGAGGTGCAGGCGAAGACGCCGGTGGCGGTGCTCGATCTCCTCGGCCGCTTCGGGAGCGTCGGCGGTGGGCTCCTTCTCTCGTACGTCTCGGCGCGCCTCATCGCCTACTTTCAGCTCGTCGAGCCGACCAGCCTCGCCGACGAAGCGAAGAAGATCTTCCAAGAAAATCCGCTCTACGAGCTGTGCACGCTCGGGCACACGCACAACCCCGATCAGACGAGCGAGGTGCAAATGCCGGCGCCCGCGGGTGCGCCGTCGAAGAAGACGCGTTGGTTCTGGAACACCGGCACCTGGATTCCGATCGTCGAATCGTCGAGCACCGAGATTCGACACGACCAGACGTACACCTTTCTCCGCATCCCCAATCGCGCAGGGAAACCGGCACCGGGGAAGCTCCATCGCTGGAACGACGATGCCGGACGTCCCGAGCCCGCGCTGATCATGCGACGCGTCGGCGGTGACGAGGCCGACAGCAGCGGCACCACGCGAGGCGGCGCGTGACCCCCGATCGTTGGCTCATCGTACTCGGCGCCATCGCCCTCACCTTGGTCACGACCGGCCTCATCTTCCGCAGCGCGCGGAAGAAGATGGCGGCCGAGCTGGAGAAGCGCACCCGCGAGGCGATCGCGCGACTCGGCGTGCCGGCCGCCGCGACGAAGGTGAAGGACGTCAACGGCGTCGATCTCCACGTCGTCATGGGCGGCCCCGAAGATGGCCAGCTCGTCGTCTTGCTTCATGGCTTCCCCGAGTGTTGGCACGCGTGGCAACACCAAATCCCCGCGCTCATCGCCGCCGGCTACCGCGTCGTCGTGCCCGATCAGCGTGGTTACGGCCTCAGCGACAAGCCAGCCGGCGTGCGTCAGTATCGCTTCGACGTCCTCGCCGCCGACGTCGCCGCGCTCATCGAGAAGATGGGGCGCGAGAAGGCGATCGTCGTCGGTCATGACTGGGGCGGCGCGACGGCGTGGCGCTTCGCCATCGACTACCCCGAGATGCTCGAGCGGCTCGTCATCCTCGACGTGCCCCACCCCTTCGCCTTCGCCCGCGCGATCAAGCAGGTGAAGCCGATCTTGCGCATCTGGTACATGGCCTTCTTCCAGCTGCCGATCGTCCCCGAGATCTTCCTCGGCATCTTGCCGAACATCACGGTGCGCACCTTCTTCCGCGCCAATGCTTTCCAGAAGAAGGCCTTCAGCGACGACGACCTCGCGCTCCTCGCCGCGAGTCACTGCCAACCGGGCGCCCTCACCGCGATGCTCGCCTGGTATCGCGCCGCCGTCTGGTATCCGACGGTGCGCGCCGATCGCCCGATCGAGGCGCCGGTGCAGGTGATTTGGGCCAAGGACGACGTCGCCCTCAGCCCGGAGATGGCGCGCGGCCTCGAACAGTGGGTGCCGCGTCAACAGCTGAAGATCGTCCCCGACTGCGGCCACTGGGTGCAGAACGAGCAGCCCGAGATCGTGAACGAGACGCTGCTGGCGTTCTTGAAGACGCCCGAAGAAGAGCTTCCACCGGCCCCCGAACCGGCGCCGGTGCCCTCGATCGGCGCGACCGACGAAGAGCTCGAAGCGGGCACGTTCAAGGCGCTCGGTCGCATCCTCTCGGCGACGGTGAAGCTGCTCCTCTTTCGCGACGACATCGGAAAAATTCTCGCGAGCTCGTTCGTGCTCCTGCTCCTTTGGGGCTTCCAAGGCAACGTCGAGATTCTCTCGGTCTTCTTCCGCGGATGGACCGGCCCCGGCTCCGAAGACAATCCCCGCCGCGCGTCGCTCATCCCAGGCATCCCTTGGGACCAAGAGTGGATCTCGTTCTTCGTCGGCGTCTTCCTCCTCGTCGTCGTCCCCTGCTTCCTCATTCGATGGATGTTCGGCGATCGGCTCTCCGACTACGGGCTCGGGCTGCCGCCGAAGGGCCGTCGGAAGTTGGCGTTGCTGGCCTCGATCGCCACGCTCGTCCTCGGGCTCCCTGGCATCTACCTCGGCACCAAAAACCCGGCGATGCGGGCGATTTACCCCCTATTTCGAGGCTTTTCGAGCGACGGCGAGTTCGTCCTCTACGAGCTCGGGTACCTCTCGTTCTTCGTCGTCATCGAGTTCGCCTTCCGCGGCTACCTCCTCTTCGGGCTCGCGCGCGCCGTCGACACCGACGGGGTCACCGGGAAAGAGAAGCCGCACGCCTTCGGTCGCTACGCGATCTTCCTCTCGATGCTCTCGTACACTGCGTGGCACCTCGGCAAGCCGCTCCCCGAAGCGGCCTCGACGTTGGCGTGGGGAGTGGTGATGGGAACCGTCATCCTCGCGACGCGGAGCATCTGGCCGATCGTCGTCGTGCACTGGCTCACCAACGCGTTCATGGATTTGGTCATCTGGAAGGGGTGGTAAGCGATGCCGAAATTCGACGACAAGCAGTACGCGGTGGTCCGTGCGCTCCTCCCGACGACGCTCGGAATCGAAGAGCACACCGCCGACGACTCGCGCATCATCGACGAGGCCTGCGAACGACTCAGCGCCTTCTTCGGCACGCTCGATCGCCTCGACACCAGTCCGCGCGCGACGCAGCTGCTTCAACTCCTGACTGCGCTCCACGTCATCATCGAGCTCGACCACCTGAAGACGCCGAACGACCTCGGGGAACAGGAGATTCGCGAGTTCACCGCCAAGCTCTTCACCACCGACGAGGGCTTCTGGCGACGTCTCCTCGGATTCCTCGAAGCCCCGTTCAAGCACCTGGTGCCGACGCAAATCGACATCGCCCGCAGCCTCCGCGAGATGTTCGCGGTGGCCTATTACAGCGGCCAGGAGACGTTCGCAACTACGGGTTATGTACCTGTCTGGGAGCGCCCCGACATCACCGCGGCGATGCCAGAGCTGCAGCGGCCGATCGACAACGTCGACATCGAGGCCGTGCTGAAGAAGCACGCCGAGGGTCGCGACGTGCCCGCGTCCGAGATGTTCGCCGACGACGGTCGACCGAAGGTGGCGATCATCGGCTCGGGTGCCGGCGGCGCCGTCATGGCCGCGCGCCTCGCCAAGAGCGGCAAGTACGACGTCGCCGTCTTCGAGGCCGGTCCCGGCTTTTCCCCCGGCGAATACCCGCTCGATCCGCTCAGCGGCATGTCGCTCCTCCTCGAGGACGGGCTGCAGACGCTGACGCAAGACCTCGACGTGCAACTCCTCCGCGGTCGCTGCGTCGGCGGGAGCACGGTGCTCACGTCGGGCATGACGGTGCGCGCGCGCGCCTCGACGCTGGCGTCCTGGAACACCCAAGGCATTCCTCAAGGCGCGATGAACGCAGCGCTCGATCTGGTGGAGCACGAGAGCTGCATCCAGCCGCTCGAGAGCGACCTCTTCATCCAGCCCTCGCTCCTCTTTCGCAACGGCGCCGAAGAGCTGCGCGAGAACGTCATGTTCGACATCGCCAAGGCCTTCATGGTGACCAACCCGGCCCAACACGCGCAGAACGAGCAGCAGCGAAAGAACCCTGGAAAACGTGGCGATCGCTGCTTCGGTTGCGGCATCTGCAACTACGGCTGTCACTTCGGTCACAAGCTCAGCGCCGATCTCACGTACATCGTCGACGCCAAACGCGACGGTGCACGCGTGCACGCCAACGTGCCGATCGAGCGTTTCATCGCCAAGAACGAGAACGGCGTCGCTCGCGTCACCGGCTTCGAGCTGAAGCGGAAGGCCGGCGAAATCGTCGAAGCGGACTACGTGGTGCTCTCGGCTGGCGCGGTCGGGAGCGCGGCGCTGATGCTCCGCAGCATCGACTCCGCCGCGCTCCGGTGGCTACCGTGCAAGCCACACATCGGACAGCACCTCGGCTTCAACTTCGGCGCCACGGTGGTCGCACGCTTCGACGAACAGCCGAAGCCGGCCGGCGATGCGGGCATCCAGATCTCCTTCGTCGCCACCAAGAGCGAAGACTCCGACTACGTCCTCGAGATGGCCTTCGTCCCGCCCGGGCTGATGGCTTCGCTCGTCCCCGGCGTCGGCGCGCGGCATCGGCAGTGGATGAAGTCGTATCGATCGCTCGGCATGACGGCGAACACCATCGGCTCGTCGCAGTCGGGGAGCATCGACGCCGAGGGCAACGTGCGCTTCTCGCTCAGCGACGGCGAGATGCGCACCACGCAAGAGACGCTCTCGCTCATCACCCGCTCGTACCTCCGCGGAGGCGCATCCGAGGTCGCCTTCGCCGGCATCCGCGGCGATGTCGACGCCGATCCGGCCATCTTCAAGAAGGGCGACGAGCTCTATCCCGAGAAGCTGCTCGACCGGATTCGCACCGCGTGCCCCGACGCCGACAAGATACTGGTCGCGTCCGCTCACCCGCAGGGCGGAATGCGCTTCGCCAAGAGCGACGAGGACGGCGTCGTCGGCGAAGACTTTCGCGTGCACGGCATCGCCAACCTCTTCGTCGCCGACGCCTCGCTCTTCCCCAGCACCATCGTCGTCAACCCGCAGTGGACGGTGATGGCGCTCGCCACCGTCGCGGCTAAGGCGGTCGAGCGAATCATCGAGAGCGAGCGAAGGCCTTGAAATAGGACATTCGCCCTCACCGAACGCGAGGCTCAGCGTACGAACGGTTCGAGCGCGACTCGCTGCTCGGCGAACGTCAGCGTGCCCGCCTTCGGCAACAGCTCTTCGGGAACCAAGAAGTAGAAGTGAAATGGGATCAGCGACGACTTCGGGAGCTCGTCGTTGCACTCCATCGTCACCAGTCGTTCGCCCTGCTGACCAGGCCAGAGATCGTCGACGTCGCGCGCTCCTTGGCTCGCCGGCGTCTTTCGCCCGTCGATCTCGAAGCCCACGTCTTTGACCTTGAAGAGCACCATGCTGCGGCGAGATGCGACGCCGGCTTCTTCCGGCTGCGGCCGCGGCACGTACTTCGACGAATCGCAGCGCACCGGCGTGTAGGTGATGACGGTCTCGACGTCGAGCCAGACTTGGTCGACCGGAAGCTGCAGCACCGCCGACTCGTCTTTTTCGGTGATCATCGGCGCGCGCTTGACGCTGCGCACCGTGACCTTGATGCGCGGCGGAGGGGCGGGCGACGAGGACAGCGAAGGCGCATCCACCGCGGTGATGGTGTGACGTTGGCTCTCGCCGCAGCGACAACCGGCGAAGACAGGAAGAACGAACGCTGCGACGAGCAGCGCCGAACGCGCGAAGACGTGCACGCGCGGAGGGTAGCCCATTCGCGCGTGCATCGGTTTCGGTTTGCGGCGACTCACGGGCACGGCGCCCGCTCAGCTCACGGACAGAGCTTCATCATCAGCATGGTCTGCTTCCCCCCCTCGATGTCACACGATCACGCAATCACTGATGCAGAGTCAGAGTCAGTTCGCAGGCTTGCCGGCGACGGGCGGCTGCTTGGCGTCGCCGTTGGGCGCCTTCGCCGTCTTGTCCTGGTTTTTGTCCTGGCTTTTGTCCTTGGCCGAAGCGGGCTCGACGGCGAGAGCGTGCGGCCCCGTGCGGCGAATTCCGTGTTTTTCCAGCACGGCGGCCTCGAGCTTGTCCATCAGCTTGGGGTTGCCCTCGATGAAGGTCTTCGCGTTTTCGCGGCCCTGACCGATGCGCTCGCCAGCGTACGAGTACCAAGCGCCGCTCTTCTCGATGATGTTGAGGTCGGACGCGAGATCGACGATGTCGCCGGAGCGCGAGATGCCCTGGCCGTAGAGGATGTCGAACTCGACCTCGCGGAACGGCGGGGCGAGCTTGTTTTTCACGACCTTCACGCGCGTACGGTTGCCGACGTGGAGCGGGTCTTTGCCCTTGTCGCTGGCGGCGGCTTCTTTGATGGCGCCGATGCGGCGGATGTCGAGGCGGACCGAGGCGTAGAACTTGAGCGCGTTGCCGCCCGTCGTCGTCTCGGGCGAGCCGAACATGACGCCGATTTTCATGCGGATTTGGTTGGTGAACATGAGGAGGCACTGCGAGCGCGCCACCGAGCCGGTGAGCTTGCGGAGCGCCTGGCTCATCAGGCGGGCCTGCACGCCGACGTGCGAGTCGCCCATTTCGCCTTCGATTTCCGCCTTGGGAACGAGCGCGGCGACCGAGTCGACGACGACGATGTCGACTGCGTTGGAGCGGACGAGCATGTCGGCGATTTCGAGCGCTTGCTCGCCGAAGTCGGGCTGCGAGAGGAGGAGCTCGTCGACCTTCACGCCGAGCTTGCGGGCGTAGGTGACGTCCATCGCGTGCTCGGCGTCGATGAACGCGGCCGTTCCGCCTGCCTTCTGCACCTGGGCGATGGCGTGGAGCATGAGGGTCGTCTTGCCTGACGACTCGGGGCCGTAGATTTCGATGATGCGGCCCTTGGCGTAGCCGCCGGTGCCGAGCGCGATGTCGAGCGAGAGCGAGCCGGTGGGGATGGAGATGACCTCGCCGTGCGGCAGCTCGCCGTCTTTGAGGCGCATCACGGCGCCTTTTCCGTACTCTTTTTCGATGCTGGCGAGGGCGAGCTCGAGCGACTTGGCTTTGTTGCGATCGTCCATCTTTGAAGGGCTCCCGTTGGTGAGGTGGCCTCAAGGTACTGTACAACCGTTCCGTGTCAACTGTTCCGGGTGGCGGGTCGGACACACAATGTCCGCGGCCCGTTCACGCCGCCCTGGGCCCAAATTCCAAACATCCTGGAGGGTCATTCCACTATCCTCCGTCAGCCCGGCCTTTCGCGATGCGACAAGCCGAGGTTTTCGTCCGGCGATCGAGACTGCTTTTGAAAGGGACATCATGGTGGACGAGGCGCCTGGTACGAGCGCGAGTGGCGAGGGGGCGAGTGGTGGTGGAGGTGGAGCGCTCATCGTCGTGGGGGTCGTGCTGCTCCTCGGCGCTGCCGGCGGCATCCTCTGGTACGTCACCAAGTCCAAGCCGGAAGACAAAAAGCCGGTAGCCACGGCGACGGCGACCAAGAGCGTCGAGCCCGAGTCGACCCTCGAGCTCCCGTCCATCGATCCGATCCCCGACACCGGTGTCGACACCGGTCCGGAGGACACCGGCGTCGATGGCGGCAAGAAGGTCGCGAACGGCGGGGGCGGCTGTCCGACCTCCTGCAACGGCTCGATCACGCCGCAAATCAAAGAGGCCGTGGCCGCGCGCGCGGGTACCGCGAAGCAGTGCTACAAAACTGCGCTCGAGGGCAACGAAGGCCTCGCCGGCGACATCAACGTGCTCGTCCGTGTCGGCGTCGACGGCTCCACCTGCGCGGTCAGCATCCTCTCGGACACCACCGGCTCGAACCGACTGCAGCAGTGCGTGAAGTCGAAGATGTACGCCTCGTATCCTCACCCAGGTGGTGGGTGCGTCGAGGTCAAAGTCCCGATCAACTTCAAGCCGAAGACGTAGCGAGAGTCGCTAACCGACGCCGCCGATCAGTCGAATCGCCAAATACGCGATGCCGGCGATTCCGGCGGCGGCGGGCACCGTGAGCACCCACGCCCAGACGATTCGGCCGGCGACGCCCCAGCGCACCGCGCTCCACTTGCGCGTGCTGCCGACGCCGACGATGGAGCCGGTGATGGTGTGCGTCGTCGAGACGGGGATGCCGAGCGCGGTCGCCAAGAAGAGCGTCGCCGCGCCGCTCGTTTCTGCGCAGAAGCCGCCGACCGGGGCGAGCTTGGTGATCTTCATGCCCATCGTCTTCACGATGCGCCAACCGCCGGTCATCGTGCCGAGGCCCATCGCCGCCTGACAGAGGAGCACCACCCAGAGCGGCACGTGTTTGCCGTTGGCGAGGTGACCGGTGGCGACGAGCGCGGCGACGATGATGCCCATCGTCTTCTGTGCGTCGTTGCCGCCGTGGCCGAGGGAATAGAGCGCCGCCGAGACGAGCTGCGCGCTGCGGAAGCCGCGATCGATTTTTCGTGGCGCGGTGCGGCCGAAGATGGCCATCACCAGGCGCATGATGCACCAGCCGAGGATCATGCCGATGAGCGGCGAGACGACGATGAAGATCGCCGTCTTCTGGAAGAAGCCGAGATCGAGCGTGTGCACCGCGTCTCTGGCCATCTGCACGAGATCGATGCTGCCGAGCAGACGCTGACGTTGGATGCTGACGCCGCACTCTTTGACGATCGCCGCGCCGGCGATGCCCCCGATGAGCGCGTGCGACGACGACGACGGGAGGCCCCACCACCACGTGAGGAGGTTCCAGACGACGGCGCCGACCAAGCCGCCGGCGACCAGCGGCAGCGTGACGGAGGCTGGATTCACGCCTTTGGCGATGTTGGAGGCGACGCTGGTCTCGAAGATGATGAAGGCGATGAAGTTGAAGAAGGCCGCCCAGAGCACCGCCGAGCGCGGTGACATCACCCGCGTCGAGACGATGGTGGCGATCGAGTTGGCTGCGTCGTGGAAGCCGTTGATGTAATCGAAGGCGAGCGCGAGGAGGATGATGGCGACGAGCGCGAGCATCTCAGGCGTACTCCAGGACGACTCCCTCGATCACGTTGGCGACGTCGGCGCAGCGGTCGGTCGCCGTCTCGAGGCTGTCGAAGATGTCGCGCCACTTCATGACCTCGAGCGGATCGTTGCCCTTGCGGTAGAGCTCGGCGATGGCCTTGCGATAGAGCGCGTCGGCCTCGTTTTCCCGCTTGCCGATCTCGACGCAGAGCTCGAGGAGCTCGGCCGAGCGATTCATCGTCGGGAGCAGCTTGACCGCGCGGACGATGAGCTCGCAGCAAGAGATCAGCACCTCGGAGATCTCCTTGGCGCCGGGACGCGCGTTCTCGATCTCGAAGAGGATGACCCGTTCGCTCACCGCTTCGGCGAGATCGAGGACGTCGTCCATGCGGCTGATGAGCGAGTGGATGTCGGCGCGATCGAAGGGCGTGATCCACGTCTCGTGGAGGCGGCGAATCGTCTCGTGGGTGATTTGATCGCCGTTGTGCTCGACCTCGGCGATGGCGCGGGCGATCTCCTTCGCGTTGTCGAGCTCGGAGAACAGCGACGAGACGAGCTTGGCGGCGTCCAACGTCAACTGCGCGTGCTGGGCGAACGCCTCGAAGAAAAGAGCATCGGTCTTCGATCTTCCGAACATTCGCTCCCGCTCTCCGCCGATGTCAGGAATGGCAAGAACTGTCGCGCGCAGCCATCGGCGCGCGAAAGCTAGGTCGGTGTTTCGAGGACGACTAGGGCGCGATCGTCAGGCCGAGGAAGCGCGCGGCGACGAGGACGAAGACGCCGATGGCGATGCGATAGACGCCGAAGACGGCCATGCCGTGACGACGCAGGTACTTGAGGAAGACGCCGATCACCGCCCAGGCGACGAGGAACGAGACGAGGAAACCGACGCCGAGCGCGGCCCGTGCAGCGCTGGTGGCGACCAGCTCTTTGCCTGATTTCACGAGGTCGAGCGCGGTGGCGGCGACGAGCACCGGCAGCGCCAAGAGAAACGAGAACTCGGCGGCGACGGCGGCGGTGAGACCGGTGAGCTGACCGCCGACGATGGTGCACATCGCGCGCGAGGAACCAGGCCAGATCGACACGCACTGCGCGAGGCCGATGAGAAAGCCGCGCTTCACGTCGACCTCTTCGAGCTTCTGCACCGGAGGCGGCGGACGACGCGCGAGGACTCGCTCGACGACGATCATGAAGATGCCGCCGACGATGAGCGCGGCCGCCACCGGGATTGGCGCGAAGAGCCAACGTTTGACGATCTTGCGCAGGAGAAAGCCGACGATCGCCGTCGGGATGAACGCGGCGGTGATGGCGTAGAGGAGCCGGAGCGCGTCGGGATCGCGACGGAAGACGCCTGCCACGCGACGACCGAGGAGCGCGCGGAAGTGGACGACGACCGCGAGGATGGCGCCGGACTGGATGACGACTTCGAACGTCTTGGTCGCCTCGCCGCCTTCGCCGAGGAAGTGGCCCACGAGGATGAGGTGCCCGGTCGACGAGACCGGGAGAAACTCGGTCAGTCCTTCGACGACCCCGAGGAGCGCGGCGATCCAAATCGGCACGCGAGGGCGTGTACTACGCAGCCCCTTGGTGCGCTACTCGGCCTTGCCGTCGCCGTCGGTCGCATCGGCCTCGCCCTGCGCCTGGGGCTGCGCCGGGACGTCGTCGGTGTTCGTCGTCGTCGCGGTCGGCTTCGGGTCCTTCGTCGCGGTCTTGGTCTCGGCCGCGGCACCATCGCTCTTGACGTAGACGATCAGCGCTTCGCCCTTCGCGAGCACGTCGGTGCGCGGACGGCGGTTGATCTTCTCCATCTTCGCCGGCGTGATTCCGTGCTTCTTTCCCAGCACTTCGAGCGTCTCGCCGCCCTTGGCGTAGACGGTGAGCCGCTTGCGACCTTGGGCCGCCTCTTCGATGGCGTAGAAGTCGTCGCTGCCGATGGCGACGATTTTCACGTCGCCCGACTTCATCGCCATCACCTTGCCGAGATCGACGGACTTGGGCGCGAAGACCTGCAGCGTCATGCCCTCTTGCAGGCGCGCGGTCGGCTCGATGGCGTTCCAGGTGCGCAGCTCGTCGACGCTGACGCCGAAGGCCTCGGCGATGTCGCGCGGCGTGTCCCCGACGATGACGCGATAGAAGAGGCGCTGCCGATCGGGATACGCGAACGTGGTCCCCGGAACGAGCGCGACCGGGAGCGGCGCGCCCTCGGCGGCGATCGCGGTCCCGGTAGTGGCCGAGCCCGCAGGGAGCGGCGGGACCAGGAGCACCGTGCCACCGCGAACGACCTCGCCTTTGCCGATGCCGTTGAGCTCGACGAGCTTCTGCTTGGTCGTCTTCCGCGCCGTCGCGATCATGTCGAGGGTCTCGCCGAAGCGCACGACGTAGCGCTCGAGCGTGCTGCCCTTGGGAGCGAGCTTGCCCGACGCATCCTTCACCGCCGCGCCTTTGCCCTTGGGCACCAGCACCGCATACGTCCCGTCGTCGATCGAGCCTTTGGCGGTGCTCGTCGGCGGCGTGCGTCCGGCGCGCAGCTCGGGGTTGCGTGACTGCAGATCGGCGAGCGGACAGCCCGCAGCGAGCGCGATCGACTTCAGCTCGGCGCCCGCCGGCACGTCGACGAGATCGCCGTCGAGCGAGGCGTCCTTCTGCACGTTGTCGTAGCCGAAGACGTCGGGGTTCCGCATCACCACCGCGAGCGCGATGATCTTCGGCACGTAGAGCGTGGTCTCCCACGGCAGTCCGTTCTCGAAGCGCGAGAGCTCCCAATAGTCGTTGGAGTTGAACTTCTTCACCGCCGCGAGCGCGCCGCCGTACCCCATGTTGTAGGCCGCGAGCGCGAGCTCCCAGGTGCCGAAGCGCTTCTTCAGATCGGAGAGGAAGTTGATCGCCGCTTCGGTGGCGCGCACCGGCGAGATGCGCGCGTCGGCCCAACGATCGGTGGAGAGGCCGTAAATCTTCGCGGATTCGGGCATGAACTGCCAGAGACCGAGCGCACCGGCGGGAGACTTGATGGCTGGATCGAAGCCGCTCTCCGCCATCGCCACCCACGCCAAATCTTCGGGCAGCGACTTGGCACGGAGCATCGGCTGGATGAGCTCGCGATAGCGACCGCTGCGCTTGTACCAGATGTTCATGATCCGCCGGCCGCGCGGATCGTCCTTGAAGAACTCGAGGTAGCGAACCACGCGCGTGTCCCAACGCACGGGCAAATCAGGCATTTTCAGCGTCGAGAGCCAGGCCAGCGAGCCACCGCCGACGGACGCGGCGAGGGGCGGGCTCGGGGCTTCGCTGGGCGGGAGACCCCCGGCCATCGCGAACGGTCCCTTGGGCGGCGTCGGAAGCTCGCTCGGCCACGGCTGTCCGAGGGGAGGTGCCGCGCCGACGAAGAGATCGAGCTCGGCCTCTCGCAACGCCTTCAGCTCGGTCGACTCGGCCCCGCTCGACTCGGTGCTGGCAGAACCGCCCGCGATCGCCTTCTGCATCGCCGTGTTCGGCGACGTCAGCGCCTTGTTCGGCGGCTTCGGTTCTTTGTCGGCCTTCTCGGGCTCCGTCTCTTTCTCTTTGCCCTTCTTCGGATCTTTCGCATCGGCCTTCGCGTCAGGCTTGGCCTTGGGCGTAGCCTTCGGGGCAGGGAGCGGCGGCGGCTTCGGCGCGCTCGCGCTCGAGGGTGGCTTCGGCGCCGCGCTGGGTGCCGGCTTGACCGAGGTGGAGGGCGAAGGCGCGGCCGCCGCGACCGAAGAAAACGCGGCGATCACCGCCACCATCGCGTAGCGACCCAACTGCATGTGGACAGCGTGTCGCGTGTCGGGGGGAGGGGGTCAAGAAACCCGCCGAAACACTGCTCCGATGTTCACGCGCGCGATCGGTCAGCGGCGACTCATATTTGCAAACGATGCCTGCGGCACCTTTGCCGAGCCGATCGGCTCAATCGACGACTTCGAATTCAGCGAGCCCGCCGCCGAGAGAGTGCCACGTGCGGACCTCGAAGCGAACGCGCGCGACGTTGTCGAGACCAAGGTCGACGGTCACCCACGCCGGGCTCTCGGAGAACTCGGCGAAGGTGCCGTCGATGCTCTTGAGCACCTGCCCGTTCTTGCCGAAGACGTCGACGTGCCAGTCCTTGGTCGCGCGGTCGTTGTAGGGGGGGTTGTGCGCGTTGAGAAACTTGATGGCCTTCAGGCGACGCACCGGCTGCACCGTGATGTCGATCCAACCCGGCATGTGATCGGGGAGCAGCCACTCGTTTTCGGGACGTCCGTCGACGGCCTTCGGCGCGGGATACTTGTCGTTGTACGCCGCCGAGGCCTCGGCCTTGCGCCTTCGGTGTGCGCAACATGAGCACGGTGGCGAAGACCGCGAGGCCGAAGACGAGCACGCCGCCGAGCGCGCGCGAGCGACGACGGGCGACCAGCTCGGGCTTCGCCAGCGTCGCGGGCGTGAACGAGTGGTGGAGCTGATCGAACTCACCAATCAGCGAGAAATAGAGCTCGGTATCTTTGCCGCCGACCTCGGAGTCGAGCGCCGGGAGGGCGATGCCTTCGAGCGCCGCGCGTATCACCGGAGCGGTGTCGCCTGCCGTCTTCGGCGTGACGTCGGCACCTGCACGCTCGACGCATTGGATGCAGAGCGTGCACGCTTCGCCGAGGAGACCGAGAGCTTCTGCCGTCGAGCCGGCCATCCACAAAGTCTCGGCGGCTTCACGCTTCTGACGGGCGACCGCGAGATCGCGATGGAGGGCGCTGCGGACGTCGGCGGGCAGCTTCTGCGAGCGCGCCTCGGCGTCGCGAAGGAGGAAGAACTCGCGCACCGATTCGAGGGGCCGAAAAGGCTCGGAAGACTTCCGTTTCGCGTCGCTCTGGGCCGGGGTCGAGGTCACCGGCGCACGATAGGCAAGCCGGGGCGGACAGGGAAGAGCCCCGTGCGGCGCTCACGAACTTCGGCGTCAGGGCCTGCTGGAGCGCAGGTGCTCGATGCCTTCGGGCGGCGTCTGCAGCGAGTCGGGCGTCGGCGTGGCGATGCGCGTGGTCGGCTCGTCGGCAGTGGGTGCCAAATCGAGCGCGATGCGTAGCCGCGGCATGAAGAGGCGATCGATGGCGACGCGATGTGCGCGAGGCGGAGGGATGTCGGCGAGGCCACGCGCGAGGTGCAGATCGCGAGCGAGCGCGCGGCGAATGGTGTCTTGCGCCATCGGACCCCTGCCCGGCGTGCGAACGACGAGCTCGGAGGTGGCGAGCTCACCGGTCGGCGCGAGGGCGACGAGGACGATTTCGCGATCGCCTTGGCGAATTTGCGTCGCTTGGAAACCGTGCGCGGCGAAGGCGGTGCCCTCTTGGAAACCATACGCACGCCAACGAAGCGGCGCGTGGAGGTCGAAGTCGAGCTGACCGGCGCGGAGCTTGCGCCCATCGAGGACGAGATCGGCCATCGACGCGTCGGAGAGGTAGACGCGATCGAGCGCCGTCGGCGAACGCTCGACCAAGTAGGCCACGAGATCGAGCAGACGATCGCCTCGCTCGAACGTCGGAACGCTGCGCTCGAGGGGCAGGTCGTTCGCCGGCGTAGTGACGGCGCGACCGAGAATTTCCGTGCGATGCGCGCCACTCGGGACGCTGCCCGCGAGGAAGACGACGCCGTCACGGTGGGTGAGCGCGAGGACCAGGACCTCACGCGCAGGGGTCGAAAGGAGCGTGACCCCGAACGGCTGATCGATGGCGAGGAGCGGGGTGCGCACGCCCTGCTCGAGGAGCACGAGCGCGGAGCCTTCGACGACCACGCGCGCCGACCTCGAAGCAGCGACGCGAGCGAGGCGCTTTTTTCGCAGTGACCAGCCGATTCCGACGACCGCGCCGACGACGAGGCCGACGAGCCAGAGCGCGACGCCGCCCGCATGCACCGCGGCCGCGATCAGCCCACCACCGAACCCGCCCGACCAGATCGCCGCGAGGAGATCGGGGTAGCGCAGCCGTGGGAGCGTGAGCTCGTGGAGCGGGAATCCGTCGGGCGGCGCGGCCGAGCGCGTCGCCAACGGCGATTCGTGGGTCGCATCGGTCGTCATCCACGTCATCGAGCCACCTCGTCAACTCCCCTCGAGACGCTCACACGCAACATGGAAAGCTAGCGCCCGCCGGGCACCACGACCACTCGCGAAGCCTCTCATTTCGCCTGCAACGCAGCGCGTTGTCTCACCCATGCGTCCCACGTCACGTCGGTTGGACGCGCGAGCTTCGGACTCCATGGCACCCACCCGAGAGATTGCGCTCCCGAGAGCTGAAAGGCGGGGTGGGTGAAGGGGCGACTCTATCGCCGACAGGTCGCGAGCAATTTTTCCGGGCGAGGATCGGCCTTCGGATCGAAGACGAGGTCGCAGACCGCGGGCGCTTCGAGCGCGTCGATGGCGGAAAGAAGGAGCGGGCTCTTCCATACAACGTCACAGGCCTCTCCGGCGAGGGGAACGCCGTCGAAGCGTGCACGGACGATGCCGGAGGGATCGATGAGCCAGGTCTCGGGGAAGAGCTTGGTGCCGAACTTGTCGCGGACGACCGTGTTCTCGGGATCGTACGCGATGACGAAGTTGGGAGCCTTGTCCCCGAAGAGCGACGAGAGGACGTCTTTGATGGACTCGGGGTTCTCGTCGATGGTGACCGTGATGACCGCGACGTCTTTGCGAGATTTCACCTGCTGGGCGAACTCCGCGACCATCGGCAGCTCTTCGAGACAGGGCCCGCAGGTCTTCGTCCAGAAGTGGAGGATGACGACCTTGCCTCGGTACGACGAGAGCTTCACGCGCCCGCCTCGTCCGTCGGACAGATCGAAGTCGGGGGCGACGCGATCGTTGCCCATGTAGCGAGGTCGTAGCTGCACGAGCGGATCGCAGGCGCGTCGCATCTCGGCGTGCTTCGCCATGTCGACGAAGCCGTAGACGATGAAACCGGCGACCAGCGCGAAGGCGAGCTGGACCCACGCGGGGATCGTCGGCGTGTTGCTCTTGTCTCCGTTCGCCATCTGCCATGGACGGTGTACGGCCGCGGCTAGCCGCTGGCAAACGGGTTTTCTCGATGTGATGATACTTCGATGAGGCGTCGTCTCCCGGTCGCGTGCCGGCTCGAATCGTCAGGTCCGAGATCATGAAAATTGCCCGTATTTCCCAGGCAAACGGCGCTTCCTACGCCGAGATCGACGGCGACGTCGCACACCTTCTCGATGGCGATCCCTTCGCGGGCCCGACGAAGAGAAGCGGCGCGCGCGTCGCTCTCGAAGACGCCGTGCTGCGCGTGCCTTGTCGGCCATCGAAGATCGTCTGCATCGGTCGCAACTACAGCGCGCACGCGAAGGAGCTCGGCAACGACGTGCCGAGCGCGCCGCTGATCTTCCTCAAGCCACCGAGCGCGCTCCTCGATCCGGGCGGCACCATCGTGCGTCCTCGCTCGTCGCAGCGGGTCGAGCATGAGGCCGAGCTGGCGGTGGTCATCGGCAAGCGCGGCAAGCACGTGCGCGAGGAAGACGCGTTCGCCCATGTTTTCGGCTACGCCGCGCTCTGCGACGTCACCGCGCGCGACCTGCAGAAGGCCGACGTCCAGTTCACGCGGGCCAAGAGCTTCGACACATTCTGCCCGATCGGCCCATGGATCGAGACCGAGCTCGATCCGCGCGACGTCGGCGTACGTGCGCGCGTGAATGACGTGGTGAAGCAAGACGGTCGCACGCGCGACATGGTCTTTCCGGTCGCCCACCTCGTCGCCTACGTCAGCGCAGTGATGACCCTCGAGCCCGGCGACGTCATCGCCACCGGCACCCCCGAAGGCGTCGGGCCGCTGATCGCTGGCGACGTCGTCGAAGTCGAAATCGACGGCGTGGGCGTCCTCCGTTGCCCCGTCGCCGACGAGTCACGGGACTGATTCACGGGACTGACGCGAGCTCAGCTCTCGGAGAGCCGATCGATGCGCCCTTTGTCGATCGCGTGCAGCGCCGAGCTGGTCACCGCCTTGACGCCTTCGAGCATGATCGCGTAGCGATCTTCCTTCGTCAGGCCGTCTTTCCAGCGCTTGTAGAGCTGTTGCGCGACGACCGCGAGCTTGAAGAGGGCGTTCGCGTAGTAGTAGAGGACGTTCGACGCGTCGCGCCCCGTCTTCTCTTGCCAGCGGCGCACGAGGTCGATGCGGCGGATGTTGCCCGGCAAGTTGGTCGGTCCGAAGACCATCACCTGGAAGACGGGCGGATCGTCGGCGTCGATCCAGTATCCGAGCGTGGTGCCGAGATCCATCAGCGGATCGCCGAGCGTCGCCATCTCCCAATCGAGCACCGCGCGAACGCCGGACAGATCGGGCGCGAGGACCACGTTGTCGTATTTGAAGTCGTTGTGAATGAGCGTCGCGCCGGTCTCTTTCGGCATGTTGGCGACGAGCCAAGCGCCGAGCGCGTCGACCTG
The DNA here is from genome assembly GCA_025363655.1 of Deltaproteobacteria bacterium. Classification (GTDB taxonomy): domain Bacteria; phylum Myxococcota_A; class Polyangia; order Polyangiales; family JADJMO01; genus JANYDK01. The sequence continues at coordinate 155,395 of JANYDK010000123.1, read as the reverse complement.
CGGCACCTCGTCGGTCTGCGCTTTGCGATATCGCTCGGCCCAGCCGTTCACTTGCCGGGCGATGTAGCCCGCGGGCTTGCCGAGATCGGAAAGCCCGGCGCGCGCGTAATCGAGGGTGTGAATTTCGGCGAGTGTGTCGATGGTCGAGGTGGAGACGCGCTCCATCGTCGGCGCGTCGAGCGTCAGCCCTCGGGGCACCTTCTGCCGAAGAATCACGCCATGCACCCGCTCCATCAGGTAGAACGGCGTGCCGACGATCGACTCGTCGTCACAGGCGGCGAACGCCCGCGGCGCCTTCGGCCAGACGTCGGCGAGACGCGAGAGGATTCGATACTCGCGCCCCATGTCGTGCGCGCTCTTGATCTTCACGCCCGGCGGCGCGCGGCGAAGGACCACTTCGCGACTACCGCTCCGCAGCAGATACGTCAGGTTCGAGTACCCACGCCCGAACTGCTCGACCACCAAGTCGTCGCCCGCGAGCTCTGGGGCGCTTTTTTTCAGCCAAATTCGCAGCGCCGCGAGATCGAAGCCCTGACCGTCGCGGACCTTGCCCGGTTGATCGCTGAAGTCGGTCATGCGGTCATCTTCGCGTCCGCGACTTTCAAACGGCCGTCACCAGCGCCGGGTCGGCGAGGTGCGGCGTTCCGTTGAAGGTGACGACGGAGGCGCGACCGTCGCGCACCGTCAGCTCGCTGATCGAGCCGTTGTAGAGCGAGAAGCCGAGGTCGAGGACGCGCAGATCGTCGACGCCGAGCGCGTGTCCGACGGCTGCGCCCACCGCTCCTGCCGAGGTGAAGGCGACGGCGATGGCGTTGCGAGGAAGCGCCGAGGTCATCGTCTCGACCGCCTCTTCGACACGCGCACGAAAGAGACGCCAGCTCTCGATGTCCGGGTGATCGAGCTCGCCCGCTGCATAGCGACGCATCACGCGCCGAAAGACCGAGAGCACGTCGCGCGGATCGGGCTTCTCCCCGCGAGAGAGAATCGCGGCGATTTCCTGCAGCTGCGCGTCGTCGCGACCGAGCTCGGGGAGCATCGCGAAGAGGAGCTGCATCCCGTGGTGCTCGTCGAGCCCCTCGAGCGGCTCGGGCTCGGGGAGCGGCAAACCGTGCGCGCGATAGACGGTGGCGACCTCTTCGAGCGTCTGCGCGTGCCTCTTGCGAGGCCCGACGAAGACCCGATCGAAGGCCTGCTTGCGCGCGGCCCAATATTCACCGAGCAGACGCGCCTGCTCGAAACCGGGCGGCGAGAGCTGGTCGTAGCCCTGCGGCGAGAAGGCCGACGCTTTGCCGTGGCGGACGAGGAGGAGGGTGGACAAGAGCGACGAGGGCGACGAGGGCGGTAACGTTTGCGACCAAGTACCGACGGCAGCGTAGCAGCACCTCGGCAGAGGCAAAACGCCGGGCCGAACGTGACCCCCTCGGGGTATTCTCGCGGGCCAGTGTCGGAGTTCATCGGGACGCAGCGTTTCCAGATCCAACGCCGGCTCGGTGCTGGCGGCTTCGGCGTGGTCTACGAAGCGCTGGACAACGAACGCAACGCACGCGTCGCCCTGAAGACGTTGGCGCGGCTCGACCCGGTCGCACTCTATCGTTTCAAGCGCGAGTTTCGCACGCTCGCCGACGTCAGCCACGAGAACCTCGTCGAGCTCCACGAGCTGGTCTCGGTGGGCGATCAGTGGTTCTTCACGATGGAGCTGATCTCCGGCGTCGACTTCCTCGGCTGGTGCTGGCACCGCGTGCCGACGACGCTCAACGTCTCGCCCTTCACCGCCACGCTCGCGGCCGAGCCCTCGGTTTCGCCGCCGAGCCGCTCGTCCGAGCGCCCGATCCACCGCACCGATCCGCCGCCGTCGCGTGAGCTCCCGCCGATCGACTACGACCGGCTGCGGGGCGCGCTTCGTCAATTGGCGCAAGGCGTCCTCGGTCTCCACGCGCTCGGCATCCTCCATCGCGACATCAAGCCGTCGAACATCTTGGTGAGCGAGTCGGGCCGCGTGGTGCTCGTCGACTTCGGCATCGCCACCGAGATGAACCGCCCTGATCGCAGCGAGGTCGGGATTTCCGGCACCCCGGCGTACATGGCGCCCGAGCAAGGCGCGGGCTTGCCGCTCACCGAAGCCGCCGACTGGTACGCGGTCGGGTGCGTGCTCTACGAGGCGATCACCGGCACCATGCCCTTCAACGGCGCGCCGATGCAGATGTTGATGGACAAGCAGCTGAAGCTGCCGAAGCGTCCACGGGATCTCCGTCCTGGCGTCCCCGATGATCTCGAGAGGCTCTGCATGGCGCTCTTGCGCACGCACCCCGACGAGCGACCGACCGGCGCCGAGGTCATCGAGCGGCTCAATCGCGGCGAAGACGGGCTCTTGCCGGCGAGCGGAATCGCCTCGTCGCGAGACTCGAGCACGATCAGCACGCCGTCGGTGTCGATGCCGTTCGTCGGTCGCGAGGTGCCGCTGCAGACGTTGCTCGACGCGTATCGGCGCGTCGTCGAGGGCCAAGCGGCGACCGTCTTCGTCCACGGTCGCTCGGGCATGGGCAAGAGCGCGCTCGTCTCGCACTTCTTCGACGTCGTCGGCGAGACGACTTCACGTCGCGAGGAGCTCTACGGCGGCGTCATCGAGCCCGAGCTGCGCCGCGACGCGGTGGTGCTCATGGGCCGCTGCTACGAGCGCGAATCGGTCCCCTACAAGGCCTTCGACAGCCTCATCGACTCGCTGACCCAGGTGCTGATCGCCGCCGACAAGAGCGACGTGCTCGCGTACCTCCCGCGCGATGCGTCGATCCTCGCGCGCGTCTTCCCGGTGCTCAATCGCGTCCCGGCGTTCGCTTCGGCGCCGAAGCTGGCACGCGACATCGTCGATCCGCAGCAGCTGCGTACGCGTGCCTTCGGCGCCTTGCGCGAGCTCCTCACGCGCCTCGCCGATCGAAGGCCGCTGATCGTCTTCATCGACGACCTCCAGTGGGGCGACGCCGACTCCGCCGCGCTCCTCGCCGGACTCACCGCGCCGCCCGATCCGCCGTCGTTTCTCCTCATTCTCGGCTATCGCAGCGATGGGCGCCTGGGGGCCAACCCGACCTCGCAGCGGAGCGAATCGAGCGACGCCAGCGGCACGCCGCGCACCAGCCTCGTCAGCCTCGGCGGCATCGCCAGCAACGACAAGACGAGCCTCTCCGGTGCGCGATCTGGCGAGCGTCTCTCGCAGAGCGCGCGTTCAGGCGAGCTCCCCGCCAGCGCCGAGAGCACGCGCTCGAGCGAGATGTTGCGCGCGCTCGAAGCGGCTGGGGTCAAACGCTCCGACCCTTCCGTCACCTCGATCGTCGTCGGCGCGCTCTCGCACGAGGACGCGCGCCTCCTCGCCGGCATCCTCCTCGGTAGCAGCGAGCCCTCGCGCGATCCGCTGGCCGACGAGATCGCCACCGAGGCGCAGGGTAGCCCGTTCTTCATCGGCGAGCTCGTGCGCTACATCCGCAGCACCGGGGCCGCGGCGACGGTCGGCGGCCTCAAGCTCGTCGACATGCTCCGCGACCGATTGCGATCGCTCCCCGAGCCTGCGCTCCGACTCCTCGAAATCGCCGCCATCGCCGCCGGGCCGATCGCCATCGGCGTCGCCTTTCGTGCGGCCGATCTCACCGGCGATCAACGCGGCGCGACGCTCGGCGTGCTCCGGGCCGGACACCTCGTGCGCGCCTCGGGCTCACGCGCTGCCGATCGCATCGAGCCATTCCACGATCGCATTCGCGCCACCACCATCGCGCTCATCGACGCCGAGGGACAGAAGGCGCGACACCACAAGCTCGCCCTCGCGCTCACCGAGACGAGCGAGGCCGATCCCGAGTCGCTCTATCTGCACTTCAGCGCCGCGGGCATCGACGATCGCGCCGCCGAGCACGCCGAAGCCGCGGCAATCAAAGCCTCACGTGCCCTCGCGTTCGATCGTGCGGCGCAGTACTACCGCATCGCGCTCGAGCTGGTCCCGCCGGCTTCGGCGCGCGTGCAGCCGCTGCGCATCAAGCTCGGCGACGCGCTCGCCAACGCCGGCCGAGGTCGCGAAGCGGCCGCCGTCTACCTCGACGCGACGACCGAGGCCAACGACGCCGAGCAGCTCGATCTCCGACGTCGCGCCGCCGAACAGCTCCTCTGCAGCGGTCACATCGATCAAGGCCTCGACGTCATCGAGGGCGTCCTCGGGCGCGTCGGCATGCGCCTCGCTCCGTCGATCGTCCGCGCGATCGTCTCCCTCCTCCTCGTGCGCATCTGGCTCCGCATCCGCGGGCTCCGCTATCGGACGCGCGACGTCAGCCACATCGCGCCGGCGGTGCTCGCGCACATCGACGTCTGCTGGTCGACCGCCGTCGGCCTCGCGCTCGCCGACACGCTGCAAGCAGCCTATTTCTCCTCGAAACATCTCCAGCTCTCGCTCGCTTCGGGGGAGCCCGAACGCATCGGGCGCGCCCTCGGCCTCGAGCTCGGCATGATCGGCTCGATGGGTGGACCGGCGCAGAAGCGCGCCAACGCCCTCCGCGAAGCCGCCGGTCCGATCATCGAGAAGACGGGCCGCAGCGAGACCACCGCGCTCTACCTCTGCTCGCTCGGCAGCACGCACTACTTCTGCGGCCGCTACCTCGACGCGCGCGACGCCAGCGAACGAGGGCTCGCCATCTATCAAGAGAAGGGCGTCGGCACGCGCTGGGAGCTCGACTCGGGAGAGATCTTCCTCCTCGGATCGATGTGCTACCTCGGCGAGTTTCGCGACGTCTGGCAGCGCCTCCCCGGCACCATCCGCGAAGCGCAAGAGCGGCACGATCAGTACCTGATGACGTTCCTCCACATCGGCGAGATGCACCTCGCCTGGCTCATCGCCGACGACGCCGAAACGGCACGAAAACACGTCGACGAGACGATGGCTCGCTGGTCCAACCGCTCGTTCCAGGTGCAGCATTGGGACGAGATGCGAGCGCGCACGCAGATCGACCTCTACGAAGGCAACGGGCGCGCGGCGCTCGAGAAAATCCAGGCGCGTTGGCGCGAGCTCGAGAGCTCGTTCTTCATGCGGGTGCAGATGATTCGCATCCTCGCCTGGCACGTACGCGCGCGCGCCCACTTGGCCGTCGCCGCGCTCGAGGACGACGCGACGTTCCTCTCGGCGGTCGAGCGCGATGCGACGCGACTCTTCCGCGAGCGCATGCCGTGGGCGACCGCGCTCGGCGAGCTCCTCCGCGCAGCGGTCGACGATCGACGAGGAAACACCGACCGCGCCATCAGCCGTCTGCGACGCGCGCTGACCGGCTTCGAGGCCACCGGCATGAAGCTCTACGCCGCCGCCGCCCGCGTGCGTCTCTCGCGCTTGCTCGACGGCGAGACGAGCGAAGAGAGCGAGACGTTGCGCAAGGCCGCCGACGACTACTTCCTCGAGCAAGGCGTGCGCGTCCCGATGAAGGCGATCGACCTGGTTTCTCCGGGGTTTCGCGACAATGGAGCCGCGAAGGTGCGTGCCCTCGCCGCCGAGTGATCACTCCCGCGGCGTCGTCGCGAAGAGCCCGATGGCGCTGAGGTTGTCGACCTCGGTCGCGTGACGCATCGTCATGAAGCACCACACGTGATCGCACGTCCCCTTGCCGAGCAGCCACTGCGCGTGGAGCCCGCCGTGCACGACGTAGTGCCAATAGCTGTAGGTCTTGCCCTTGAACTGCTTGCCGCTGACGGTGCGCACGACGAGCGACCGGTCGTCGAAGGGAAGCGCGCGGACGTTCTCGCGGTAGCGCGGCGAGAGGCGCCACATTTCCTCGGCATTCGACGGGTAGTAGACGCGCACCGTCACCCCGAGGCTGCGCGCCGCCGCCGCGATGCTCGGCATCGCCTTGTCGGTGAGGATGTTGCCCTTGAGGAGTTGAATGCGCTCCTGCAGGTAGAGCGTACGCATCCAGGCGTAGTGCTCGGGCACACGCAACCAGCCGAAGCCTTCGCTGCCCTTCTTCTCTTCCATCTCGCGGGCTAGCTGCTTGCCGAGGACGGGACGCACATTGGCGAAGAGCGTTCCAGTCGCCGTCCGTTCGTCGGGATCCTCGATCGAGGCCTCGATGAGCGCACGCGAGCTATCCGAATTCTCCTTGGAAAATAGGGTAATCAGCGCGCTCGGCGATTCGGCGACGCGGATCAGGGCGCGCAACATCTGGTGCACGCGCACCACCGAGGGGTCGTAGTCGAGGAGCCAGACCCACTCGCTCTTGGCGATCGCGATGAGGTCGTAGCTCTGATCGGCGCCGACGCCGACGTAGCCGCCGCCGAGGTTCTTCAGATAGGGAATCCAGACCTCGCGGTTCTCTTCGTTGGTCGAGATGTAGCTCGTGGCATCACGACAATCGGGACCGATCTGCAGCTTGTCCTCGCACGGCTTGACCGCGAGGATGTCGGAGTCGGGCGCGACCGAAGCCGCGAGACGCAGCGCTTGCTTCGAGGGAGGCGAAAGCGAAGCGACCGTGGGACGCGGCTCCATCAGCGCGCGGGGAGGCCAGGAAAACAGCTCCGGCCAGCGCGCGGCGCAGCGAAAGCTGAGGCGATGGAGATGACTCTCGGGCATCTCCGGACGCCTCCACGACGCGCGAATCTCGTCGGCCGGCCAGTACCAAGAGCCACCCTTGAGCACGCGACGATAGTGCCCTTCGCAGGACGGTGCGCCATCGCACGGCCCCATCGGATCGAGCCCCAGGCACGCCGCGCCGCACGGTTTTTCGCACCCGTCATAGCAAGCGCTCGCCCAATCGGAGACCCACTCGTAGCCATTGCCGGCGAGATCGAAGAGGCCGTACGCGCCTGCGGGAAAGCTGCCGACGTCGCGGGTGACGTCGGGCAAACAGCCCTTGTACGAAGCCTTTTCGCAGCTCGGCGCGTCGTTGCCCCAAGGGTAGGTGCGCGCCTCTTCACCACCGCGCGCTGCCTTCTCCCACTCGGCCTCGGTCGGCAGCCGCTTGCCGATCCACTGACAGTAGCTGCGCGCGTTCTCCCACTGCATCGGCACCGCCGGCTGCTTCGGCGTCTGGAAGGTGGCGTAGGCCGGAGGCACCTCGCGACATCCGCCCGCAGCGACGCAATGCGCGTAGTCGGCGTTGGTGACCTCCGTGCGGTCGAGATAGAAGGTGCTCACTTCGATCGAGTGACGCGGCTTCTCGAGATCGTGCGCGTCGTCCGCTCCGACGATCGCAGCGCCACCCGGGATGCAGGCCATGCCCACCGGAGGCTTCTCGCAGGCCGCGAATTTGGGAGGAACCGGCAGCGGAACGAGGGGTGAGTCGGCGCTCGGGCCAGAGGTCGACGACGCGCTCGTGCTGCCGACCGCGAACGTCGACGCGCTCGCCGTGCTCGCAGGATTCGTCGTGGTGGAGCCACCGCTTTGGCTCGAGCCGCGACGACACGACGGAAGGACCATCACGGGCATCAGGGCCCCCACGAGGACGAGCGCGCCGCGCATCGACGAGATGGGCCGGTCAGGCCGAGCGCGAGGCCTTGGGAATGGTGCCACTGTCACTCTCGGCAGTGGTGGGCTCGGTGGGATTGGGTTCCGAGAGCAACGCGTGCACCGCGGCCGCCACGCTGCGCGCGTCTTGGTAGCGATCGTCGGGCTTCGGTGACATCGCCTTGTCGACGATCGCGCGCCATCGCTCGTCGACCTGCGGAGCGGGGCCCGTCGAGCCCGTCGTCTGTTGCACTTGCCAACGCGGCGGCTGCGACGAGCCCCCCTCGGTGAGCGCGCGCGCACGAAGCGGCGGAGGATTGCCCGAGAGGCACTCGTAGATCACCGCGCCGAGCGCGTAGACGTCGCACCGCAAGTCGACCGTCTCGCCAGCCTCTTGCTCGGGCGCCATGTATCCCGGCGTACCGAGCGGCGTTCCCATGTTGGTGATGCGCGTCTCGGCCCACTCGACGCGGGCGATGCCGAAGTCGAAGATCTTCACGCGCGGCGCCGTCGGATCGCGGGGGATCCAGTTGTTCGACGAGCGCAAATCGGTCTTCTCGCAGAGATAGATGTTGCTCGGCTTCAGATCGCGATGGATGACGCCGGCGGCGTGCATCGCCGAGAGCGCTTCGCAGATCTGCTCGACGATCGGCAGCATCTCCGCCGACGAGAGCCGACGCTGTCGCGAGAGACGCATCGCCAAGGTCTCGCCGCGAAGGAGCTCCATCACCAGGTACGACGAGCCGTCGGGCAGGTGACCGTGATCGTAGAGCTCGACCACGTTGGGGTGCCACGTGAGGCGCAGCGCCTCGGCTTCGCGTCGCAGTCGATCGGCAGCGACCGTGTCCTCGGCGACGGCAGCGCGCAGCAACTTCACCGCCACCGGCGCTCGATCGGACAGCCGCAACGCCTCGTAGATGACGCCCGTCGCGCCCGCACCGAGCCGCGCGTGCAAGCGATAGAGCCCCGCGATGACCTGCCCGTCGAGATCACCGAGTGCGTGGCGCGTGTCGGGCGCCTCCTGCAGCTCGAGGCTTCTTTCCAAGGCCCGGATGCGCATAGACTGACTATGAACCTGTATTCGACGGAGCCGCTCACCCTCGTAGAGGCGCAGGCCGAGGAGCCCGGCGACGAGCCCCATCAGCGACATCACCATCAGCCCCGGAACCTTGAAGGCCGCCAGCCCGACGCCCGCGAAGACCGAGGTGGCGACGAGCACCGCGAGCACACGCAGCGTCACCGACATTCGCGGATCGGGCCAGCGCGCTTCGTATTCGTAATAGGCGTCACCGCGCTCGAGCGAAGCGGTCTCGCGCACGTCTGCCTCGGGCAATCCGAAGAGGGTAGGCACCGCGGCGAGCTCGGCACGACGTGCGGCCGCGAGGAGCCCGCCGCGCTCGAGCGAAGGATCGTGGAGCACGTGCAGTCGCCCGACCCAGAAGCCATCGCCCGAACGCACCGTCTCGATGCGCGTCGTCGTCGTCAGGTTGGTCGAGCCGCCCTCGATGAGCCGATAGGCGTCGACGACGCTGTCGGCGTTGCGAACGACGTGGATCCACGGCCCGAGATTTCCTGTGTGAACGACGTCGGGCGAGGTTCGCTCGATCTCGGTCGTCCCATAGCGACGCGCGAACTGCTCGAGTGCCTTGCGCCACATCGCGACGCTGACCGGACGAGTCTCGTCGACGACCAAGTCGCGGCCGATGCCGACCTCGGCGAGGAAGTCGTCGACCTCGGCCCGCCCATGCAGGCGCTCGACATGGATCACCAGCGTCTTGATACGAGACGCGGTCGTGTCTCCGGTCGGCGCCTTGAAGGACGGCACTCAGAGAGTGTAGCTGTTTTTCAGATGTCGAGGTTTTTCACGGTCAACGCGTTGGCCTCGATGAAGGCACGACGCGGCTCGACCTGATCGCCCATCAGCACCGAGAAGATCTGGTCGGTCTCGACGGCGTCTTGAATGGTCACCTGGCGGAGAATTCTCGCGTCGGGGTTCATGGTGGTCTCCCACAATTGCCCGGGGTTCATCTCGCCGAGGCCCTTGAACCGCTGGATGTCGATGCCTTTGCGACCGCGCTTGTCGACGAACTCGTAGAGCGACTCGGCGTCGGGGATGGGATCTTCGACGCCGTCGCGTTCGCTGACGACGTAGGGAGGCGCGGCGACGTCACGCACCTCGGCGTCGACGGCGAGGATCTCCTGCCACTCGGCACCGTCGGCGACCTCGTAATCGAACTGGGTCGTTCGCGTCGAGGCCCCGTTGCGCGTGGTGATCGAGAGCGTGGCTGCACCATGCGCAGCATCGACGCCACGCTCGACCACGACCGGCACGATATCGGGGTAGCGGGAGGCGATGGTCTCTTCCATCTGCTGTATCGCGCGATCGACCGTCGCCGAATCGCGAAGGCCGAGCGCGGTGAGGCGGCTGCTTCGAACGATGGCGGAATAGACGCGCGGATCACCGCGACGATCGAGCTTGCCGAGCGCGAGGCGAAACCGGCGCAGCTTGGCGACGATCAATTTGTAGAGCAGCGGGCCACTGACCTCGGGGCCCTTGGAGCCGCGAACGGAGACGCCTTCGCAGCCATGAAGGAGCACGAAGCCATCGAGGGCTTCCTGATCCTTCATGTAGAACTCTTTCTTCTTCGACTTCACGAGGTAGAGCGGCGGCTGGGCGATGTAGAGGTGCCCGCGCTCGACCAGCTCGCGCATCTGGCGGAAGAAGAAGGTCAAAAGCAGCGTGCGAATGTGCGAGCCGTCGACGTCGGCGTCGGTCATCAGGATGATCGAGTGGTAGCGGAGCTTGCCGATGTCGAAGCTGCTCTCGCCGATGCCGCACCCGAGCGCGGTGATGAGGGTGCCGATTTCGGCCGAGCCGAGCATGCGGTCGAGACGCGCGCGCTCGACGTTGAGAATCTTTCCGCGAAGGGGCAAAATTGCCTGAAATTTACGATCGCGACCTTGTTTGGCCGAGCCGCCGGCGGAGTCTCCCTCGACGATGTAGATCTCGCAGCGACTCGGATCTTTGTCCTGACAGTCGGCGAGCTTGCCGCTGATCGAGAGAGGATCGAGCGCGCTCTTGCGAACGACCTCGCGGGCCTTGCGGGCGGCCTCGCGAGCCTTCGCCGCCATCACCGCCTTCTCGACGATCTTCCGCGCGGTGGCCGGGTTCTCCTCGAGGAACTGACCGAGGCGCTCGACGATGACGTTCTCGACGATGCTCTTCACCTCGGAGGAGACGAGCTTCGACTTGGTCTGCGAGTCGAAGGAAGGATCGGGGTGCTTCACCGAGATGACGACGGTGATGCCTTCGCGGATGTCTTCGCCCGAGAGGCCGTTCTTCGCCTCTTTCAGGAGGTTCTGCGCGGTCGCGTAGTTGGTGATGGTGCGCGTCAGCCCTCCACGGAGACCCGTGAGGTGGGTGCCGCCGTCCTTGTTGTGGACGTTGTTGGTGTAGGCGAACACCTGCTCGGCGAACGACGCGTTCCACTGCAGCGCGATCTCGACGTCGACCCGTTCTTGCTCGACGCGGAAGGCGATGACCTGCTCGTGGATGGGCTCTTTCGCTTTGTTGAGGAGCGCCACGAACTCGGCGAGGCCACCCCTGTACTCGAAGACGTGGTTGCGACCTTCCGCGCGCTCGTCGCGGAAATCGATGACGAAGCCGGCGTTGAGATACGCGATCTCACGGAGGCGCGAGACGATGATCTCGTGATTGAACTCGTGAACGTCGCCCTCGTTCTGCGCGAAGATCTGCGGGTCGGGCTTGAACGAGATTTTGGTGCCGGTGCGAGCAGTGTCGCCGATGGCGGCGAGCGGGGCGTTGGGCGCGCCGCGCGTGTACTGCTGGAAGTAGTTGTGCCCGTCGCGGCTGATTTCCATCTTCAGCCACTCGGAGACTGCGTTCACGGCCGAGACGCCGACGCCGTGGAGACCGGCCGAGACTTTGTACGAGTCGTGATCGAACTTGCCGCCGGCGTGAAGGACCGTCATCACGACCTCTGCCGCCGAGACGCCCTTCGCGTGCATGTCGGTAGGGATGCCGCGCCCGTCGTCTTCGACCGAGATCGAGCCGTCGGTGTGGACGACGATCGTCATCTTTTTGCAGTGGCCCGCGAGATGCTCGTCGACCGCGTTGTCGACGGCTTCCCACACCAGATGATGGAGACCCGAGCCATCGTGCACGTCGCCGATGTACATGCCGGGGCGCTTGCGCACCGCCTCGAGCCCCTCGAGCACCTGGATGTTCGAGGCCGCGTAGCCATCGCTCCGGGGAGGCTGGGAGGGCGTCGTCGAGGGAGGCGAAGAGGGCTGCGGCTTGAGTTCGGTCATCGAGATGTGCGCCTCCAAAGGAGCGATTCGGGAGCCGATTTTCTTACCACGTCCGAGGAAGAGAGTCGCGTGCTCTGGGGACGATTTTCGCCGAAAAAACCAGCTCTAACGTCGAGCCCGGACGACGCCCTGATCGACCTCGAAGAGGGCTCTATCTCGGTCGATCGGGATGAGGTCGGGACGGGTCGTCGTCAGCACCACCTGGCCTACCTGCGCGGAGAGAAATTGAAAGAGCGCTTGGCTTCGCTTCGGGTCGAGCTCACTCGATACGTCGTCGAGGAGGAGAATCGGCGGCACGTGCCGCGCACGTGCGATCGAAGCGAGCTCTGCTCCCTTGAGTGCGAGCACGATGGCGCGATGCTGCCCCTGCGACGCGACCTGCCTCGCCGGTCTTCCGCCGAGAAATACGCGTAAATCATCGAGGTGCGGACCGATCGTCGCCGTACCTCGCCGGGCGTCGTCGTCGCGCCTTTGCGCGAGCGCGGCGACGAAGCCATCGAAGTCGGTCGGTGCCCGCGGCGCGTAGGCAATCGACAACTCGAGATGGGTCTGCGCGATCGAAGAGAAGGCGACGAGAGCTTCGCCGACGAGCGCGTCGGTCGCCCGCTGTCGAGCCTGCATCATCGAGATGCCATGCTCCGCCATGATTCGCTCGAACGGCTCGAGGACCCTCGCTCCAGCCCCTTGCGCGAGCGCACGTTTGCGATGAAGGAGGGCCCGGCGATATCGCGTGGCGTCGCGCAAGAGAGCTTCAGCACCCCCGCTCGAAGCCAGGAGATGGGCGCCGACGCGATCGAGCAAGCGGCGTCGCTCCGAGGCTCCCCCCTGCGTCAGCGTCAGGCTCGCCGGCTCGAAGAGGACGATCGGCGTCGCGAGCGCGAACGTGGCCATCGATTTGGGTCGCTTTCCCGAAAGAAGGACCCGACGCGCCGAACCTTGGGCGCTTGCTTTCAGATCGACGATTTGCTCACGTGACGAAGCACCGACGTCTCGTTCGTCATCGACCGCGACCTTGACCCGAGAAGCCTCTTCGCCGTGCGAGAGACAATCCTGCAGTGCGCTCGTACGAAAGCTCCGCGAGGTGGTCGCGAGATACAGGGCCTCGATCGTATTCGTCTTCCCTTGGCCATTTTCTCCGTAGAGAACGTTGAACCGAGGGTGCAGCTCCAGCTCTTGGGCGGCGAGGTTTCGAAAGCCGCGAACGAGCAGAGAACGAACGGCGAGCACGACGGCGCTCGCGCGTCAGATGCGCATGGGCATGACGATGGCGAGGAACTTCTTCTCGCTCCCAGGCTCGATGACGACCGGATCGAGCTCGCCAGTCACCCCGAGCTGCACGTCTTCGTCGTCGAGCGCGGTGAGCACGTCGAGAACGTAACGGACGTTGAACCCGATGGTGATCTCGGTGCCCGCGTACTCGATGGGGAGCTCGTCGAACGCGTCGCCGCTGTCCGGATTTTCGCTGGTGACGCGCATCGTCCCGGCGCCGAGCGTCAGACGCACGCTCCCCGTTCGCTCGCTCGCGGCGACCGACATGGCGCGAAGGACGTCGATGAGCTGAGCCCGGCCTACGCGCACGCGCGAGCCGGTCTTCTGCGGAATGACCTGCTGGTAGGGCGGAAACTGCGCGTCGACGAGCTTGATGGCGAGCATCGTGTCGTCACGAACGAAGAAGACGTTCGGCCCACCGCGCATGAGCTTGAGCGGGCTCGCGTCCTTGTCGGCCTTGGCCTCGTCGCAGAGACGGCGAAGCTCGGCGATGCCCTTCAGCGGGATGAGCAGCGAGAAGCTCGCCTTCTGCCCACCCTCGGCCGCGACCTCGTGCTTGGAGAGACGATGACCATCGGTGGTCACCATGCGCACGACCTCGCCGTCCCACTCGAGGAGCGCGCTGTTGAGGTGAGGACGCGTCTCGTCGGAGGAGATCGAGAAATGAGTCTTCGCGATCAGCTCGGCCAGGAGCGGACAGGAAATGGTGTTCGCGGTCGCGTTCGGATCGGGCTTGGGGAGCGCCGGAAAATCTTCGCCGGGCATGCCGCGGAGACGAAACTCGCGACGCGCACCGACGGCCTTGAGCTGTGCAGTCGCGCCCTCGGCGGAGGAGATTTGCACGGGCCCCTCGGGCATGGCCTTCACGCGCTCGAGCAGGTCCTTGGCAGGCACCGCGAGCGTCCCCGGACGGTTGACTTCGCCTGTCGCGCTGGCGGTCACCGCCATGAAGAGGTCGGTCGCCGAGGCTCGCAAGATTCCGCCGGTTTCGGCTTGAATCAAGACGTTGGAAAGGATCGGCATCGTGCTCTTTTTGTCGGCGACGCCTTGCGCACGACCGAAGAGGCGGAGCAGATCTTTCTTGGCGAGAACGACGTCCATGGCTTCCTCCGAGGGGGGAACCCCTTACGCCTGCACCGCCTGCGGTTCTAGTCCTTTCCCGGTTTCCTCCCCGCCTGCCGTCAGCGAACCGAGCTTCCCGGGATCCGGAGGGAGACTCTCTCTCTCAGGAGAAGGTTAAAGATCCAATAGTAGGAACAAGAAGGCCCTGTGGGTTCTGTGGAAAGAATGCGGGGATGCTTTTTTTCTGCAAGGAAGTTGGCCCAAGGGGTGTGGACGTTCCCGAGAGTAGAAGAGGGACATGTCGTGGGGGAAGCCGAGGGTCATTCTTCCCCACGAGCTCGGCACCTCTTGTCCCTCCCTCACGTCCTCACGCTGTCCACAGGGCACGACAAATCGTCGTTCGCACGCACCATCGTGCTGGCGTATTCACGAACGATCTCGAATTCGAGCGTACTCAGCTACCGAACTCGCGAACGATCTCGGTGGCGCGTGCAGCGAAGCCGGCGAGCTGCCTCTTCTCGAATTCTTTCCACGTACAGAGCGTCGTCGTGTCCGTCACGCGGTCGAGGAAGAGCTTCCCGTCGAGGTGATCTACCTCGTGTTGGTAGGTCCCGGCGGTGAGTCCTCGAACGACTTTGTCTATTGGATTTCCCTGTCGATCGAGCGCTTTCACGCGAATCTCGGAGACCCTGTCGACGACCCCGCGCAGGTCGGGGACGCTCAAGCATCCTTCGTAGTTGGCGAACGTCCGCGTGGTCAGAAATTCGATTTCTGGATTGATCAATATGGTCAGCGGCACGTTGGGTTTGTACGGATAGCGAGGGTTGTCCTTCACCTCGATGGCGCAGATGCGAATCGTCTCGTGCACCTGCGTGGCCGCGAGACCGGCACCGTTCGCATCGCGCATCGTCTCGACGAGGTCGTCGATGAACGTCTGCATGGCAGTGGACGCGAGCTCTTCGCGGGTCATCTCCCGGGCACGCACTCGCAGCACCGGATGACCGATGGTGGCTATTTTTCGGATCGTCATGATGCGGCGAGCGTAGCACTCCGCGCCTGTATCACCGGCTCGGCACGGCCTCGGAGTCGGCTCAGCGCCGCTTCTGCGTGTCGCTCTGCGGCTTCTTCGCGGAGGCCTTCTTGGCGTCGCCTTCGGTCCGGGTTCGGTACGGAGTGGGCGCATCTGCGGGGACTTCGTCGAGGGCGTCTGCGAGGGCGTCGATGAGCCTCGCGCGTTCGCGCTCGTACCCACGAGGGCCCACCTGATCGCGCTGCTTGGCCTGCTCGAGGGTGAGCAGCTCGTCGAGGAGGTACCGACGTCGACGTTTGCGTCGTTCGGGATCGTGGCTCGCGTTCTTCGAGCGCGTCCCGTATGCGAGGACGAAACCGAGCACCACACCCGAGAGCCCGAGCGCGGTTGCGATCCACTTCTCGGGCCCTTGTTGAGGGAGCCCGCGGACGTGGATTTTCAGCGAGCGAATCGGATCTTTCGGATCGCCACGTTTCACCGTCTGCAGCACGTGGACGCCGAGACCCGACGTATCGAGGGCGCCCGCAGGAAACCCGTCGACGTCGAGGGTCATCTCGCGCCGTGCAGCGAGTCTCACTCGTGCGGCGAGGACGCGCGGCGGCAACTCGATTTCAGCATCGACGGTAGCTTCACCGTCGTAAGGCAGCTTGTAGTCGTACGAGAGCGTCGTCGTTCCGGGTTGAAATGAACCGACCCACTTCACACCCGAATTTTCGACCGGCACGGCCATCATGTCGCCCATAGGATCGGGCGCACGGAACGCCTTCGAGGTAGACGGGAGCTTCAACAGCAGCCCTTGTCCGAGCCCCCATGACGTCGCGCCGGCGTTGATGATCTCGAAGGTCTGCTGAATCTCGACGACGTCGTCACGAATCTCGATGCCGGTGTCGACGCCGCCCACCGCGACCATCAATCCGTCGATCGAAGAGGCGACCGGGAAGCGATGAAGGAGCCCGCGATAGCCGTGGGAGAGCGGCAACATGATCGGCGGGCTGCCGTATTTCGCGGTCACCGAGCCATCGGCGGACGAGCCTTCGATGAAAATCGAATACGACCAACCGGTGCCGGATTTGAGCCCCGAGAAGACGACGTCACCGACGTCGTCGGTCTCGGCCTCGGTGCGCGATCGCGCATCACCTTGCGAGATCGACTGCCGAAGAACGTTGAGGGTGACCTTCCATCGTGGAATCGGGTGATCTTTTTCGTCGGCGACGTGAAGGCGAATTTCCCCGATAGGAATGCGCGTGTCTTCCTCGAATTGATCGGAAGGTACCTCGGGGAGCGGCGCACCTCCTCCCTCGGGAATCGGACCGGCATGGGTGGGCTCGCCCATCGGTGGATGTCCCGGAGGAACACCCTCACCCGCGGGCACACCCGAGCCCGAGCCCGAGCTCGAAGCCGATGGGGCCGTGCTGGGAGCCGTGCTGGCGGACGGAGTCTGTCCCAATCCCTCGCGAGAGAACGTCAGCGCGCCCATCGTCAGCGCGAGGGGGAGGACGCGGAGAGCTCGGCGCCAGATCACGCCGAAGCCTCTTTCTTTGCCAGATCATGCCCGCACTTCTTGCAGAAGACGGCGTCGGCGTCGTTCTTCGTGCTGCACTTGGGACACGTGATCACGACGTTCTCGTCTTCTTCGGGTTCGTCCGGTTCGGTGCCGACTTCTTCCTCGGGCTCGTCGGCCTTGGGCAAGAACGCAGCGATCTCTTGCGCGACCAACTTCTCGGCGCGCAGGCGGGCTTCTTTGCGCTCTTCGTCGACGACGCGCATCGTCCGCTTGGCTTCGGCGCGATATTTCTCGAGGAGCTTCGCGTAGTCCGCGGGGCTGACGTTGCCGATGCCCTTCTCGTATTCGAGATCGCGCAACGCTCGCAGGGCCGCACGCTTTGCATCTTCGGCCTGGGTGGGCGCCAGCTCTTCGGGCTCGTCGTCGATCGGCGGCGCGGCCACGTTCTGCACGGTGCGGAAGAGAAAACCCACCACCGAGAGAATGGCGATGGCGGAGAGGAAGAGCGCAGAGACGGCGGGGCTGCTTAGTCGGCCTACGCCTACGGCCACCGCGGCGATGCCGAGGATACCTGCAGGGATCACCCACCGAGGAAGCGGACGAGCCTCGACGTCGCCCACGGGCGCTGCTTGTCGATCGGCACCGGTCTCCGAATCCTCGGGCATGGCAGGCTCTTCTATCGCGACGCAGTTCAGCGGCCTACTTACAGCGAACGGTCGTCGAGGTCACGAAGCTCTTTGTCGAGCTTGTCGTCGTATTCGTCCTTGGGGAGCGGCTTCCCGGGCTCGCCCGCGCGGGGCGGCTTCGGCTCGACGTTGCGCGCGCCGCTGGTCCAGCGACGAACGACGAACACCGCGGAGACCGCACCGACCACGATCAGCACCGAAGGCACGAGCCATATGCTCTTGAGAAATCCGGTGTTGGGCGGAACGACCTTGGCGTCCGTGCCGTGCTTGGCGACGTAGTCGTCGATCAGCCGGTCGACCGACTCGCCTGCAGCGAGCCGCGACGACATCTCTTGGCGCGCTTCTTTCGCCCAATCGCAGACGCATGCCGACAAGGGCAAACGATCGCATCCGCCACAGAGACAGCGCAGTTGATTGAAGAGCCGCCGCTCTTCCGGCGACTTCATCTCGACGGTGCCCGCATGCAGCGACGAGGTCCCCGATTGTTGCGCGTTCGCTCTCGCAGGGGTGATCGCGAGGGCCACTCCCAGCACCAGCGAGGCTGCCGTCGCACCGGCAGTGCGTAGATAGGCGCCGATTCCCACCTCTTGGAGCGCGGCCTCGGGCCACGTCGAGACGGCAGCGCCGAAGACGAGGATCAGCGCACCGAGCCAAATCCACACCTCGAGCGGGTTGACGAAGACGTGGATGGTCGCCGTCTTCGTCTCCGGATTGACGCTTCCCGGCGCGATGTAGAGGTCCTCGAAGGGGCCGACGTGGATGTCGACCTCGCTCGTCGGCATCTGCTGACGACGATAGACGAAGCGCGCCGGCGTCATCGTCCGCAGCTCGGTATTGCCCTTCTTCACCGCGAGGTCGACGTAGATCTCCATCTTCGCCGGGTCGTCGTTGACGCGACGCGGACCGAGATAGGTGATTTGGTACCCGTGGTACTCGACGACGTCGCCCTTCGAGAGCGAGAACTCTTGGTCGACCTTGTACGCGCCGCCGGTGAACCCGAGGAACATGGCGACGATGCCGAGGTGGACGATGTACCCGCCGTAGCGACGACGTGATTTGGCGACGAGCGCCCAGACGGCCGTGAGCCCGTTCTCGTCCCGGTGGGTACGCATGCGCGCGAGGACGGCCTTGCTGTACTCCTGGATGATGACCGCGACGTTGAAGGCGGCGAGCCCGGTGGCGACGACGGGGAAGACGCTGCTCGCCTTCGCGAGGATGCTCCCGAGCGCGCCGCTGTAGATCGGGTCGCTCTCGACGATCGCGGGGAAACCTATTTTCTTGCCGATCGCGAAGTGCATCGCGACCACCGCGAACATCGTGATGCCGGGCGCGAAGAACGCCTTGCGTAGCGCCGAGTCGCTCGTCTTGCGCCAACCGAGGAGCGGCCCGACACCCATCAGCGCGAAGAGCGAGAGCCCGAGCGGCACCATCCACGCGTTGTAGAAGGCAGGGCCGACGGTGATCTTCTCGCCGGTGATCGACTCGCTGATGAGCGGGAACGCCGTCGTGATGGCGATGAAGGCCTGCATCGCCAGGAGGATCCAGTTGTTGGCGACGAACGCCGCTTCCCGCGAGAGGAGGGCCTCGATGGCGCCGCGCTTCTGGTTCGGAAAGTAGTGCGCGAGACGGTTCGCGCCGAAGACGATGAGCCCGATGACGGTGACGAAGGCGAGCGCTCCGACCGGCGCCATCTTCGGCGTCTGCCAACGGATGACGCAAAGAACGACGGTGAACATCGCGAGGACGCGAATCAACGCCTTGCCGACCTCGGCGCGATACATCTCGGTCGGCTTGCCCTCTTCGCTGACGTTCTTCAGCTCGGGGAGCCGATAGACGGTGAGCGCCGTCGTCACGGTGGCGATGGTGACGAGGAAGTAGATGAAATAGACGCCGATGTTCGACTGCGCGAACGCGTGGACGCTGGAGATCATCCCGCTGCGTGTGAGGAACGTTCCCCAGATGGTCATGAAGAACGTGACCGAGAGGAGGACGATGTTCCACACCTTGAGCATGCGCCAACGCTCTTGGATCATGATCGAGTGGACGAACGCCGAGGCGCTCAGCCACGGCATGAACGCCGCGTTCTCGACCGGATCCCACGCCCAGTGACCGCCCCACCCGAGCTCGGTGTACGCCCAGGCCATGCCGAGTGTGTTGCCGATGCTGAGGAAGATCCAGGCGAAGAGCATCCAGCGACGAACGGCGTAGATCCACTCTTCACCGAGCCGGCCGGTGGCGAGCGCGGCGATGCCGAAGGCGAACGGCACCGAGCACCCGACGAAGCCCGTGTAGAGGCTCGGCGGGTGGATGATCATGTAGAAGTCTTGGAGGAGCGGGTTCAGCCCCTCGCCATCGACGCGCGCGCCGGCGATCGACTCGCTGAAGGGGTTCGCCGAGAACCCCATGATGATCACGAAGAAGATCATGATCGTCATCAACGTGGCGATGATGTACGGCTGCAGCTCCTTGTATTTGCCCTTCATCCACAACACGCAGGCTGCGGTGTTGGCCGAGAGAAGGAAGAGCCACCAGAGGAGCGAGCCGTCCTGCCCGCCCCACAGCGCGGTCAGCAAATAGCCGACCGACATCGAGCGATCGCTGTAGCGGGCGACGTAGCGAAGTCGGTAGTCGTGCGAGAGGAACGCGTAGGCGAGCAGCAGTAGATCGAAGACGATGAGCGCACACGTGGCGTAGGCAGCGCTGCGGGCGGCGTCGAGATAGCGCGGGCGCTTCGTCGCCCAGATGGAGAGGCAGAACGCGAGCCCGGCGACGACCATCACGGCGTAGAGCCCGGCGGTGCCGAAGGCGGGAAGCGAGCGTAGACCGGCGAAGCGGTCTTCGATGACGTCGATGGGCTCGAGCGGTTGTCCGGCGGGTGCGAGCCAGCTGGACAACGTCGTCAGGGTCATCGCCATTGCAGTCATGGAGCTAGGGCAGTGCTAGCACGGTAGGGTCCGGCACACCGCTTCCGAGGCCCCGCAGTCAACCCTTCCCTGCCCACTCGTCCGCGGTAGACTTGCCGACGCGACGGCGCGCGCGCACATAGGGTTGCATGGTCGCCTGGGTGCTCGGAGTGGAGTCGTCGTGCGACGAGACGGCGGCGGCAGTGGTCTCGTCCGACGGAGACGTCGCCTCCGACGTCGTGCACAGCCAGGTGAAGCTGCACGCTCCCTACGGTGGTGTGGTGCCCGAGCTCGCTTCGCGCGATCATCTTCGCGCTGCCGGGCCGGTGATTCGTGAGGCGCTTGCACGCGCAGGAAAAGATCTTCGCGAGGTCGACGCCATCGCGGTGACGTGTCGCCCCGGGCTCATCGGGGCCTTGCTCGTCGGCGTGCAGCTGGCGAAGGGGCTGTCGTTCGCTTCGGGCGTGCCGCTGGTCGGCGTCGATCACTTGATCGGGCATCTGCTCGCGCCCTTCCTTCGTCGCGAGCCCGTCCCCGGTGCCGATGCGCCTCTCTCGTTTCCCTACGCCGGGCTCCTCGCCTCGGGTGGACACACCGCCATCTATCGAGTCGACGGACCGCTCGCACCGCAAATTCGCGAGCTCGGGGCGACCCGTGACGACGCCGCGGGCGAGTGCTTCGACAAAGTGGCGAAGCTCCTCGGCCTCGGGTACCCAGGCGGTCCTGTCGTCGATCGCCTCGCAAAACAGGGTGATCCGACGCGCATCCCGTTCGTTCGCCCGATGGCGCAGCGCAAGAGCCTGGAGTTCAGCTTCTCTGGACTCAAGACCCAGGTCGCCGAATGGGTGGCGTCGCACCCCGAGCGAGACGAGCAAACCGTCGCCGACGTCTGCGCCTCGTTCCAGGCCACGGCCACGCGTGTGCTCATCGACAAGTTGATTGCCGCAGCCGACTCCGAGGGGCTCCATCACCTCGTGATCACCGGCGGCGTCGCGGCCAATCGCGAGCTTCGCGCGCGTGCGATCGAGGCAGCCAAGGCGCGCGGCCTCGCCCTCACCGTGCCTCCCCTCGCCAGCTGCACCGACAACGCGGCGATGATCGCCTACGCCGGCGCACAGCGCTTCATTGCCGGTGAGCGCGACGACGGTCGACTCCTCGCTTCGAGCCAAAGCGTTCTCCCGCGCCGCACGCACCGAGGGCCGGCCGCCACCCGCCGCCTCGAGGCACGTTGAGCGACTTCGTCCGTGTCCTCGCCATCGCCTCCGCGACGGCCATTTTCGACACGCTCGTAGTGCTCTGGGCGCGTTTCCGGTTTCGACTTCGGCGAACCGTGGTGCTCGCGCTCTTCGGACTGATCGTCGTGCTCGTCGGCGTGCCGCTCCTCGTCTCCCGCGTCGCCGCGACGGGAGGCGCGTGGATGGAGACGTTCGACGCCAGCGTTTCGCTCCTCCACCTCTTCGTCGCGATCGCCTTCGGCGGCATCGTCCTCCTCGAGGTGGCGCTCTGGCTTCGAGCCCGTCGCCGAACCACCGACGTCCCCGCGTCCTCGACGCCGGTCGTCGTCCTCGATCGACGCGAAGCGCTCGCGAAAATAGGCGCTGGAACGATCGCGCTCGGGAGCAGCTTGCCGATCCTCTGGGGCACGTTCAAGACGCGCGTCGACTTCGAGATCGTCGAGGTCCCCATTCGCCTCGCCCGCCTGCCGCGCGCTCTCGATGGCTTCACGTTGGTGCAACTCTCCGACGTGCACGTCGGCCCTTTTCTCGGCGAGCATCCCCTGCGGCTCGCCGAAGAGGCCATCGCCCGCCTCCGTCCCGACCTCGTGGCGATGACGGGCGATCTCATCGAAGTGCAGCGCATCTGGGTGCCGTCCGCCGTCGCCTGGCTTCGTCGCGTCTCGAACCACGCGCGCTTCGGTGGCGTCGCCATCGCCGGCAACCACGAGCACTACGCCGGCGCCGATCTCGTGCTCGGCGCGATTCGCAGCGCCGGCGTCGACGCGCTCTACAACGAAGGTCGCGTCATCGCGCCGAACGATGGCGGAGGCTTCGCGCTCGTCGGCGTCGACGACCTGTCCTCCGAGCGGCACCGTCGAGGACCTGGTCCGCGTCCCGCTGCTGCGCTCTCGCGTCTGCCGCCCGACCTCGCGCGCATCCTCCTCTGTCACCAACCTTCGTACGTCTCGCGGGCACAGATCTTCGGCTTCGACCTCATGCTGTCGGGCCACACCCACGGCGGCCAAATCGCCCCGTTCGGGCCCCTCGTCCTCGCGCAGGCCTACCCGAGCCTCGCCGGACTCTCGCAGCACGACGACCTTCGCCTCTACGTCAACCGCGGCTTCGGCACCTCCGGCCCGCCCACCCGCATCGCGATTCGCCCAGAAATCACCAAGTTCGTGCTGGTGGCGGGCTGAGCTCCCTCCTGTACATCCGTCGAGTGCATCGCGACGCGTGATTTCCTCGGGGTAGCTGGGCTAGAAAGAGATCGGTGCGTAATTTGTTCTCCGCTCCGAGCGTCTGCTAGCCGACGTTCGAAGAGGCTCGCTCGATCCGATGTCGTTCGCCAAGAAGCTCACTGCCTTCGCCCTCCCCCTCGTCGCCGTCGTCGGCGCGGCGCTCGTCCTTCCGGGACCGAGCGCCAACGCGGCTCCTTCGGGCGCTCCCTCGGTCGCCGCAGCGCCGGCCATCCCCACCGGCCTCTCGCAGAAGCCGCAGGGACAAATCGGCCTCAACGCCATCGCGCCCCAAGCCATCGAGAACCCGGGCTTTCCCGACGCGTACTTCTACAAGCCGCGCAGCGCGCGCTCGATGAAGCCGGTCATCGTCTACTTGCACGGCCGCGGTGGTTCTCCCGCCGAAGGCTGTCGTGACTGGGCCCGCGTCGGCACCGAATTCGGCTGGGTTTTGTGCCCTTCCGGCCAAGAAGATCGCGGCGGTGGCTCCAAGGGTTGGGGCAACGATCCGGTCAGCTCGATGAAGAACGTGATGGGCGCGCTCGCCTCGCTTCGCAAGAAGTTCGGCCGACGCGTGCAGCTCTACGGCAACGTCCTCATCGGCTTCTCCGAGGGCGCGTTCATCGCCCAGAACATCGGCGAGCACGACCCGAAGACTTTCAATCGTTGGCTCATCATCGCCAGCTGCGATCGCTACTTCGGCTACGACAAGACGGTCATCGAGTCGGCCAGCAAGAAGCTCAAGCGCGTCTATCTCTGGACCGGCGAGATGGACATGGTCGTGAGCGAGTCGCAGCAGGCCTTCGAGCACCTGCGCGCGCTCCACGTCCCGGTGAAGCTCAACGTCCCCAAGGGCTACTGGCACGCCATCCCGAGCGAGACCATGGGCCAGAACTTCCGCAAAGCCCTGAAGTGGCTCGTGACCGCGAAGTAGTCTTCGTCGAAACGACGACCTCTTCTAGGTCTTGAGCTGCCACGCCATGTGGTAGTCGCGGTTCTCCAACGCCACGGCTTCCCGCGTGGGAATCAGCGGCGCGAAGGTGTCGATCATCACCGCCAGCTCGTCGGTGCGCACCGTGCCGATGCTCGCTTCGTAGGCGCCCGGATGAGGTCCATGCGCGATTCCGGCCGGGTGAAGCGAGATCGCGCCCGGTCCGACGCCGCGGCGGCTGGTGAAGTTGCCCTTCACGTAGAAGAGGATCTCGTCGCAATCGACGCTCGAGTGCGGATACGGGCAGGGAATCGCCTGCGGGTGCGTGTCGGTGACGCGCGGCACGAACGAGCAGATGGCGAAGCCGGGCCCGACGAACGTCGTGTGGATGGTCGGCGGCAAATGGATGAGGCCCGTTTTTGCCTGATATTTCTCGATCGGAAACGCGAAGGGATAGGCGAAGCCATCCCAGCCGACGACGTCGAGAGGCGTGTACTGGAGGTGGTGCATCGAGAACTTGTCGAGCTTCTTCACCACCAGCTCGGTCGGCCCGCTCGGCGCGTGATCGAACGACGCAATGGGCGCCTCTGGGATCTTGAAGTCGCGGTGCGTGTACGGCGCATCGAGCTTGAGCTGCCCGACCGGGTTGCGGAAGTTGTCGGGCACGTAACACCCGCCGCGCGCTTCGAAGACGATCAGCGCCGCGTCCTTCGAAACCAACTCCCAGAGGTGCACGCACGATCGAGGCACGTGCACGTAGTCCCCAGCGGTGACCGCGAGCCGACCGAATGGGCTCACGAGCACCAAGTCGCCGGAAAATACGTACCAGAGCTCGTCTCCGTCTCCGTTGGCGAAGAGCACGTCGTCGCTCTTGGTCGGCCGCGCCACGTACATGGAGACGTCCTTGTTGACGACGATCGGCGTGCGCGCCTCGAGCATCGCCCCACCCGTCGTCGCGAGGTTCGAATCGTAGAGCCGACGCTGGAGCGGATGGTTGCCCTCGGCGCTCGGCTGCGCGATCGGAAACCCGCGCGTCGTCGCCTCGACCCCACGCGGCGCGGTGATCGGCATGCGGTGATGGAGATACGAGAACGGTCCGTCGAAACCGCCGCGCGTGAACATCTCCTCGTAGACGATGCTCCCGTCGGGCGCGCGAAAGACGGTGTGCGGCTTGTCGGGAAGCGCTCCGAGCGCGACGCGGTGAATCATGGGCGGCCCACTTTAGTAGCGAGCCGCCCGAGCGGAAACGGCCAAAATTGCAGGGCTCGAGGCGCTACGGCGCATCTCCTGCGTCGGCGAGACCCCCATCGGACGGGGCGTCGGTGCAGACGCCGAAGTCGTCCTTCTTCGGCTTCCCCGGCTTCTCCGGCTTCTCCGGCTCCGGTTTGGGCGGCATCGCGCAGGCGTTCGGAGGCGGTGGGGTTCCTCCGCAGCCGCACACGGCCGCCGCGAGCGTGAAGACAGCGATCGCGACCATCGCGAGAGGAGCCCATCGGAGCGAGTTGCGCACGTCGTTTCTCCTACTCCGCGGCTGCCGGCGGCAGCGCCTCGTCCTCGGCGACTTCGCCTTGACGAATGACGGCGACGCGACGAAGGAACTCCCGCTCTTCTTCCGTCGAGAGCGCGACGTTTCCGAAGCGCGCGAGTGCATATCGACTCGCAAGCGCATACGCCTGCTCGCCGAGCGTGTCTTTGCGGGTCTCGCGGAGCTGTTCCGCGAATCGCAGCGGCGGGATGTTGCGTGGACGCGAGGCCCCCCGCGATTGCAGCGCTTCTTCGGCCTGCATCCACAGCTCGGTGGCGACGCGCTGCTGCCTCGCACGCGTAGCGAGCTTCTCTTCGGCGTCCGGGCGAAGTCGCCGACGACGGTAGAAATAGACGCCTGCACCGACGAGGAAGAGGACGCCTCCCGCGATGAGCACGGTGCGCAGCTTGATTCCACTCGAGCCCGGCGACAGGTCTTTGCGGGCCTTCTCCAGGCTCCGCTGAATGCGCTGGAAGAGCGTCATCTGCGTCGGCAGATCGTAGTTGACGACGTAGCGATCCCACCCTTGCGACACCGCCTCGTAGGCGTCGCGGAGCAGGCCCCAGAAGCCGCCGCCATCGGCGAGCGGTTGTGCGCCGTCCGAGGGCGTCGGGTCGAAGGTCACCCATCCGCCTCCCGAAGGCGCATCGATGTAGGCCTCGACCCACGAGTGCGCGTCGCCGTTGCGCACGGCGTAGAAGCCGCCGAATCGATTGTACGTCCCGCCGACGAAGCCGCTGACGTTGCGCGTCGGCACCCCGACGGTGCGGAGGAGAATCGCCATCGCCGTCGAGAAGAACTCGCAGTGGCCGGCGCGTGATTCGAAGAGGAAGTCGTCGAGGGGGTTCGGCTTCCCGCCCGAAGGCGCCTCCAGCGTGTACGTGTAGTCGTGCTCGAGGTGCTCGGAGATCATGAGCGCGCGCTCGTAGTCGTTCTTCGCGCCGACGATCCAACGCGTCGCCAGCTCGCGCATGCGCGGCGTGATCTCCTTCGGGAGCTGGAGATACCGCGCCCGATCGCGCTCGGTCAGTTGATCGACCATCCGCTCTTCCGGCGGCGCGAGGAACGCTTCGTAGTGGAGCACGCGCTCGTTCGGGGTCTCGTAGCGAAGCGTGCCTTCTTCGCCCTTCACCACCGGCGGCGGCCGAAGGGACCCGCTCCCATCGGCCCAGCGAATGGCGACGGTGCGCGGCGGGAGGAAGAGCACGTTCGGATCGAGCGGCTCGAGATCGATGGCCACCGCCTTGTCGTTCGGATCGGGCATCCGCACGAGCGGCACGTCGAGTCCCACGCGCGGCAGTCCGATGCGCTCACGCTCCGAGCGCGCCCACTGCCCCCCGCCGCTGTATTCGTCGAAGGCGGTGCCACGGAGCCGCAAGACCAGCTTGGTCGGCGGCGGGTCGTCGGTGCTGGTTCGGAAACGGAGGACGATCGACGAGTCGCTGCGAATCGTCCCCTGCCCCGAGATGTCGATGGTGTTGCCGAACCCGGTGGTCCGCACCGCGTGCTGATTCTGGAAGAGCAGCAGCGAGAGCCCGACACGCGGGAAGATGATGAAGAGGAGCGCCGTGAAGACGAGAATCGGGAGGCTGAGCACGCACGTCAGCGCGAGAAAACCAGGCCCGATCACGCGTCGCGAGCGAAGGATACGCGGCACGTCGACGGGGAGCCCGGTGCGATCGCGCGCGCCCTGTCGGTAGTTGCCCTCGACCTCGCGACGCAGGTGCGACAGCACGAGTGCGCCGGGCGCGAGGATGAGAAAGCCGAAGAGGCATAGACCGTACGCGATGCCCCCGCCGAGCACGGTGCCGGCAACGAGGTGGAGGAGCGCGAGGAGAACGACCTGTTGATCGTGCATGGCCCCGCGCCGAGTCGCCAGTCGCACGATTTGCAGCGCCGCGGCGAACTCGACCGCCAGCTCGAGGAGAGATGCGCCGCCGAGGAGTCGCAGGAACTCGATGCCGAGGATCACCGAGGGGACGATCGCCGCCGCGTACCTGGCCGTCGTCGATTGCTGAAATCGCTCGGTCGCGAAGAGCGCGCCGACCAAACCGATGAGCAAGAGGATGCGCGAGATCGTCGGCACGCCGCCGGAGAAGACGATCGCGAGGACACCGAGGGCAGCGAGTGCGCTCGTGAGGACCCGGTGCGTGAGCCCGAATTTCATGAATCCGGCTCTTTTTTGGCCATTTCGACGCCGTGCGCGACGGGCTCGAGCAGCGCCAGGAAGCGGAGGACCGGATCGCTACCGAGGCGCGGATTGCCGTTGAGCCGCGCACCGCTCGTCGTCTTCAGGAGGAGAAAATCTCCGCGGGCGAGGTGGGCCACCGCCCGTGACGCGACGTCACGAATGCGCCCTTCGAACTGTTCGAACCAACGCCTCCGCTCTTCATCGGCCTCGGGACGAGCGACCAGCGACGAGACGTCGTCGAGCTCGATCTCCATCTCGGGGGCACCCTCGGCGGCGTGCTCGCGGAGGACCACCTGCCCCGTCGCCGCGGTCTTCTTCCAATAGACCTGTCGCGTGTCGTCGCCCGGCCTGTACGGTCGTAAGCCGAGCAGCTCGTCGCTCCCGCCCCGCGACGCGATTCGCGCCCCAGCTCCCGTCGCCCGCGCCGTCTGCGGCGGCAGCCGAACGGCGTGCACGGCGGGATAGATGATGAGTTCTCCGGGCACCTCGAGCTGCCGCGACTTCTCGAAGAGCCCGAAAGGGAAGCGCGTGGCGACGCGAAAGGCGACGTGCGCCTCGCGACCGCGACGCTGCGGCGTCCGACGATAGGCCGCGACCTGCGTCGATTGCGGCGACACCTTGAGAAAGAAGCACCGCTTGTCGGCCGGCTGCTGCGCGCGAATGTCCTCGACCTCGATCGCATACGACGGGAGCTTCGCCTTCTTGTTGTGGACCTCGATCTCGACGAGGTGCGGACGCCCGACCTGCGCACGCCCCGGCAACCGTCGCCGCACGCCGAGCCCACGCAGCGCCAGCTCGCTCATGATCCCCGAGACGAGGATGAGCGCGAGAAGCACGCCGAGCAGCAGATAGAGAAGGTTGTTGCCGGTGTTGATGGCCGCGAGCCCGACGCCGAACGTGATGCCGAGGAAGTAGCGCCCTTCGCGCGTGACCTTGAGCCGTCGCGGCGGCCGAAGTCGCTTCTTCAGGCGCCCGGCGAGGGACAGTGGCGGAGGAGGCTTGGCGATTGCAGCCACGGCCGGTCAGCGTAGCAGGCGCAGCGCCCTGTCACATCGGCAGCGGAATTCGCGCCACGAGCTCGCGAATCGCCACCTCGGCTTCGTCGCGTCCGACGGTGAACCCATCGGCGTAGGCGGCGATGCGGATGCGATGGGCGACGACCGGTACGGCCAAATCGAGCACGTCTTCGACGAGGACGAAGTCACGTCCACGCAGGAGCGCGCGCGCACGCGCAGCTCGCCCGAGCGCCAACGCTCCACGCGTGGAGACGCCGAGCGCGATCGACGGCGTGGCCCGCGTCGCGGCGACGATCGCGAGGATGTAGTCACGCACCGAGGTCTCGATCTCGACGCGGTTCACCTGACGTTGCAGCGAGACGAGCTGCGCCGGATCGATCACCGGCTCGACGTCGGTCACCGTATCGGTGACGCCACGCTCGAGCAGCCTCGCCTCGGTCGCGGCCGACGGATAGCCGATGCGAATGCGGAGGAGGAAGCGATCGAGCTGCGACTCGGGCAGGGGAAATGTCCCCGCGAAGTCCTGCGAGTTCTGCGTGGCGATGACGAAGAACGGCTCGGGCAACGGCCGCGTCTGCCCGTCGATCGACACCTGTCCTTCGTTCATCGCTTCGAGCAGAGCGCTCTGCGTACGCGGCGAGGCGCGGTTGATCTCGTCGGCGAGCAGCACGTTCGCGAAGATGGGTCCTTGTTGGAACGTGAACTCCGCGCGGCGTTGATCGAACACGCTGACACCGAGCACGTCACCGGGAAGCAAATCGCTGGTGAACTGGATGCGTCGCATCTCGCCACCGACGGCGCGCGCGAGCGCACGTGCGAGCGTCGTCTTGCCGACGCCGGGAACGTCTTCGATCAACAGGTGACCTTGCGCGAGGAGCGAGACGAGCGCGAGCTCGACCGCCTCACTCTTGCCTTCGAGCGCGGATTCCACCGTCTCCCGGAGCCGCACCAAAATGGGTAGCGGTACGGGCAACGGTCTCAGGGCCTGCATGACAGCCACCAGTGTAGCAAGGCCAGCTACAAGATCACGACTGTCGTCGAAATAGCATAGTTAGCTAATATAAATAGTCGATGTGTTTGGCGTCTTCGGGCGCCTCGACGGACACCACCGGCAGACCCCAGCGCAAGAGCTCTTCGGCGTTGCTGCTGGCGGACGCATCACCAGCAGGCCGCCCCGTGAGGACCACCTTGGCAAACGGTCTCTGGAAAGCGCGTTGGCAAGCGAGGACGTCGTGGAGACACCCGAGGCGGTTCGCGGCCACCAGCACCACCGCGTCTGGGCGACAGCTCGCCACCCAATCGGCATTGGTTTGCCCCTCATCGGTGAGGGGGGTGAAGAGTCCTCCCGCCGTCTCGATGACCACGACGTCAGCTTTCTCCCGTATCGACTCGACCTGCTCCTGAAGCGCTTCGAGCGACAGCGCCCGCCCCTCGAGCCGCGCAGCCCGATGCGGCGAGATCGGCTCCCGCAGAACCAAGGTCGGTGGAGGCGCCACGCTCGAGGCCGCCCGCAGTCGCCGACTGTCTTCATCCCCACCCGTCTCCACCGGCTTCCAGCCCATCGCCGACACTCGGTCCGCGCGAAGCCGCAGCAGCCATCCTTCGACCAGGGTCGTCTTCCC
The DNA here is from genome assembly GCA_025363655.1 of Deltaproteobacteria bacterium. GTDB lineage: Bacteria > Myxococcota_A > Polyangia > Polyangiales > JADJMO01 > JANYDK01. Next base: position 125,416 of record JANYDK010000123.1, on the reverse strand, counting down.
GACTCCCGTCCCCGTACCGACGACGAAGACCAAACGGCTCGTGCGACTCATGGATGAAGTGCCCGCGCGATGGCCTGGGCTGCACGCCGCAGGTCGTCTGGTTCGTGGCCCGCCTGAACCGTGACGCGGAGTCGGGATGTTTCACGTGGCACAGTCGGCGGGCGAATGGCTTGGACGAAGAGGCCCGCCTCGCGAAGACGACCAGCCGCCTCGACGGCCAAGCGCGGCTCGCCTCCCAAGACGATCGGTAGAATCGGTCCGATCGAGCCTTCCCGAACCACGACCCCCGCGCGGGCGAGCTCATCTCGAAGCAGGATGGCGTGGCCGAGAAGAGTCCGAGTTCGTTCGCCGGCTTGGAGGATTGGCAGCGCGCGAAGGGCGGCAGTCGCCGCCGCAGGGTTGAGGCCGGTGGAAAAGACGAAGGACCGCGCCCGGTTCCAAAGCCAGCGTCCGAGCGAGCGGCTACCCGCGACGAATGCGCCTCCCGAGCCGAGCGACTTTCCGAGGGTGCCCATCAACACGTCCGGTCGAACGTCCTGAGCCGCGCAGGCGCCTCGACCCTCAGGGCCCCAGACGCCGAGGGCATGGGCTTCGTCCACGACCAGCGCCGCGCCGTGTCGATCGCAGATCGACCGCAGCGCCACCAAGTCGGGCGTGTCTCCATCCATCGAGAAGTAGCCATCGGTGAGGACGAAGCGTCGACGTTCGGGAGCCGCTCGAAGTGCTGCCTCGACCTCCTCGAGAGCGCGATGGGGCACGACGACGGTGCGAGCGCGCGAGAGGCGACAGCCATCGATGAGGCTGGCGTGGTTGAGGAGGTCGGAGATGACGACACTTTCGGCATCTGCCAGGGCGGAGACGACGCCCACGTTGGCTGCGTATCCGCTCGAGAAGAGGAGCACTGCCTCCACATCGAGCCAGCGCGCGATCGCTCCTTCGAGCTCGGCATGGACGGCGAGGTCACCGACCACGAGTCGACTCGACCCCGACCCGGACGCCACCGACGTAACCGGCTCGCTGGCCAAGCTGAGGTAGTCGTTGCTGCAGAGGTTGAGCAACCTCCTGCCCCCGACGTCGACGAACGGTCCCGGCTGGACGATGGTCGACGCCCTCGTCCTTTCGAGACCTGCTTGCGCCAGGCCCTGCAGCTCCTCGTCGAGCCAATCGAGCGCGCTCATGGCCGAGGTTCGTAGTGCCGAGCGTCGGCCTCGTCGAGGCATCACTTTCCCTGGCCCTCTCGGAGATCCGCTAAGTCTCCCTCGTGCCCCCCGCTCTCGAGGCTCGCGGCGTGGTGAAGATGCTCGGCGGACTCCGCGTCCTTCGGGGCGTCGACGCCGAGTTTCTCCCTGGTCTTCACGTCATCGAGGGCGCCAACGGTGCAGGCAAGTCCACGCTTCTGTCGATCCTCGGCGGTCGCCTCTCGGCCACGAGCGGAACCGTGACCCTCGAACTCGACCAAGAACGCCTGACTGGACGAGCCCTCCGCGAGGAGGCCGGCTGGCTCGGCCACGACCTCGGCCTCTACCCCGACCTAACCTCCTTCGAGAACATCGCTCTCCACTGCCGCCTCCGAGGAGTCCCCACCGAGCCCGAATGGGAACGGAGCTCGGTCACAATGACCCTCGACCCCTTTCGCGACCGACGCGTCCGCGACCTCTCCCGCGGCCAGCGCCAACGCGTCGCTCTCGCCCGCGCCCTCGTCGGCGCCCCGCCTGTCCTTCTCCTCGACGAACCCTCGACTGGCCTCGACGCCAACGCTCTCCGTAAGGTGGTCGACTTGCTGGGTCGGCTCGCGCTGGACGGCGTCATTGTCCTCATCGTCACCCACGACGAGCCCTTCCGAGACCAGCTGACCGAGCTCGCGGCACGCTGCTGGCGGCTGGCTGGGGGGAGGCTGGCCGAAAAGGGCGACTAGCCGTTTCACGTGAAACAGCAACCCGCGCACGCCGTCGTGCCTGCGTTAGCACCCACGCCCGCACCCATGCAGCGCCCGCGATGTGTCACGTGAAACAACCCCGTGCAGATCTCGCCGCCGACCGCCCGATGCCCCGGGCTCAGATCACAGCAATGCCGGCGGCACAGGCGTCCCTACGGACGTGTCTTCCTCGACCTCGACCTCCGGCACCTCCAGAGCGTCATCAATCCGCGCCAGCAGCCGACGCAGGACGTCTCGGCTACGCGCCTCCACACCCTGCCGCTTCTCCCGCTCCTCTTCCAGGTCATTGGCGAGGGCGATCGCCGCCAGGAGGATGGCGGTCGGCGGAACAGGTTTGCCGGGAGGGACCAGCTGGCGGATGCGTTCGTCGACGACGCCCGCGAGGCGGCGGAGGACGGGCTCGGGGACGCTCGCGACGATGCGGTAGCTTTGGCCGCCGACGTTGAGTGCTACCGGAGTCTTCGACATCGCCCCTCGGGCTCCCAAGCTATCGCGACCACCGGCGATTGGCCATACGTACGTTCAGTGAAGGATGGAGCTCGTGACGTAGGCGAGAGGGAGGAGAAGGCCTTCGAGGTCGACGGTCGCCGCAAGGACCAGGTCGACGCCGCGCTCGTCGCCGAAGTGGGCGCGGACGTCGAAGAGGAGGCCGTACGCCATCGCGTAGTTCGAGTGGTAGTTGTAGCTACGGCCGCCCCAACCGAGGAAGACGTTGCCGCCCGGCGCGAACGTGTGGTCCTGACGGCGGGCGAAACCTCCGCCGCCTAGCCAGACGGGCCAGGTGCCGTTGACGGGCAGGAGGGCCACGAGACCGCCGCCGTAGTCGGCGTGGACGAAGGCGGCGGTGCGCGTCTCGAGATAGGGACCGATGCCGAAATCGTTTGGAGATTCACGAAGATAGATGGCTTCTGCGCGCAGGCCGAGGTCGAGGCGGGTCGATTTCCAGAGGCCACCGTCGCCGCCGATGCCGGTGGCTCCGAGCTGAGTCTGGACGCTGACTTGCGGCCTTGCCTGGGTCGTCCCGGCGAGCAGGGACAGCGACAGGATCGCGGCGAGGAGGAAGAGACCTCGCCCGAGGACGCTCATGTCAGGACCGGCTCGAGCGGAGTGAGCCCGGCGTCGGCGAGGAGGCGCTGGTCGAACGAGGTGTCGGGGTTGGGCGTGGTCAGGAGTTGCTCGCCGTAGAAAATCGAGTTGGCGCCGGCCATCAGGCACATGAGCTGCGCCTCGCGGTTCATCGATTGCCGGCCTGCGCTGAGGCGGACCTTCGCCTTCGGCATGAGGATGCGAGCGGTGGCGATCATCCGAATGAGCTCGAGCGGATCGACCTGGGGGCGATCGGCGAGCGGGGTGCCTTCGACGGGGACGAGGGCGTTGATGGGGACGCTCTCGGGCTGCTCGGGTTGGTTCGAGAGCTCGCGCAGCATGCGGCAGCGATCGTCGATGCTCTCGCCCATGCCGATGATGCCGCCGGAGCAGACGTGAATGCCTGCCTCGCGAACGTTGCGGATCGTGGTCAGCCGATCTTCGTACGAGCGCGTGGTGATGATGCGCTTGTAGTACTCGGCGGAGGTGTCGATGTTGTGGTTGTAGGTGTCGAGACCCGCGTCTTTGAGGCGTTTGGCCTGATCGGCGTTGAGCATGCCGAGGGTGGTGCAGGTCTCGAGACCGAGGCCCTTCACGCCGCTCACCATGGAGAGGACGCGGTCGAAGTGCGGTCCGTCCTTCACTTCGCGCCAGGCGGCGCCCATGCAGAAGCGGGTCGCTCCGGCGGCCTTCGCTCGACGGGCGCTGGCGATCACCGACTCGACGTCGAGCATCTTTTCCGGCTCTACGTTGGTCTCGTAGCGCGAGGACTGCGGGCAATAGGCGCAGTCTTCTTGGCAGGCGCCCGTCTTCACCGAGAGGAGCGTGCAGAGCTGCACCTGGTTCTTCGGGTGGTGCTCGCGATGGATGCCCTGCGCCCGGAAGAGGAGCTCGAGCAGCGGCAAATCGTGGAGGGCGCGGATTTCGGCGAGGGACCAGTCGGTGCGGATCATGGGCGGGCGGATGCTAGCAGCAGCGGCGCACGCGATCGACGATCGACGCCGCGAGCTCGACGCGATGTTGCAGGACCACGGCCGTCGCGCCCAGATCCAGGCCGTCGAGCCAGACCGACGATTTGGGACAGAGGAGCCAACAATCGAGAGCGGAATCGGTCGCCTTGCGTACCAGTCGAGTGAGCTCGCCGTCCGCGAGCGGGCGGTGATCGGCGCGGACGAAGTGCTCGATCGGCTTCACGCCGTGGCGCTCGAGGGCTCGCCTGGCGCGGTCGGGGCGGGCCATCGAGGTGACGAGACCGACGCGGGCGACTCGCAACGAATCGACGGAGAAGGGCCCGGCGCCGAGGGTCGGTTCCAGGATCGAGCGTGCATCGGGTCCGCCGATGGCGATCTCCTCGTCGGCGGCTGCGAGAAGGTGGGCGCGGGGCGAGGCCAAATCACCGAAGGGAATCAGTCGGCCCGAGCCCCACTGTGCTTCGACGTCGTGTGCGAGGAGCGAGCGGGCGAGACGTTGCGGACGCGTCTGCAGGAGTCGATCGACGACGAGAATGCGACCCTGCGTCGCCGCGAGAGCGAGTCGTTCCTCGCGAGATCCTCCCGAGAAAACAAGGGCGATCGATGATAGCGCGCGAGCGGCGAGGAGGGCTTCGTCCCCGACGATGGCGGGGTCGTCGTCGCTCGTGACCGTGCGCGGTGCATGAGCGACGCCGCCGTGACCGTGGGCGACGAAGGCGACGCGCTCTCCCCGTTCGACGAGCGCGCGCGCGAGAGCGATCGCGAGCGGCGTTCGGCCGGAGCCCCCGAGGGTCGCGCCGCCGACTCCGACGACGGCAGCGCCACGCGGGAGGAGGACGGTGCGAACGGGATCGAAGAGGGACGTGCGCGCGACCAACGACTCCCAACGGCGCGCCGCTCTCTCCCGCGTCGTGCTCGGGGCTTCGAGCCAGTGCGCGATCTTCGCGGTCGCGGTCCTCGCGATCGCCGTGCTCATCGCGGTCTCGCTCGCCGCAAGAGACCGAAGATGCGCGCACCGAGCTCGGCGGCGCGAAACGGCTTCACCACGTAGTCGTCGGCGCCGGCGGCGAAGGCCTCGACCATGTCTTGCGTGGCCGAGTGGGCGGTGAGGAAGATCATCGCCAGTTGGCTGTGTTTGGGGTGTCTTCGTAGCGCGCGGCAGAGCTCGAGACCGTTCATGCCGGGCAGCGACCAGTCGAGCAGGACGAGTGCGAAGGGGCGTTCGTCGAGGAGCACGAGCGCCTCTTCGGCCGAGCCGACTGCCGCGACGACGAGCCCGACGGCTTCGAGCATCGCTCCGACGACCTCGCGCAGATCTTCGTCGTCGTCGACGAGGAGTACGGCGGATGCTGCGCCCGAGGCTCGCCCGCGCATCGTCGGATCTTCGACCACTTCTTCTGTCGCGCCTCCCTCGGCAGGGACGGGCGGCGGCAGGCTCACCTCGACGGGGATGGCCTCGCCGCTGCTCGACGAGAGGGAAACGGGCTCGTTTTCCCGACGCTCCCAGCCGAGCGTCTGTCGCAGGCGGCTCTCGGCGGGGATCGGGCCTCCGCTCTCGCGCAGAGGATCGGCCGCGTGGATGCCGCTGCGCGCAGTGTCGGCGTCGTCGAGTTGTGCTTCCTCGGCAGCGGCGGCTGCGTGCACCCGCGTCTCCGATTCGCTGCGGGCCCGGGAAAACAGCTTCAAACGTTCCCAGTCGCGTCGCTCGAAGACCAGCGCTGGGCCGCCCTCGTGGATGACGCCACGTCCAGCTGCTGCGGTCGCGCGACGTGAGCCGGTGAGCTCGAACATCGCCAGCACCCACTCGCCGTCCTGCACCTGGACCGCGGCCGGGAGCGGCAAACCCTGGCCGTGCGCCTGATCGAGGGCATCGGCGAGGAGGAGCAGGTCGTCGTATCGGAAGACGACGCTGCGCACGTGTCCACGATACTCGGGTCGCCATCGGGCGGAAAGCCACGATCCGGCCAAACCGTGCCTCGACGCGCGCGATACACACGACGGGCGCCCTGTACTAGGCTCCGCGCGCGATGCGTCTTTCCTTCTCCGCGCGCTCCGGCCGCTCGTTGTTCCTCGGCCTCGTCGCGCTCGCCTCATGCGGTTTCAGCTGCAAAAAAGGGGGAGACAGCATCGACCCCGACGACCAGCCGATCATCGATTTGCCCGGTGTCGACACCACCAGCCTCATCTCCACCGAGAAGAAGCAGTTCTCGAAGATCGTCCACGAGTACATGTCGCCGTGCGGTGACCCGGTCACGCTCGAGGTCTGCGTCAAGGAAGCGCGCGCTTGCAAGAAGTGCATTCCGGCGGCCAAAGCGGTGGCGATGCTCGTTCCCAAGGGCGAGCCTGAGAAGGTCATCAAAGATTGGCTCTCCAATCGCTTCGAGGACAAGGCGGTCCAGTCCATCGACACGAGCAGCAGCCCATCGCTCGGTCCCTCCGACGCGCCGCTGGTCGTCGTCGAGTTCGCAGACTTCCAGTGTCCGCACTGCGGCGCGGCGATGCCGATCATCCACGAAGTGATCGACTCGCCGGAGATGAAGCCGAAGGTCCGCTTCGTCTTCAAAGAGTTCCCCCTCTCGGGTCACGAGAACGCCGAGCCGGCTGCGCGCGCGGCCCTGGCGGCGATGAACCAGGGGAAATTTTGGGAGATGCACAATCTCCTCTTCACCAACCAGAACAACCTCACCGGGCCCGAGCTCGAGGCGTATGCGCGCAAGCTCAACCTCGACGTCGAGAAGTGGAAGACCGATTGGGCGGCGCCGGCGACGAAAGATCGCGTCACCGCCGATCGCGACGTCGGCACCAAGATCGGCGTCGCCGGCACGCCTTCGATCTACGTGAATGGTCGTAAATTCGAGACGATTGGCAAGGCCGACTTCGCCGAGCAGCTGCGTGATTGGATGCGCCTCGAGATGCAGCTGATGAGCACCGCGGCTCCGGCGCCGCCTTCATCCGGCTCGGCGGCGGCGCCTCTCCCGAGTGGTTCGACGAGCGCAGCACCGAGCGCGAGCGTCTCCGCGGCGCCTTCGACGTCGGCCGCTCCGTCGGCGTCTGCCAAGGGCTCGAAGTGACGTGAAAGAGCACGTCGGCTGCGGCTGCTTCCCTACCGGGCGACATTACCCGGGCATCGCGCACCTCCTTCGGGTGCGCGCGCGAGGGGTGGTCGCTGATCTCGACGGCGACGCGCGTTGGTCGGAGCTGCCGATCGCGGTCCTCGACACCGAGACCACCGGACGCGATCCCGCGGCGGGCGATCGCATCGTCGAAATCGGAATCGTCGTCGGCCTTCGCGGCGAGATCACGCAGCGGCACAACTGGTTGGTCAATCCCGGCATCCCCATCCCCGATGGCGCGCGCGAGATTCACGGCATCTCCGACGAAGACGTCAAAGACAAGCCGTCGTTCGCCGAGATCGCCGGCGAGGTCGCGGCTGCGCTCAAGGGGACCATCCCGGCGGCCTACAACGCGAACTTCGATCGTCAGTTCGTCGCCACCGAGCTCGCCAAGAGTGGGCTCCAGCTCGAGCACTTCCCGGCGTGCATGAAGCCCGAGTGCGAGTGGGTCGATCCGCTCGTCTGGGCACGTGAGCTGCAGAAGTACGAGAAGGGGAAGAAGCTCGGCGAGGTCGCGGCGCGCCTCGGAATCACCCTGGAAAACGCACACCGGGCGAGTGACGACGCCGAGGCGGCGCTGCGCATCCTCTGGGCTTTCGCCACCGACACGCGCGTCCCGCAGACGTACGCCGCTCTCGTTCAGGAGCAGCGGCGTCTCTCGCGTGCGCAAGAAGACGACTTCCGCATGTGGCGGCAGCGCAACCCGCGGCCGTGAGGTGGGCGTGGAGCCGGTGGCGATCCTCGTCCTCGGCGCGCGCGTCCGTCAGGGCCAGCTCCGCGGTGCGCTCGCACGGCGCGTCGACGCCGCGGCGATGGCGGCCTCCCATTGGCCTCGCGCGATCGTCGTCGCCTGTGGCGGTCGAGGCTGGGATGGTCACGTCGAGGCCGACGTGATCGCGCGTGGGCTCGTCGCCGGTGGGGTCGATCGAGCACGCGTGCGGCGGGACCGTCTGTCGCTCACGACGCGGGAGAACCTCGTGGAAGCGGCGGGGATGCTCCGGCGTCTCTCCTGCGTGGGGACCGTGGCGATCGCGACGTGTGATTGGCATCTTCCGCGCGCACTGACGATCGGGCGCGCCCTCGGCCTCTCGGTCGTCGGCGTCCCCGCCATTGCGCCCCCGGTCTCGCTTTTTCGCACGGTGATTCGCGCGCTCCACGAACGCGTGGCGGTGGTCGTCGACGTTCGTCTCGCCGCGAGGTCGACGTGACGCGCGCGCTCCGTCCGCTCCTCGTCGTCGGGCTCGGGCTGGCCTGTGGGTTCGCTTGTCGTCGCGACGGTCCGAAAAACGGCAGCGCTGGCGACGCGGCAGCCCCCTCGAGCGCGTTCGCTTCGAGCTCGACCTCATTCACCGGAGTCTCCAGCAGCGACTTGCTGACGGCGCGTGAGGCCTCCGATCGACGCGAGGCGGCCGCGGTACCGTCGTCGCTCGCGTCGTCCTCGGATGTCGTCGCCCGCCGCGCTTCGGCCCGCGCGCTCGCGCAAATCGGCGATAAAACAGCCGTAGAAAGGCTCGGGCACGCGCTCAGCGACGAAGACCCGGAGGTCGTGGGTTGGGCCGCGTACGGCATCGCGCTTCGCTGCGACGTCGAGCCCGATCTCGGTCGTGAAGAACGCGCGCAGATCGTCCATGCGCTCGCGGCGCGTGCGCTCACCTGGGAGACACATGGCGGAACCAGCGGCGTCCTCGAGCCTTGGTCGGCGCTCGCGTGGGGGCTCGGGCGGTGCGGTGGCATCGATGCGTCGCGTGAGCTCGCCCGCTGGCTCCGCGGCGACGTCGTGCGCGCGCGTGCGGCTTGCTTCGCCCTCGGCGCCATCGCGCAACACGATCGCGGGCTCGAGGACGACATCGCCCAGCTCCTCGTCGAGGCGGCGCGCGGAGGTGAAGCGGGGCCGATGCTTCCGGAGGCGCTCTATCCGTTCGGGCGCGGCGACTGGAGTGGTCGTCCGCCGGCTCCCGGACTCGGCGAGGTCGCCCGAGCGCATCTCGGGGGCGACGCGCAGGCCCGGCTCTTCGCGATTCGCGCGCTCGGTCGTGAAGACGCGGGAAAACCAGCCGATTTGCGCCCGGTGCTGGCCGACGCGACGTCGCCGCCGGAGCGGCTCGTGGAGGCGATTCGCGCGCTCCACAAGCAAGGTGTCGAGGGTGATGCGGAGATCGCGGCGTTCGCCACGCGAGAGGTACCGACGACGCTGACGGCTGCGGCCTGGGTCACGCCACACTTCGGTCCGCTGCGCGTCGCGCTCGAGTTGCTCGCAGAACGCCCAGCGACGAAGACGGTCACCAGCAGCCTGCGCGCGTTCCTACCGACGGGCTTCGCGCCGATCGCCGTGGGAATCGATCCGGTGGTGGCGCGGCGAGTGGCGAGCTTGCGTTGTCTCGCCGCGGTCGGGCTCCATCCAAGCGCGCCCGCCGACAGCGAGCTGGTGCGCTGTGCGGCCCACGACGCGGGCTTGCCTGCCGCGCTCGGGGCCGAGCTCGATGCCCTTCGCGACGATGCTCGACTGACGACGCTCGATCACACGCAAATCGTCGATGAACGACGCGAGCTCTTGCTGCGGCTGGCGAAAGACGGCGCCTTGCGAGTGCGTGAGCGCGCGCTCTCGATCCTCGCCAAGCACGCCGAGACCGAGGCCGCTTCGGCGATCCTCGTCCGCGCGCTCGGTGCCAAGGAGCTCGGCTGGGTCGCGGCCGCCGCGCAGGCGCTGACCGAAAGGCCGAGCCTCGCCGATCACGACCTGGCGCTCTCGCCGAAGGAGCAAATCAAGCAAGGGATGGATCCGAAGGCGCCCGGGCCAGCGACGTTGGAGCCGAAAAAAGGCGTCGATCCCGCGGTCGAGAAGGCCCTCGAGGGAGTGCTCGCCCGCTCGTTCGAGGAGGCCGACGCGGAGATCGAGATTGATCTCGCCGGTGCGGTCGGAGCATTGCGTTTCGCCAAGGGGAGGGCGTTCCTCCTCCGCCTCTGTGGGCATCGTGGACCGGCGCTGCGACGAGCGGCGCGACAGGCGCTCGATCATCTCGATCCGCCGGGCACCGCGCATGCGTGCGACGTCGTCACCGACTTCGGCGCTGCCGCTTCTCTCGCAGCCGCGTCGCCGAAGGGCCATGTGCTGACCCTGGAGACCGACGTCGGCGCGCTCACGTTGACGCTCGATCCGACGTACGCGCCGTTGGCGGTCGCGCGCGTCGCCGAGCTCGCCGCTGCTGGTTTTTACGATGGAATCGTCTTTCATCGGGTGGTGCCCGGGTTCGTCGTCCAATTCGGCGATCCACTCGGCGACGGCTATGGCGGCGCGCACCAGGCGTTGCGTTGCGAGACGGCACCGATCGCATTCGAACCGCTCTCCATCGGCGTCGCCCTCGCGGGACGCGACACCGGATCGAGCCAGCTCTTCGTCACCCTCGCGCGCACGCCACACCTCGAAGGCAGCTACTCGTGGCTCGGCAAGGCGAGCGGCCCCTTCGCCGCGCTCGCAGAGGGTGACGTGGTGACGAAGGTGAAGGTCGACTGACGGGCGCGAGATCTCAGATGCCGTGCGGACGGGTCGCGCTGCCGAGGTCGAGGTGGTGCGTGGCACCGAGAGCGTAGAGGACGGCGTCGACGACTGGGCGCGAGGCGAGGCCAGCGGCGTGCAACGCGGTGTGATTGGGGGCGCCCTTGCGCAGGAGCGCGACGACGCGTTCCTCGTCGGCGCGAAGGCAGAAGCGCTCGAGCGCCGCATGCGTATGGAGGCGCAAAGGACGTTGTCCGAGCCGCGCGAGGGATGCGGCGAGGTGCCGTCCGCGGAAGCGTCGGGACGCAGCGAGCACGGCGGCGAGTGGATCGAGCGTCGGCTCTTCACCTTCGGCGGCGATGGGCTCTTCGACGAGGAACTCGAAGGTGGCGCCGTCGCCGAGCGCGCCGAGCTCTTCCAATTCGGCCAGCACCTCGCGCTCACCGACGACGCCGCAGACCGGCGCGCCATCGTAGAAACGGACGCGTCGACGATCGCCCGTCGCGGTGAGGAGCAGCGAGCCGTGGAGGTGACGCTGGTGGACGATGCGCACCAGCTGCGGCAGGGGCGTCACGCCGAGGCTTCCGGCAGCAGCGACGCGGGGAAGCGCGCGTGCGCTGGTGGTGCGCATCCGTTCGCCCGACTCGACGTCGTCACGAAGGTCGGCGGAGCGCGCGGAACGTGTCGAGCCACGCTCGTCGCGCGTGATCAGCGGCGTCACTGCGGCTCGCATCTCGCGCGCGCTGAAATAGCGATCGTCCCGAGAGTACGAGAGCGCGCGATCGACGACGGCGAGGAGCAGCGGCGAGAGCTCGGGCGCGTCGTCGCGAAGCGGTGGAACGCGTTCGGTCGCGGCCATGCGAAGCGATTCATCGGGGGATTTTCCGCGATGGAGGAGCTTGCCGGTGAGCAACGTGCGGAGGAGCGCGCCGACCGCGAAGACGTCGACGCGTCCGTCGAGCTCGACCTCGCCCGTCACCTGCTCGGGCGCCATGAACGAAGGCGTTCCCACGGCGGCGTCGGCGGCGAGCGCGTCGAGCGGCGCGATGCGGGGAGCATAGGCGTCGCCGAAATCGATGACGCGAAGGGCTCCGGTGGCGTCGAGGATGAGGTTCGCCGGTTTGATGTCGCAGTGGACGACGCCGGTGGCGTGGCAGGCTTCGAGCAAGTCGAGGAGCTGCTCGGCGATACGAAGCGCGCCTTGGATCGGCACTCGCCTCCCCAGCCTTCGCCACACGCGATCGAGCGGATCACCGTCGACCAGCTCCATCACGTGGAACGGCAGACCATCTTCACCGCTCGCCGTGCGCACGATCGGCACGCACGCGCGGTGGGCGATGCTGGCGGCGATGTCGACCTCGCGGAGGAAGCGCGCACGCACCATCGGATCGTCGCGCAGCTCTTCGCGCATCAACTTCACGCAGACGCGCTGTCCCAGCCGGTTGGTCGCCGCGTAGACCGTCGAGATGCCGCCCTGTCCGAGGACCGCATCGAGCGTGAATTCACCCGCGAGACGCGTGCCGACGCGCGCGTCGAGGGGCGGAGTGCTCGCCGGTGCAGACTTCATTCGAGGGCGCCTATTGGAGCGCCGCTCCCTCGCAAACGAAAGGCGCGCCAACGGCCCATCCGTCCGGAACGCGCGCGATTTCGCGACGCGTCACATGACCTCAGTTGTCGCTGAGCAGCGCGCGGAGCTTCTCGGGCGAGACGTCGTAGGCCTTCCCGCAGTAATCACAGGCGATGTCGAGCTGCTCGCCGGACTCGATCATCTGTTTGATCTCGTCGCGCCCGATCGTCGCGAGCCCGAGCATGACGCGCTCTTCGCTGCAGGTGCAGCCAAAGCGGAGCGAGGCTTCGGCGGTGCGCGTGAACGGCATGCCCGCGAGGATGTCGCCGAGCAGCACCGCCGGATCGGCCGCGTTCTCCTCGAGCAAATGTTCGATGCGCGCGATGGCCGTCAAGCGATTGGTCATCACTTCGAGCGGTCCACGCGAGGCTTCCGGGAGGAGCTGCACGATCCAACCGCCGGCCGCGTGTACGTGATTGTCACGAACGATGGTGCCGAGCGCGGCGGTGCAGATGAGCTGCTCCGACGTCTGCAGGTACTCCATCATCGCGCCGCCGAGACCCGTGCCCGGCGGCACCGAGACGTGACCTTGCTGAAGCGCGCCGGTGCGCAGCGAGCGCATCATCTGCAAGCGCGACGAGGGACCGAAGGTGAAACGCGTCGTTCCCTTGGCGAGCTGCACGAGCCCGCGGGTGGCGCCTCCGGGGTGTGCGTCGGCGACGATGCGGCTGCCGTCGTCGCTCGTGAGGATGCCCTGCACGCGAAAATCGGGAGACATCAGCTCACGCGTGAGGATGGTGGCGGTCGACAGATCGCCGACGATGCGCGCCAGGTCCTCGCGCTCCTCGGTGTCCTTCCCTCGCTCGAGCGCCTTCTGCGCCGCGACGACGCCGCGCACCGTCTCGGTCGAGTTGATGGCGATGACGCGAAAGGCGCCGTCGTCGGTGATGGCGCGGAGGACGTGATCGGTCGTGATCATGGGCTTCTCGTAGGTTTCGCGGAAGGGTGCGCGGGGCCGTTCGCGAGTCGGTTCGCGAGCAGGTCGACGCCGACGTCGCGGAGGAGACGAGACATCACCGTGAGCGGCAGTCCGATGATGCCGGTGTGATCGTCGCCCGTCATCTCCTCGAAGAGTAGCGCGCCCGCCGACTCGACTTTGTAGCTGCCGGCGCAGTCGAGCGGCCTTTCCGCGGCGACGTAGCGCTCGGCGAGCTCGCGGGTGAGCGGACGCATTTTCATTCGATGCACCGACAGCGCATGTGTGGTCACGCCCGCGACGGGATCGTGGAGCGCGACGGCGGTCAGCAATCGATGCTCACGACCTTGCATGCGGAGGAGTTGGGCGACCGCGCGCTCGAGAGTGCCCGGCTTGCCCAACGCCTCACCGTCGAGCTCGACCACCTGATCGGCGCCGAGGATCAACGCGTCGGGGTGCGCGCTCGCGAGGCTCTCGGCCTTGCCACGGGCGAAGGCGATGGCCAGGTCGGTCGGCGAGAGTGGCCGCGTGAGGTCTTCGTGGAAGGGCGGCGTGGCCGCGACGTAGGAGATTCCGGCGGCGTCGAGGAGGGCGCGACGATGCACGCTCTGCGAGGCGAGGACGAGCGTTCGCACGCGGCGCAACTATCACGGTTGGCGCAAGTGCGCGATCCGTCGAGTCATTTTCCAGTCGCTTCCCCATCTCGTCGCGATCGGGTCTGCTTCGAAGCCAAGATCGTTCTCGGTCACCACTCGTACACCTTCGAACCCGTTCGACGGAGGCATCATGACCTGGGTCGCGCTCGTGGGTCCCGAGATCGAAGAGAACCTCAGCCTGCGCTACATCGCCTCGACGTTGGAGGCGTCGGGCGTGAAGGCGGAGATCGTCCCCTTCAGCCACGATGGAGAGTTCGGCGTCGCCCTCGCGACCATTCTCCAGGCCGAGACGCCGCCGACGGTGGTGGGCATCTCGCTCGCCTTCCAATGGCGCGCACGCGATTTTCTCGCCTTCGCCGTCGCGCTCCGCGAGTCGGGCTATGCCGGCCACATCACGCTCGGCGGGCACTTCGCGACCTTCGCCACCGAAGACGTGCTCCGCGAGTTTCCCGAGGTCGACTCGATCGTCCGCCAAGAGGCCGAAGAGACGATGCTCGCGCTGGTGCAGGCGATCGAGTCCGGCGCTTCATTTTCCGCCCTTCCGGGGCTCGGCCTCCGCGACGCACGCGGCGAGCCTTACCTCACCGAGCACCCCGCGCTTCCCGATCTCGCCAAGCTGAAGTGGCCCGATCGTCGTGGTGAGCCGGCGCGATGTTTCGATCACGGCATCGCACCGCTCGTCAGCAGTCGCGGCTGCTATGCCAACTGTTCGTTCTGCTGCATCGCCGCGTGGCAAGAGCAGAGCCTCCCCGGCAAGCGCTATCGGCTTCGCGAGGTCGAGGACGTCGCCGACGAGATGGTGGCCCTGAAGCGCGAGCGCAACGTCGACGTCTTCGTCTTTCACGACGACAACTTCTTCGTCCCCGGCCATCGTCGCAACCGCGAGCGCTTCACCGCCCTCGCCGACGCGCTCGACGCACGAAATATCGGCAAATTCGCGACGGTGGTGAAGGCCAGGCCGACCGACGTCGACCCCGAGGTCTTTCGCATCCTCCGCGAAAGGCTGCAGTGCATCCGCGTCTACATCGGGGTCGAGACCGACGCTGATCAGGGGTTGAAGACGTTACGTCGTTGGTCGGGCACGAAGCAGAACCGCGACGCCTTCAAGGTCGTGCGCGAGCTCGATCTCTACACCTGCTTCAACATGTTGGTGTTCGATCCCGACACCACCATCGAGAGCCTCCGCACCAACATCGCGTTCATGCGCTTCGCCGCCGAGTACCCGTCCAACTTCGGGCGGGTCGAGCTCTACGCCGGCACCCCCTTGCTCCATCGGATGCTGCAGGAAAAGCGCACCAAGGGCGATTGGATGCAGCGGGACTACGATCTCGCGAGCGTCGAGGTCGAGCGCGTCTTCCGGCTGACGATGCAGTGCTTCCACGCGCGCAACTTCGGCGAGGACGCGCTCAACAATCGCATCATGGGCACGCGCTTCGACATCGAGGTGTGCAAGCACTTCCACGGCGACATCTTCCGGCCCGAGTGGCTCCTCGAAGGCAAGACGCTCAGCCGCGAGCTCGCCAAGGACTCCTGCGACGCGCTCGATCGCATCGTCGATCACGTCACGCGCGGGAGCACGCGCGAGCAAGATCACCATCTGATCGCCGAGATCTCGCCGAAGCTGCGGAAAAAGGAGCTCGAAATCGGCGAGCGGGCGAAAGACCTGGCCTACGCGCTGCAGCGGGCGATCGGGCACGGCAAGCCGCTGACCGACGTCGGCGATCGCGTCGCTACCGCGCTCCAGACCGCCCGCCTCGCCGCCGGAGGCATGCGATGACGGACGAGCCGGCGAGCAAGAGGCGGCTTCGGCTGATGCCGGAGGTGCTGCCCGATCCGACCAAGCAGCACCACGCGCAGGGTGCGCCGCGGACGCGCACGCTCGAGCACATGCGTCGGTTGATGGCGATGGCGGCGACGACCGCAGCGCTCGGCGTCGCGTGCACGAAAGAGGGCGCACCGCCGATTCGCAAGGAAGACGATTCGACGGCGAAGAAGAAGAGCACGCCGCCCGACCCGACGACGGCCGAGACGGCGACCGCGAGCGCGACCGCGGTCGACACCGGGACCATCGGTTACGGCGTCGTCGATCCGATGCCACCCCCGGCCAAGTGCGCGGGCCTCGCCGCCTCGGTCGCCGCGACCGCCACCTGGAAGGGCAAGGTCGTGGAGCTCAAGCTGCCGAAGACGACGCGCCCCGACGGCAAGTGGTCGCGCAAAGATCCGCCGACCGCCTACAGCGGGAAGATCACCAAGACGACTTGGATCGGTGATGATTTGGTGCTGGAAATCGTGCCTGATTCGGGCGCGCCGCTGGTCTCGGTCTACGTCAGCGCTTCGTGCGCCGCCGGCGACGAGCACGTCAACGTTTCGGTCGACGTGAGCAAACCGGGGACCGCGGTCATCACCCTCTACGACGCGTTCTAAGCCATGAGCGAAGACACCAAACGCCGACTCCGGCTGATGCCCGAAGTGTTGCCCGACCCGACGCAGGTGAGCTCCGGTGGTGCGCCCCGCACGCGGACGATCGAGCACTTGCGTCGTCTGATGGCGCTCGCGGCGACGACCGCAGCGCTCGCGGGGTGCACGAAGGAAGACGGCGAGAAGCCGATTCGCAAAGACGACGACGTCACCAAGAAGAAGAGCGAACCGCCGAATCCCGCGCCCTCGCCTTCGCCTTCGCCCTCGGTCGTCATCACCGATGCGGCGCCGCCGCTCCCGCCGACGGGGCCCAGCTACGGCGTCGTCGACATGCTGCCGCCTCCGGCGAAATGCGCGGGCCTCGCCGCCACGGTGAAGGCGAGCATCTCCTGGCGCGGCACGTTCCTCGAGCTCAGCCTGCCCAAGGCCACGCGCGGTCTTGCCGATCGCTGGTCGAAGACCGATCCGCCGAAGATCTCGGCCGGAACCATCACCAAGACGACGTGGTCAGGCGAAAATCTGGTCCTCGAAGTCACGCCCAACGTCGGCGAGACCTACGTCTACATCACCCTCGTGGCCTCCTGCACCGGTGGCAGCGAGCACGTCAGCGTCGAGGTCGATCTCACGAGCAAAGCGGCCCCCAAGGTCACGCTCCACGACAGCTACTACTGAGAATTTCACATACCCACGTCCCACCTTCGGCGGATCCGTGGAATCACCGCTACTTGGTGACGCGCCCGCCGAGCCGCGGCATGCCTCGGTGATGCAACGCTCTCCCGAGCCGCCGTCGAAGGGGCGCGGCGTCTTCTGCAATCGTACGCTCAACATGCGGTCGATCCGCGCGATTGGCTACGACATGGACTACACGCTCGTCGACTATCACGTCGAGGTGTGGGAGCGACGTGCGTACGAGTGCGTGCGTGACGTCTTCGTCGCCGCGGGTTGGCCCGTCGCCCACCTGGAGTTCGATCCGAACGCGGTCATCCGCGGCCTCATCATCGACACCGAGCTGGGAAACACGCTCAAGGCCAATCGCTTCGGCTTCATCAAGCGCGCGCTCCACGGCACGCGGGTGATGGAGTTCGACGAGCAACGCACCACCTACGCGCGCACGATCATCGATCTCGCCGACGGGCGGTGGGTCTTCCTCAACACGCTCTTCTCGCTCTCGGAGGCCTGCCTCTACGGCCAGCTCGTCGACCTCCTCGATCAGCGCGCGTTGCCGGGCGTGATGGGCTATCGCGATCTCTACCAGCGCGTGCGCGTCGCCACCGACGGCATCCACAAAGACGGCGCGCTGAAGCGGGAGATCATCGCCGATCCCGAGCGCTTCGTGGTTCGCGACACCGAGCTCCCGCTCGCGCTCCTCGATCAGAAGCACGCCGGCAAGAAGCTGATGCTCATCACCAACAGCGAGTGGGAATACACGCGCGCGATGATGACCTTCGCCTTCGACGGCTTTCTCCCGGGGGGAAAGACCTGGCGCGATCTCTTCGACATCATCATCGTCGGCGCGCGCAAGCCCGAGTTCTTCACCTATCAAGGACCGGTCTTCGAGGTCGCCACCGACGATGGGCTCCTCCGGCCCTCGGTCAGCGGACTGCGCACCGGCGTCGCCTATCTCGGAGGGAGCGCGGCGCAGGTCGAGCGTGCGCTCGGGCTCTCGGGCGACGAAATTCTCTACGTCGGCGATCACATGTTCGGCGACGTGCACGTCACCAAGAGCGTGCTCCGCTGGCGTACCGCGCTCATCCTCCGCGAGCTCGAGGCGGAGGTCGGCGCCATCGAATCGTTCCACGCCTTCGAGGTCGACCTCAAAGCTCGGATGGAAGAAAAAGAGCGCCTCGAGGCCGAGCTCTCCTGGGCGCGGCTCTCGCTCCAAAGGCTGCAAGCGGGCTATGGTCCGCCGGTCGAAGGCACCGAGGCCGAGTGGCACGCGCACATCCACGCGACGCGCAATCGCCTCCTGGAAATCGACGCTTCGATCGCGCCGATGGCGAGGGCGTCGGGCGAGCTCGCCAACTCACGTTGGGGGCTCCTCACGCGCGCCGGCAACGACAAGAGCCATCTCGCGAGGCAGGTCGAGCGCTACGCCGACGTCTACACGTCCCGCGTCTCCAACTTCCTCCACGCCACGCCCTTCATCTACCTGCGCTCGCCGCGCGGAAGCCTTCCCCACGATCCGAGCACCCCGGGCGGCCCGCCGCTCTCGCCAGCTCTCGTCACAGGGCGCTGAGACGTCCCCACCAACGACCGACAAAAAAGCTCAACGCGGCAATCGTCTTCCGACGAGCACCGCGTTCGAGAAAATCGAGAACTCGGGGTGAGCCCTCGGGAGCCCCGTCCATAGACGGGGTGCGACTAAGGCTTGGCGGGCGGGGGAGCCGCGTCCATGCGGCTGCGCTTGCGACGACGACGCGCGGCTTCCGCCTGCTTCTTGCGACGCTTCACGCTCGGCTTGAGGTAGTGGCGGCGAACCTTCAGCTCGCGGAGCACGCCTTCGGCGGCCAGCTTGCGCTTGAGGGTCTTGATCGCGCGCTCCACGCCGCGATCACCGACGATCACTTCCAACGGTTTGCACTGAACGGCTTCGCTCGGCATCGATGCTTCCTTCTTGCCAGGGCTTGCTCGCGCATCCTTGGCCGCTCGCCGGGGCATGCTTTTCAGGCACGATCCGCTCGCTGTTGCTCCTACCGGCGCCCAAAGCGGCGCGGGGTCGGCGTGTATAGCACGGGTCCTCCACAAAGCGAGAGAAGGGGCCGCGGAAGGGTCCGTTCTTGGTGGATTTGCCTAGAAACGACAGCAAATGTCGGCGCTGGAGAGGGAACGCGCCTTCAGGGTCACGCTCCCGCGGATGCCGGTTCTCTTGAGCGCGGCCTCGAAGACGCCGATGTGGTGAGAGTCGAGGAACGAGTGCACTCGCTCGGCGCGCACGATCACTTTCTCGGGCGAGGTCTCGACGACGACGACCGACGAGCGTGGTTGCGTGATGGCGTAGGCCTTCACCGTCGCTTCGATGGCGCTCGTCGGATCGTCGGCGGTGGCCCAGAGCACGCGGCCGACCGTCGAGTCCAAGAGCACGTCGATGGCGCCACGTCCGAGCCTTCGTAGCCCGCGTCGCAGTGATTCGCGCGGCCAGAGCGCACGCGCGGCGGCGACGAGGAGGCTCATGTGCTCCCGCAGCGGATAGTCGTGGAACGGGAGATATCGCTCGCGCGCGTCGGGGAGCGCGTGTCCACGTTCGGCGGCGGCGCGCACCACCGGGATGAGGAACATGCCCTTCATCGTCTCGGCGGCGGGGATTGCCGTGTAGTACGCGTCGACGTCGATCGGGGCGTCCCAATTCGGCTCGTCGAAGCTCACGCGGGCGATTGTAGGACACGGATCGCTTCTCGGCTCTCCCCACATCGCGTACATCGCGCTCCTCGAAGCGCGGGCCCGTCGATTGCGCTCCCTCGGGCGAATGGTGAAGTTGGCGCGGTGAACGTCGCCGTCGAAGCGCAACGCGCCCTCGCCCTCGCCATCCTCCGCCGATCGCCGACGACCCTTCGTCGACTCGCCGGCAAGCCGATCGTGCGCGATGGACGCACGCTCTCGCCCGACGCGCAGCTGCTCATCAAGCTCGCCAAGCTCTTCGGCAAAGAGAAGCCCGAGCAGCGGCCGGTGCCGGAGTCGCGAAAGGGCCTCGTCGAGAGCGGGCACGTGCTGGCGCCGCGCATCGAGATGTCGCGCGTCGAAGCGTGGCGCGTGCCGACCTCGTGGGGCTCGATTCCTCTCCGCGTCTACGTTCCGCGCTCTCTCGATGGCGTGAAAGGCGTGAAGCGCGCGCCGGCGCTCGTCTATTATCACGGAGGCGGGTTCGTCCTCGGCGACCTCGACTCGCACGATGGGCTCTGTCGCGCGCTCGCCGACGAGACGCCGTGCGTGGTCATCGCCGTCGACTATCGCCTCGCGCCCGAGCACAAATTCCCGGCCGCCGTCGACGATTCGGTCGAAGCATTTCAGTGGGTGCACGCGCACGCGGCGTCGCTCGGCGTCGATCCCTCGGCGATCGCGGTCGGCGGTGACAGCGCCGGTGGCAACCTCGCGGCGGTCACGTGCCTCGCGTTGCGTGACGCCGCTCACCCGCTCCCGGTGATGCAGCTGCTCGTCTATCCGGCGACCGACATGTCGCGCTCGATGGCGTCGCATCGGATGTTCGCCGAAGGTTTTCTCCTCGACGCCAGCACCGTCGACTGGTTTCTCGGGACCTATCTTCGCTCGCCCGAGGATGTGAAGGACTGGCGGGCCTCGCCCCTCTACGCGAAGAGTCACGCTGGCCTCCCCGCCGCGATGGTCATCACCGCAGGCTTCGACCCCCTTCGCGACGAGGGCGACGCCTACGCGGAGGCGCTGCGAAAAGCAGGTGTTTCCGTGGTGCATCGCAGTGACGAAGGGATGTTTCACGGCTATTTCTCGGTCAGCGCTGGAGTGCGGACGAGCGCAGAGGCTGTTTCTGCGGCCGCGCGTGTACTTTCAAAGGCCCTGCGGCCAACCGTCTAGAGAGCGAACGAACGTTCGGTTGCGCACGAACGTTCGGGTGTTATAACGGGGGAATGCTCGCAACCTCGCTGACGCTCCCGAGTGGCCTCGTGCTGCCGAACCGCATCGCCAAGGCCTCGATGACCGAGGCGCTCGCCGATCGACGTGGCCGGCCGACGAAAGGGCACGCGCGGCTCTATCGACGATGGGCCGAGGGCGGCGTCGGGATGCAGCTCACCGGCAACGTGATGGTCGACGGGCGCTACCTCGAGAGGCCGGGCAACGTCATCCTCGGCGCGCCGGCCGAGCTTGTCGACGAGGAGACGCGTTCACAGCTCACTGCCTGGGCGCGCGCGGCGAAGGTGAGCGGCGCTCCGGTGCTGATGCAGCTCAGTCACCCGGGTCGCCAGACGCAGAAGATGGTCGTGCGTGAGCCGGTTGCGCCGTCCGCGGTAGCGGCAGTGAAGCTCTTCGGCAGCTTCGGCAAGCCGCGCGCGCTGCGTGAGGACGAGATCCTCGACGTCATCGAGCGTTTCGCAGAGTCCGCCGAGCTCGCGAAACAGACCGGGTTCGATGGCGTGCAAATCCACGCGGCGCATGGCTACCTGGCGAACCAATTCCTCTCGCCCTTGACCAACGTCCGTGACGACGCGTGGGGCGGATCGCTGGAAAATCGTGCTCGGTTTCTCCTCTCGATCGTGCGGGCGGTGCGCGCGCGCGTCGGCCGTGACTTCACCATTTCGGTCAAGCTCAACTCCGCCGACTTCCAACGTGGAGGCTTCGACGAGGACGACGCGCTCGAGGTCGTGCGCCTGCTCGACGTCGAGGGAATCGACCTCCTCGAGATCAGCGGCGGCAACTACGAGGCTCCGGCGCTCTTCGGGGTCGACGCCTCGCAGCGCACGCGCACGCAGGCTCGCGAGGCCTATTTTCTCGCCTTCGCGCGCCGCGTCCGGGGCGTGTCGAAGGTGCCGCTGATGGTCACCGGTGGGTTCCGCTCGCGCGCGGTGATGGAGTCGGCACTCGCCGAGGGTGCGCTCGACGTCGTCGGGCTCGCTCGTCCGCTCGCGCTCGAACCCGATCTGCCGCGCCTGCTCCTCGAAGGGAAGATCGAGCGCGCAGCGGCTCCCTCGCCCGCTCGTCCGTTCATCGCCGCGCTCGCCGCGCTCGCCGAGGGTGCGTGGTTCTGGCGCCAGTTGCAGCGGATGAGCGAAGGCCGCGCGCCGAGCCCGCGCCTCTCGATCTACTATTCGATGCTCGCCTACATGCTCGGTGACTTCCTCCGCGCGATGCGCCGAGAGAAACTCGTCGTCGAATCGTCACGGCCAAACCCGCTGCAAGCACCCCGACCGAGAAAAGAAGCCACCGCCGCATGAGCACGATCGCACGCACCCAGACGCCGCAGGGGGGTCGCACGCGTCGCGCCATCTTGGAGAAGGCGGTCGACATCGCCTCGGCCGAAGGGCTCGAAGGGCTCACCATCGGTCGTCTCGCGACCGAGCTCTCGATGAGCAAGAGCGGCCTCATCGGTCACTTCGGCTCGAAAGAAGAGCTGCAGCTCGCGGTGGTCGAGACGGCGCGCGAGATCTTCCTCGAGAGCGTCGTCATGCCGGCGATGAAGGCCGACGAGGGTGCGCCGCGGCTCCTCGGTCTCTGCAGTCACTGGCTGGCGTACGCGCGCGCCGAGAGATTTCGCGGCGGATGCTTCTTCTCCGCCGCGGCCGCCGAGTTCGATGGTCGTCCGGGGCCGGTGCGCGATCGCATCGTGCAACTGATGCGCGAGTGGCTCGACGGGCTCGAAGCGGTCATCAGCGACGCCAAGCGCCTCGGTCATCTTCATCGCGACGTCGACGCCAAGCAACTCGCCTTCGAGCTTCACGCCCTGGAGATGGGCGCAAATTGGGCGTTTCAGCTCTTCGGTGATCGCGAGGCGCCGGCGCGTGCGCATCGCGCCATTCGAGAGCGGCTGGCGGCGGTCTCACTCCTGCTCGTCGAGCAGTGACGCGGCCGAGAAGCGTTCGCCGTCGTGCGGCACCAGATAGACGCCGACGTTCGGCACCGGAGGCACGAGCCGTCCGAGCGTGCGATCGAGGAAGACGCGCATCGAGCCGCCGTGCGTGACGACGACGAGCGCGCGCTTGTCGTCGGCGTGCGCGAGCGTCAGTGACTCGAGCGTCTCGTGCATGCGGCTCGCCACCGTGGCGTGTGGTTCGGCGCCGGGCGCTTCGAGCAAGGTGCCGTGCACGTGGTCTTTCCAGACCTCCGGGTGCAGCGCCATCGATTCTTCTCGCGTGCGACCTTCGAGGACGCCATAGCTTCGCTCGCGCAGGCCGGCATGCGCACCGACGAAGGGCACCGACAGCATCTGCGCGATGATTTCCCCGGTTTCGCGCGCCCGCGAGAGATCGCTCGCGCCGACTGCGCCGATGGGGTGGTAGCGAAGTCGCTCGGCGAGATCGCGTGCTTGGTCACGACCGCGATCGTTGAGGGGGACGTCGGTCGCGCCTTGCCATCGACCTTCGAGGTTCCAGTCGGTCTCGCCGTGACGAACGAGATAGAGCAGTCGCATCGACAGCGCTTCTATCGCGGCGCCTTGAAGATGCAACCACGCACCTCGTAGTAGACGTTGGTCGCGTCGAGCGTGACCGCGCCGAGGCTGTCGGAGGTGGTGGCCAGCTCGGTCGGTGATCCGCCGGTTTCCGGCACTTTTTTCACGTTTCCCAGCGGTCCGCCGAAGTAGACGTTGCCGCCGCCGGCCGCGAACGCAGGGCTGCTGGTGTCGCCGAGCGCGACCACGGTCTTCACCGCGCCGCCGGTCTTGGCGACCGAATAGATGGCGAACTGCGTCTTCACGCCGTCCTTCAAGATCGCCGTCGTCGTCGAATAGAGGACTTGATCGCCGTCGACGACCACTTGCCAGATCGACTCCTCGAGGTTGCGATCGCTCGAGATGGTCGCGAGCGACGTCGGAGTGCCTCCGGTCTTGGCGATCGACTCGAGCTGATCGGGTGCGGGGGGCCCGGCGTCGGCACCGAACGACGAGGGCGGGCTGGCGATGAAGTAGACGTGCTCGCCGTCGGTGGTGAGCCCGTCCACGTGCAGACTCGGATCGCTCCAAAACATGGTCTTTCCCGTGCCGTCCTTCTTCATCTTTCCGAGCCCGGCGGCGCCGTCGGCGGTCCAGATCGACGCGTCGTCGACCGCGAACGTCATCGTGATCGCGGCGAGCCCGGCCGGTGCGAAGATCTTGGTCGGGGCGCCGCCAGCCTTGGGTACACCGATGAGTGCCCTGTCGAGGAAGGCGTAGACGCTCGTGTCGTCGAGACCGAACGAGCTGAGCGCATTGCCGTGGTTGCCCGTCGCCAGCTTCACGGGCGTGCCGCCAGAGACGGGGAGCTTCATCACGAAGTGGAGATCGTCGTACGACTTTCCCGCGCCGGGGATGGTCGCGTAGTAGACGTTGGTGCCGTCGCTTCGCAGCGACGTCGTGCTGCCGAGGATGCCGTCGTTGGTCAGGTTGAGCGCGCCGCTCGGGCAAACGCCCGGCCCTCCGCCGCCGACGTCGTCGAGCGTGCCGCCGCCGTCGCTCGTCGATTCGGTGCCGTTCCCGCTGCTGCCGCAACCGGCGGCGAAGGTGGACGCGATCGTGGAGAGGCAGAGCACCGCGAGGTGCCCAGCGAAGGTCGAGGGGAATCGGGCCATGGGCTTTCGTAGTGACGAACGGCGTGTCGTTACGCGCCCTACCGATGCGCACAGCCTCGATCGTTCACGCGCATGTGCGAGCGCACCTCGCGCGCGTGCGGAGGATCACGTCTGACTCTCGATCATCCTCGACGGAGAATCTCGGCGACGACGGCATCGAAGGTGGTGGCGACGACGTCCGCGCTCGCCTTCGGGCCATCTCTGAGCGGACAGAGCTCGCATCGTCCACTCGGAAAAACCAGCGCCGTTCGTACTTGCGCAGCGCGGCCGGCTTCCATGTCCGTTCCCGTGTCGCCGATCATCCAGGTGCGCGCAGGATCGAGATCGAGCGTCGCGATCAGCGTCGTCAGCATGCCCGGCTTCGGCTTGCGACAGTCACAGGGACCGACGAGCGAGTCGTCGCCACCAGGGCCGCCATCGGGATGATGAAGACACGCCTCGAGCCCGTCGACCTTCACGCCCTCGGCTTCGAGCATGGAGAGGAGCGCGGCGTTGGTTCGTTCGATCGACGCGCGATCGACCTGACCCTTCGCCGCGCCTGGTTGATTGGTGACCACGCCGATGGTGAATCCGGCTTGTTTTGCCGCGCGAAGGCCCTCGAGCACGCCGGGGAGGAAGCGGAGATGCGAGGGATGAAACGCGGTGTGCACGGTGCCGGTTTCGCCGTCGCGATGGACGTCGACCAAGGTGCCATCGCGATCGACGAGGAGACCGGGCCGAGCGCTCACGTCAGGTCGCTCGCTTTTTCGGCTGGGCGACGAGGTGCGCTTCGAGATCGGCGAGGCCTTGCGGGGATCCGATTTCGAAGAAGCGATGCTCGGCCACGGTCGCGCCCATCACGCCGCGCGCGCCGAGGGAGTGTTGAATGGAGTCGAAGCCGAAGACCGCGCCATCGGGCCGATCGTCGAAGACGCGCTTGCGCACTGCCGTCGCGCCGTAGTCGATGTAGCGGAGCGCGGCGTCTTTTCCGCCCTTTTCATAGCGCAGAACGCGATCGCCATCGCTCGTGAGCTCGACGTTGCTGGCGTCCCATTTCGAGTCGTTGTCGTAGACCGACATCACCCCGTCGAGCTCGGGGCGCGCGCGCAGCTTGGCGAGCGGCTCGGCGTAGTCGAAGGGCAACCAACTGTCGCCGTAGGTGACGAGGAAGTCGTCTTCGAGGAGGCCCTGCTCTCGCACGAGGACGATCGCGCCGCCGGTGCCGCGGAGGTTCTTCCCCTCGTCGACGAACCGCGCGCGCACGCCGAACCGCATGCCGTCACCGACCTCGGCGACGACCATTTCGCCGAGGTGACCGATGCAGAAGATCACCTCGCGATAACCGCAGCTCGCCAGCTTTTCGAGGAGCCAAGCGACGAACGGTCTTCCCGCCACGTCGAGCAGCACCTTGGGGATGCGCTCGGTGCGCGGGAGCATGCGCGTGCCGAGCCCGCCGGCGAGGACGACCGCTTGCAAGGAGAGTTACTTCTTCTTGCCGCGGTTGCGCCAGGCGGTGTTGAACTCTTCGATCGTCGTCTCGGTGCGCGGATTCCACACCATTTTCCGGAGGATCGGCGGGGTGATGGTCGGCACGTGGGCGCCACATTCGAGCGCCTCGTTGACGTCCATGATGTGGCGCATCGAGCCGACGATGATCTTCGAGGCCAGACCTTCACGGTCGAGGATCTTGCGGGTGCCCTCGATGACCGGGCGCACGTCGTAGCCCATGTCGCGCACGCGGCCGCTGAAGATGCTGACGTAGGTCGCGCCGGCGAGGGCCGCGAGGTACGCCTGGTTCATCGCCATCAGACACGTGACGTTGGTCTTCACGTTCTTCTTGGTGAGCGCGTGCACGACGCGGAGGCCGATCTCGCTCATCGGCACCTTGATGCAGATGCGCGACGGATCCCACGCGTGGTACTGCGCGGCTTCGTCCAACATCTCTTTCTCGGTCTCGGTGGTGAGCTCGACCGAGACGTCGCCCCAGCTCGCGGCGATCACTTCCTTGATGCGCTCGCCGAGGTCGGCGTCGGGCGCTTCCTTGGCGATGATGAGCGGGTTGGTGGTGACGCCCGAGAGCACGCCCCAGCCGAAGAGCTCTTTGATTTCCTTCGGGTCCGAGCTGTCGATGAAGATGGCCATGATCGAACGATTCTCCCTAATTCCGAGGCGATTTCGCAGCGCGAGACCTGACGACTACTTGACCACCGACTCCCACTTGGTCGCGTTGGCCTGCAGCTTGGGGTGGCTGACGAGCAAGTGCCAGACCACCGCGCAGAGGCCTTCGGTGTGCGGGGTGATGCGGTCTTTGTGAACGGTGGGGATGACCACGCAGGCGTCGGCCACTTGCTTGGTGAAGCCGCCGTCGCGACCGACGATTCCGAAGACGCTGGCGCCGACCTCGCGGGCCAATTCGAGCGAGCGGACGAGGTTGACCGAGACGTTCTTGTCGCGGTTGCCGCCGCCGACCGAGAAGACGAGGACGCCATCGCCCTTGCGGAGGCGTGACACCTTGAGCCACTCGCTGAAGCAGGTGTCCCAACCTTCGTCGTTCACGCGCGCGGTGAGCTCGCTGACGTTGTCGGTGGGCGCGTAGGTCTCGATGCCGCACAGCTTGCGGAAGTCGTTGACCGCGTGGCCGGCGTGACCGGCGCTGCCGCCGACGCCGAGGATGAAGAGGCGACCGCCACCGGTGCGAACGCCGGCGAGACCTTCGGCGAGGGCCTCGATGGCGGCGGCGTCGACTTGCTGGAGGGCGGAGACGCTCTCTGCGATGAACTGACGAACGAACTCGGACATCGTCTTTAGATCTCGAGCGAGCGGTGGAAGTTGGCGGCGATGCGGGCGCCGTCGAAATCGAAGCCGAAGCGGAGAGGCCGGAGGCCGCGCGACGTCATGGCGTGGTAGACGGCGCGGCGCTCTTGCGGACGCGCGTAGAACATGAAGAAGCCGCCGCCGCCCGCGCCCATCAGCTTGCCGCCGAGCGCGCCGGCCTCGATGGCGGCTTCGTAGTGCTCGTCGATGACGGAGTCGGTCATCTTCGAGGCGAGCTTTCGTTTGTTGCTCCAGTGTTCGTGAAGTAGCGCGCCGTAGTCGTCGATGCGTCCTTGCTCGAGGATGCGCCGCGTCTCGTAGCCGAGCTCTTTGATCTTGTGCATCCGCGCGACCGCGTCGTCGGTGTTCGACTTGATGCTCTGGCCCTGCTCTTTCAGGACGCCCGACGCCGAGCGCTCGATGCCCGAGTAGAAGATGAGGAGGTTCATCTCCAGCTCGTCGACGACCTCGGGCTTCACGTCGACGCGCTCGACGTGCACGCGACCGTCCTTCTCGAAGGTGAACGCGGTGATGCCGCCGAACGCCGAGATGTATTGGTCTTGCTTGCCGATGGGCTCGCCGAGGACGTCGATCTCGATGTGGCAGGCCTCTTCGGCGAGCTGCTCGGTGGTGACGAACTCGCGCTTGTAGGCGTGGAGCGCGTTGAGGAGCGCGACCGTGAAGGTGCTCGAGCTGCCGAGGCCTGTGTTCGAGGGCACGTCGGCGACGGAGAAGAGCTCGATGCCCTTGTGGATGCCGTTGGCCTTGAGCGCCTCGCGGAAGATGCGGTGATCGATCTGCTCGACGGCGTCGACGGTCTCGGTCTTGGAGTACGCCAGCTTGATGTTGTCGACGAAGCGCCGGTGCGCGCCGACATAGACGTATTTGTCGATCGCCGCCGCGACGAGATAGCCGCCGTGCTCGCGCGAGTAGCTGGGCAGGTCGGTGCCGCCACCGCCGAGCGAGAAACGAACCGGTGCGCGAGAGATGATCATGCAGAAAGCCTTGGAAATGCGCTGATTAGCACGACGGGCGGGTACCGACCAGACGGACCGTTCAGTACGGCGTCAAGGTCACTTCCTCGATGCCGGAGGCCCGATAGAAGACCCGATCCTTGTAGACCTCGTGAACGCACTCGGCTTGGTCGGACGAGACGAGGACGACCTGCGGATCGGGATCGAACGGGTCGTTCTGTACGGAGACGAGGGGACCTTGGGCGGTCGCGCCGCTGGGAATGACGATCACGGCGTGGGTGGGCTTCTCGCGAGCGATGGCCCGCGCGAGAGCGCTGCGCGGTGGATGGTAGGCGTGCGAATAGAGGAGCGGCGCGATGCGCAAGAGGCCGAGCACGGCGGCGACGACCACCATCGCGGCCGGGCCTTGCTCGGCGTGCACGATGCTCGAGAGCCGCGGTGCGCGCAGACCCTTGAAGAGCGGCGCGAGCAGGACGCCGGCGCCGATCGCCATGGGCATCACGAGCGCGAGGTGATAGCGCGGGCCGTAGCCGTAGTCGCGATAGCGCCCGAACGCGCAGGCCACGTAGAAGGCGAGGTGGCCGACCGTGGCCAGCGCGAACATGAAGGAGATGCGCCGGCCGGCGAAGACGAGGCCCGCGGCGCCGAGCGCAGCGGCGGCGGGGAAGAAGCAATAGGCCACGGTCATGAACGGCAGGCCGTATTTCCAAGCGTCGCGCGCGGGGACGTCCATGACGATCTTCGTCCACCAATAGTACTTCTCGGCGATGCCGTAGCCGGTCTTGAACCACACGCCGAGCTGGAGGCGGAGGATGACGAGCGTGAGACCGGTGAAGAGCGCGAAGGAGAGCGTCGCGGTGACGAGTACGCGCCAACCAATCTTCCGGCGGACGAGCCCGTGAGCGAAGACGAGGAAGGCGCCTGCGCCGAGGATCGCGGCGTCGGTGGGGCGCGTCGAGATCGCGAGCCCAATGCCGCTGCCGATGACGAGGCCATAGAGCCACTGCGCGCGTCGCGTGACGTCGATGGCGCTGGTCGCGCAGACGGCCTCGATCGTCCAGATGACGCCGGCGGCGACGAAGCAGTGGCAATAGAGGGAGGCGGCATTGAAGAGCGTCGAGGAGCCGAGCCCGGCGGCGAGCGCGGCGATGCGTCCCGCGGCGTCACCGCCGAGTCGCCTCGCCACGCGCGCGATGCCGAGCACCATGAGGGCGAACGCGATCGGCGAGGCGAGCCACGCCACGCCGGCGCGCGCGAACGGCGCTAGAAAAATGGGCCACCCCGGCATGTACATGGCGAACCACCGGTTCTCGTGGTTGAAGATCCAGTGGCTCGCCAGCGCGGTCTCGCACTTGGGTACGGGGGCGTACGCCTTGAAGCGAGCGAGCGCGAGCGCCTGCCATTGGTACGCCCACTCGTCGGCGCTGTCGCAGACGCGCTCGATGATGAAGTAGCCCACGAGCAGCGCGAGCGTCAGCGCGGCGCCGAAGATGACGAAGTCTTCCTTCGTTCGCGACGGCATCGACGTCGTCGGTTCACGAGGGCGCTCCCACGGGCGGTTGGCCCGCCAGTGGAGTGCGTAGAGAACGGCAAACCAGACGAGGTGGAGCCCGGCGAACTCGGTGTCGCTGTCCGTGATGTGGCCGCCGCACCAGACGAGCCCGAGGTTCCCCGCCAGCGCGACGATCGCGAGCCACCGTGGTCGGCTGAGCGCGATGGCGACCGTCCCGATGGCAGCCGCGAGGTTGAGGAGCGGGATGCGCTGCTCGACGGTGAATTTCGCGCCGATCGAGACGAGCGTTTCCGGCGCGATCGGCGCGACGATGCTCAGCCAAATCGCGACGAGGAGACCGACGGTCGAAGCCAGGTTCGAGAGCGGCCTCCGCCAGATCACCGCGCTCAGCGCGATGCCGACCGACGTCTGCGCCGCCATGTACGCGTCGATGGGCGCGCTCGTGTACGGGAGCTCCATCTCAGTCGACCCGGACCTCGGAGAGCCCGCCGCCGTTGAGGAACCAACTCTTCACGACGATGCGTACGCGCTCGACGCCGCGGTTCTCGCCGAGGTCGACCGTCACCCACTGCGGGGTCGAGCTGAACTCGGGAAACTCGGCGTCGACGCTCTTCACCAGCGAACCGTGACTATAGACCTCGATGCGGTACTCGTGCGTCGCGCGATCTTCGTGGCCGATGTTGTGTGCGTTGAGGAGGCGCACCGCGTGGACCGTGCGTCGCGGCGAGAGCTGGACGTCGAGCCACCCGCCCGTCGTGTTGGGGAGCAGCCACTCGCTGTTGGGCTGCCCGTCGGTGACGTTCTCGGCCTCGTACTTCGGGGCGTAGAAGGCCGAAGCGCTGACCTTGGTGCGGAACTGGCCCTTCACGAAAAGAACGAGGAAGGCGACGAGGAGGACGCTGACGATTGCGGCACGCAACCAATGAGCGCGTCGCCTTCGGGCGATGGCCGGTGCGTCGTCGGCGTAGGGCTCGAGTGCCCGCCCGACACGGGCTCCGACGCCGCACAGCCGCTCGAAGAGCTGGGCGTGCTGCACCGAGATGTCGCGGTCGAGCTTCGGCCCCGGCAACGCGTCGATGCGGCTCTTCAGCGAGGCGATCTCGTCGGCGTTCTCGAGAACGATGCCGTCCCGCTCGGCCGCAGCGAGAGCAGCGCGCAGGGCTTCGACCGCCAGCCGATAGCCCTGCGCGGGCGAGCCGCCGGCCCAGAGCACGTTGGCCGCGCGCCGGACCTCGCGTTGCTCGACGACCTGCGCCTCGAGCTCGATCTTCTTCGCCGTCGGCAGGACGCGCGATCGCGCCTCGTGCTCGCGCAGCAGGAGATACTCACGGAGGGGAGCGAGCTCGAAGCGCATCGAAATACCTCGTGAGCGGCGCTTCAGCTTTTCACGCCGATGAGGTCGACCGAGCTCTCGCCTTGCTCGGCGCAGCGACGCTCGAAATCGACGTTGGAGGAGCTGGCCACGGTGTTCAACCGATCTCGGCGAGGTGCAGGTTCTCGTCGAGGAAGCGCAGCGTGTCGACGACCGCGTCCCGCAGTGAGTGCTTGGGCGCCCATCCGAGCGCGCGGAGCTTCGTGGTGTCGAGCATGATGAGCGGCGAATCGCCGACCCAACCGCGCGTCCCGCCGGTGTATTCGAGCTTCGGCTTCACGCCGAGCTCGGCGCAGATGAGCGCGATGCTGTCGTTGACGACCAGCGTGTCGGTGTGGCCGAGGTTGTAGATGTTGATCGGGCCCGAAGTCTTCTCGACCACGGTGAAGATGGCATCGACGCAGTCGAGCACGTGGCAGTAGGCCTTCTGCTGGAGGCCGTTGCCGAGCACCTCCATGCGCGTCGGATCTTTGCGCAGCTTGCGCCAGAAATCGATGACGTGGCCGTGCGTGTAACGGGGACCGAGCATCGAGACGAAGCGGAAGATCCACGTGCGGAACTCGTAGCCGATCGCGTACGAAGTGAGCATGCCCTCGGCCGCGACCTTGGACATGGCGTAGAGCGAGGTCTGGATCGGAAACGGGCAGGTCTCGGGCGTGGGGAAGATCTCCGGCTCGCCGTAGACCGAGCCGGTCGACGAGAAGGCGATGTCCTTGATGCCGTGCTTGCGCATCCCCTCGAGCACGTTCTGCGTGGCGACGACGTTCTGTTCGACGTTCTTTCGCGGGTGCTTGAGGTTGTCCTTGATGTCGGCGTTGGCCGCGAAGTGAAAGACGAAGTCGTGGCCGGCGAGCGCGCGATCGACCAGGTCTTGGTCGAGGAGATCGCCGCGGACGAGCGCGACGCCCGCCGAGCGGTTGACGAACTCCTCGCGACCCGTGGAGAAGTCGTCGAGGATGGTGACGCGGTTCTTGCGGGCGACCAGCGAGTCGACGATGTGACTGCCGATGAAGCCGGCGCCGCCAGTGACGACGACCGATTTGCCTGTGAGTTCCACGCGCGCGACTCCGTAATTTTCTGGGGATTTCTTCGAAGAAAGCGGTGCACGATGCCACGGAACCCAACCCTCGGCAATCAACGCACGAGGCCTCGAGCTAACGTCGAGCGGCGGCTTCTCGGGGCTCACACTCGACGAGCACGCCGGCGGCGCCGAGCCGCGAGCGCGCGAGGAGGGTCGACTCGGCCCACGCCAGCGCGTTGCCGACGTCGAGGAGCGCGTTCATCGTCTTGGTGAGGGCGCCCGCCTCGGCCTTCTTGCCGTGGTACATGGCGTTGTCCTTCCACCAGTAGCTCTTCAGCGTCTTGAGGCGCGTCGCCGCGAAGAAGCTGGCGTCCATCAACTGGCCGAGCACGTGATACGCGTAGGTACGATCGCGCACCTCGAAGTGTGCCCCGAGCAGCCGCCCGAGCTCGCGGTGGGTGAACGACTGGATGTGCTCTTTGGTCTCGACGTAGACGTCGGCGCCGAGCAAGCGCCGGTAGAGCTCGTAGAACGACACTCGCTCGCCCTCGACCGGGACGAACGCGACGAGCCTTCCGCCGGGGGCGAGCAGCCGCGCCGCCTCTGCGAGGAGCGCTGCCGGATCGGGGACGTGCTCGAGGACGTCGAACACCAGCACCACGTCGAAGTCAGCGTCGCCGTACGGCAGCGCGGCGCCTTCGATGCGACGGAACTGGTAGACGTCGGGCGCGTCCTGCGGCTCGCGCACGTCGCAGCCGTGCAGCTCCAGGTGCGGGCGGTGATGGGCGATGGTGCGGAGGATTTTCCCGCCGCCACAGCCGATCTCCAGGACCTTGCCGGCGGTCGGCAGGTGATCGAGAAGGAAGCGCACCTTGAGCCCCGGAAGGCTGGGCTGCTTCGGATCGACGAGGATCGAGCCCCACTGCGGCGTCGGATCGGCGGCGTCCATCACTCGAAGCGGTGCTTGAAGAAGGCGAAGTACGAGACCCACGAGTCGTGGAAGAAGCGGATCTTCTTTCCTTCGTCGAACCCGCGCGCCACGTAGTTGACCGGCACCTCGATGGGGGTGTTGCCAGTGCGCACCAGCTTGCAGGCGAGCTCGATGTCGAGCTCGAAGCCGTTGCTCTCGAGGTCCATCCCCTGCAGCGCCTCGGTGCGGAACACCTTGTACATGGTGTTCACGTCGGTGATTCGCTGCTGGTAGAGGACGTTGAAGGTCTGCGCGAAGACGAGCTGCGCGAAATTGAGGAGGAAGGCCTTGGTGTGGCCGCGGGCGAACTTGCGCACCTTCCAGTCGTCGATGCCGAGGCTGCGCGAGCCGAGGACGAACGACGTCTTGTGTTGGAGGATGGGCTCGAGGAGCGCGTCGTAGTCTTCGACGTCGTATTCGAAGTCGGCATCCTGGATGAGGACGATGGTGCCCTTCACGGCCTTGAGGCCGGTGCGCACCGCGTGGCCCTTGCCCTGGGGCTTGTCCTCGTAAAGCACCCGCACGCCCTCGCGTCCCTCGAACTGCTTGACGATGTCGCGGGTGCCGTCGGTGCTGTTGCTCTCGACGATGATCAGCTCGCGGTCGATCTTCAGCGGCTTGGCGAGCACCGCCTCGATGAGCTTGGCGACGTATCGCGCCTCGTTGAAGACCGGAAGGACGATGGAGAGCTTCTCGCCGGCGGGGCGCCCCTCCGGCTTGGGTGCGTAGAC
This sequence comes from Deltaproteobacteria bacterium, assembly GCA_025363655.1. Lineage (GTDB taxonomy): Bacteria > Myxococcota_A > Polyangia > Polyangiales > JADJMO01 > JANYDK01. The sequence goes on along the minus strand of JANYDK010000123.1, from coordinate 91,603 downwards.
GGCGACGTGGTGACCGGTTCTCAGCTTGGCGGCGAGGTGCTTGGCCGGCGAGTGGACCATCGCCTTGCCGACCCTACCGCTCGGCAGGCGCGCGACGACGTATTCGACCGTGCGCTTCGTCGGATAGACGAACTGCGAGGCGATGAGCAGATCGCTTCGCGCCATCAGCGCGTTGAGGTTGCTGAGATCGAAGAACGTGCTCTTGTAGTCGAAGAAGCGCGACCAGTAGCGGCGCAGGAGCACCGCCGGGAGCGAGCGCACGTTGGAGTAGTCGGTGGCGAACCAGGTGCCCTCCGGGACGGCGGCACGCAGCCGCTCCATCACCAGAGCGGGATCGCTGCAGGCTTCGAGCATCTCTTTGAGGAAGACGAGCTGCGGCTGCTGGTCGAGGAGCGGTTTGGCCCACGAGACGTCGGAGTCGAGGACGAGCCGCTCGAAGGTCGGGTCGTCGACCGCGACGAACGAGAGGCCGATGCGCTTCGCCGTCTCGGTCTCCGCGAACTCCTTCATGTAGCGCCCGAGGAGCGCGACGCGCCGCAGCGGCTGGCCCGTCTGCTCGCGATAGCGGGCTTCGATGCGGCGGAGCACGGCGTCGAACTCGTCGATGGCGTACTCGCGGTCACGCGGTGCGCCGGCGTACTGGCCCGAGCGGTCGATGTCGAAGTAGTTCTCGCGGACCGTTCCGACCGGGTTCACGTACACGAGCCCGCATGACGTGCACCGGACGAAGCGGACCCCCGTGCGGTGGAAGAGGTACTCGGTCTGGTCGCCTTTGCAGACGGGGCACGACACGTAGCGAGTGCGTGCGCGCGAGGCGACGACCGCGGGGGTCGATTCGAAGGTGAAGCGGCGATCGCCGGCTTGCTCGGGTACGGCCATGGCGCCTCGCTCTAGCCTTGGCCGCCGAGAGGCGCCACCCGGGTCAGTGTATAGATAGACTATATGTTGTCCGGGCGCGATTTAGACCAGGATCACCGTGCTGCGGTCGACGACCCCGTCGGGGCGGAGCACCAGCAGCGTGAAGGCACGGCCCTCGCGCAGGTTGTTCCACGGGTCGGCGACGTAGATGGTGACGATCTCGCCGGCGCCGTCGAAGACGTGCGCGCTGAGCGAGCCCGCTTCGTTCAGGAGCGTGCCCTCCGCGTCGACGAGCGCGAGCGAAGCCGTCTCGCCTCCCGTGCGAAACGGCAATCCGAGCGCCTTGGGATAGGGCGTGGGGCCGATGATCGTGTCCCAGATTTCCGGCGCTGCGAGGTGTCCTTGCGGGTCGCTGTTGATGAGCGCGAGGGCGCTGACCGTGCCCGAGAGACGCACTCGGAAGGCGAAGTCGGGCTGGCCGTCCTTGCGCACCGGTCCGTCCTCGGGGCCGAGGGCGTCGTCACGGAAACCGACCCGTACCAGCGGTCCGACCTCGCCCTTCGCGGCAGGCTCGCCGACGACCGCGACGTGAGTCGGCGGTCGTGTCGGCGGCGGCAGCTTCGCGCAGCCCGTCGCGGCGAGCACGATTCCCAGTGCCGCTCTCCGCACCCATGCCGCTCGCCCCATCGTAGAAACGTTAGCGCGCGGCTCTCCTGCACGCACGAGCCGGATTGCGCGGGTCTGCTGCGCGAGCTATGCACGCTCCCGCGAAAAAGCCCGGTCCATCGCGACTTCGCGTACGTTTCCCCCCGCTCGCGAGCCCCCATGTCGCTCTATCAACTGATCCTCGGCAACCCCTTCGTCTACAACCATGTCCGGCCGTTCGTCGTCGGCGGGGTCGACAACAGCACCGCCTACCGCGCGCTCGACGCCGGCAAGGACGACGTGGTCCTCGACGTCGGTTGCGGCACGGGCGACGCGCTCAACTACCTCGGCGACGTCGCGCGCTACGAGGGTTTCGACACCGACCCTGTGGCCATCGACTTCGCCACCAGGGCGGCCAAGGCCCGCGGCGATCACTTTCATTTCCAGGTCGGCATCGTCGACGAGAAGGCGGTCGAGACCATCGCGCCGACGCGCGTGATGCTCTGCGGGCTGCTCCACCACCTTTCTGACGATCAGGCGCTCGCGCTCCTCTCGTCGCTCGCTCGCCAAAAGAGCGTGAAGCGCATCGCCACCTCCGACGTCGTCTACCTTCCTGGCAAGCACCTCTCCAATGCCTTCGCCTTCTTCGATCGTGGCAAATTCGTGCGCCGCGTCGACGGATATCGCCGCCTCGTCGCGCGCGCCGGTCTGCGCGTCGCCGAAGAGAAGATCGTCAAATCGCACCCGAAGAACGGCCGCGCCGAGTACCTCATCTTCGCGCTCGAAGCCGGCGCATGAGCGTGAGCCGGAAGGGGAGCGAGACCTGGGCCGTCCGGATCTTCTTCGCGCTCACCTTCATCGTCTTCACCGGCGTCTTCCCTTACATCGCGTCGATCAACAACCCGAACGAGAACGTCCGCGTCTACATGACGATGGCGCTCGTCGAGAAGCACACCTTCAAAATCGACGACATCGTCGCCCGCCACGGGTGGACGAACGACATGGCGAAGGTCCCCGAGAACCCGAAGACCATGACCGGCGAGCCGCACCTCTACTCGGTGAAGGCCCCGGCGGTGAGCTACGCGGGTGTGCCCGTCTACTGGGCCTTCACCAAGCTCGCACCGCGATTCGGGCACGAATTGCCGACGATCGCGTCGTCGCCCGAAGACAAGGCGTGGTGGCTCCGCAACACGATTTGGGCGCTGCGGCTCTTCACCATCCAGCTCCCGTGCTTCGTCTTCCTCGTTTGGTTCGAGCGCTACTTGCGCACGGTCAGCCAAGACGTCGTGCTCCGGCTCGCTGCCGTCGCCGCCGCCGGGCTCGGCACCAACTACCTCGCCTACGCGATGATGTTCGCCAGCCACGCGCCCTTCGCGTGCGCGGCCTTTGCGTCGTTCGGCATCATCACCGGTGAGCGTGCGCGCTTCCCCGACTGGAAGCAGCGGCGGCTCTCGCGGGCGTTCCTCGCCGGGTTCTTCGCCGGCCTCGCGACGCTCCTCGAGTACCACGCGCTCCCCGTGTCGGTCGCGCTCGCCGCCTACGCGCTCACCTCGTTCTGGCGCCCGACCCGCCTCGTCACGTTCGGCGTCGGCGCCTCGCTCAACGCCCTCGGGCTCATGTACTTTCAATGGAAGTGCTTCGGCAGTCCGCTGACACCCGGTCACAAGTTCAGTGAGACCGAGGCGTTCCGCAACATCCTCAGCACCGGACTCTTCGGCATCAGCGCGCCGAAGATGATCGCCTTCGAGGGCATCACCATCAACGTCGGCTTCGGCTTCTTCGGGACGAGCCCGTTCATGTGGCTCGGTCTCCTCGCGCTGCCGCTCGGCGTCGTCTGGCTCCGGCGTGACACGAAGTTCGGGCGCAATCTTCGCGACGCCAACCTCGGGTGGTTGCTCATCATGGGCCTCCTCTTCGTCACGGTCAGCGCCGCCATCAACTGGCGGGCTGGTTGGGCGATCGGGCCGCGCTATCTCGGGGCGGCACCACCGTTCTTCGCCTTTGGCGCCGTCTGCGCGCTCGAGCATGTCGCCGGCGCGAGTCGGGGCCGACGCGTCCTCGTGCGCTCGGTCGCCGGCGGTCTCGCGGCCGCGAGCGTCCTGCAATCGGGCCTCGTCTCGATGGTCTACAACACGCTCCCCGAAGCCTTCACGCGGCCGCTCGCGCAATTCGCCATCCCGATGGCGCGGGTCGGTTTCGTCCCCCACCACCTCGGAGAGCTCTTCGGCTGGGACTCGCCGCGCTTCTTCTACTTCGTCGTCGGCTGCCTCTTCCTCGCCGGCGTCCTCGCCGCGCTATGGCCACAGGGCGATCGGGTGCGCGAATGGGCCGCGCGCCTGGTCCTCACCGCCGCCGTCTTCGTCGTCGGCATCCGTCCCGCGCTCTCCGCGCCGGGCCCGGACGACATGATTTGCACCACCGGCAACCACTGCGACGATCTCGACTGGGGCGTCCGCTTCTTTCCCTCGATCTGGGAGCCAAAGGAGCGCGACCCGCTCCCCGCGCTGCGTGAGAAGGCGCAAAAACCAGGCGATCATCCCTGCATGTGGCTGAAGTTGGCGCGACTCGAGCAGATCCTCGGCTGGAAGGCCGAGGCCGAGAGCGATACCGCGCGCGCACACGGCACCTCCCCTTCCATCTGCAATTGAGTTGAGCTTGTCTAGCGCCCCGCGCATGCAGCAACGTTTCGTCGCCTCCCCGCTGGTGCGCTGGCTCGGGCTCTTCGCGCTCGCCTTCGCGCTGAGCATCTTCGCGTGGTGGCCGATGCTCGGCGCGATGCCGCAGACGCAGGGCGGCGACGGGCCCGTCTTTCACAAGATGTTCGAGGCGGCGCGCGTCAGCGTCGTTCGCTACCACGAGTTGCCGCTGTGGAATCCCTACGAATGCGGCGGGCTCCCGCTCTGGGACAACCCGCAGGCGCCCTTCGGCGCGCCGCTGATGTGGCCGCTCTACTTCCTCGGCTCCAACAAGACGGTCGCTCTCTGGTACGTCGCGCATTCGGCGTTCGGTTTCGTCTCGATGTGGCTCCTCGCTCGTCGTGAGCTCGGCCAGAGTCGCGGCGCAGCCTTCGTCGCCTCGGGCGCGTGGGCCTTCTGCGGCTTCTTCGCAAATCATCTCCCCGGCGGTCACCTCGTCTTCGCAGCCTTCCAGTACTTCCCCTTGGGAATTTACTTCTGGAGGCAAGCCGACACCGACTACCGCAAGGCCATCGGTCTCGGCGCGCTCGTCGCGCTGATGATCTACGAAGGCGGCGTCTATCCCATCCCGCACCTCGCGGTCATCCTCGGCGTCGAGACGCTGACGCGGGTATGGCCGCCGCGTCGTCTCGGTCGCATCGTCGTCGCCGGCGTCATCGTCGTCGCCGTCGCGCTCACCGTCGGCGCTGCTCGCTTTCTCCCGGTGGTCGACCAGGTGCGCTCACACGTCCGCGGCGTCGCCGTCGAGAACGACGCCGTGCACTGGGGGACGATGCAGGACCTCTTCCTCCTCCGCACCCACGAGCGCTTCATGCCCGGTCAGCGCTACGTCTGGGGCGAGTACGGCATGTACCTCGGGCCGATCGTCGTCGGCCTCGCGCTCGTCGGGCTCCTCCTCGCCGGCGTGCGGCGCGCGTGGCTGTGGGTGCTCCTCGTCGTCTCGCTGGTCCTGATGGCGGGCGACTACGCTCCGAAGGCGCCCTGGACCGTGCTGCGCGCGCACGTCTTCCCCTTCAAGGACATGCGCGTGCCGTCGCGGTTCGGCCTCGAGGCCAGCATGATCCTCGCCGCCGCTGCCGGCCTCGCCGTCGATCGGCTGACCGCCCTCGCGCGCAAGGTCGCCCGCAGCCTCGACGTCTTCGATGCGGTACGCGTCGGCATCCTCGGCCTCGCGCTCGTCGGCGTCGGGGACGTCATCAGCGTCGGCCTCGACGTCGCCAGCGTCTCCTTCGGCGGTCAGCCCGAGGATCCGACCATCAAGCCCTCGCCCCAGCTCTATATCGGCTCGCGCGCGCCCAACATGATCGACGGGCCGCGCGAGAACCTGGCGCGGACGACGTGCTGGGAAGAGTGGGGCTTCGGCGTCGGCGCGCCGCTCTGGGAGGGCGACGTCCCGCAGGCGCGCGCGAGCGATCCCGCAGCGGCCACGGTGGAGAACGTCGTCCGCACGCCCAACACCTTCACCGCCGACGTCACCGCCTCGGCGCCCACCCGCATCGTCTTCAACAGCGCGTACGACAAGGGCTGGCGCTCCGACGTCGGCGTCGCCCTCGAGCAGGACAAGCAGCTCGTCGTTGACGTGCCCGCGGGCAAGCACCACCTGAAGGTGCGGTACCGGCCGAAGACGTTCGGCCTCGGCGTCGCGCTCACCGCGTTGGGCACCGTCGGCAGCATCGCCGCGGTCGTCTGGTTGACGCGCCGGCGACGACTGCGAAAAACATAGCTATATTATGCGGGCGATGGCGGCGCAGCCGGCGTCGCGTTTGCGATCTTCGACCGACGCTTCGCCACGCCCCTGCGCGCGAGCCATGGCCACGCGAGCAGCGCGAGGAAACCGGCCAGGCCGACGATGGTCGCGGTCGCCCCGGCCAAGAGCCCGCGCGGCTTGTAGGACAACGTGACGTTGGCGGAGCCGGCAGGGAGCAGCAGATCGAGGCCGCCGTTCTGCGCGGCGCGAATCACGCCGAGGTTGGTCGACCAGTCCGGATCCCACGACGTGTTCACGTGGACGACCGCCTGCCGGCTCATGGTCGCGGTGAACACGTAGCCGTTCTGCGTGGTGTGCACCGGCCCGAGCGCGCCGACGTCGGGCCCGTCGAGGCGGGCCTGCGGCACCGGCCCGATCGCGAGCCCCTCCGCGTGCGGCGCGTCGAGGGTGCGTTCGCAGAGCATGGTGCCGACGTTGCGCGCGGGAAACTCCTGCACGCGGCGCGGATCGTCGATGAGCGAGTACGGACGCGAGATCGGATCGGGACGCGGGAGCCCGGCCTCGAGGCCCTGCACCTTCATGAGCTTCTGCGCTTCGACGACGCAGTCCCAGGCGCCGACGGCGGCGACGACGATCAGCACGGCCGCGAGCCCACGCTGCTTGGCGGCGAGGCGCAGGCCGGTGTCGATGGCGATCGCTCCGGCCGCGGCGATCGCGAGGAGCGCGAGGACGACGAAGCGCGAGGGGACGGCGAGCGCACTGAAGCCGACGCCGCGGAAGAGCAGCGTGAACGGCGCGGTCTGATCGTAAGCTCCGCGCGTGAGCGAGAGTCCGAGGACGAGGAGGAGGACGAGCCCCCAGCGTCGCGGCGAGAGGATGACCGAGATGCCGGCGCCGGCGATGGCGGTCCCGAGCACCATCGGCCCGACGTAGGCGCGGTACTCGCTGAACCCGAAGCGGTGCCCGACGAGCGGCTCGACACGCTCCTTGTCGATGAAGATCGGCATGAAATCGGCCCACTTCAGCGAGTCGTTGGGGACGGCGCGCGTCGGCCAGCGGAAGAGCTGCACGAGGACCGGGAAGAGCTTCACGCCGGCGACGAGGACGAAAGCGACGAGCGCTACGCCGAGCATCTTCGAAACGGCTCTCGGGCCGCCGTCCCTGGCGAAGAAGCGCGGCGCGCTGACGACGAGGATCGCGAGGAGGGCCTGCACCATCGAGAGGACGCCACCCTCGTAGACCATCAGCGCGAGCACCAAGCCGACGAGCACCGAGGCGCGCAGACTCTTCTCGCCGAGGCGCGCGAACGTGAGCGCCCAAGGGATCCACATGAACGAGACGAACACCATCCGCTGCGAGGCCTGCAACGAGAGGAAGCCGCTGGCGACGAAGACGACGCCCGCCCAGAACGCGCCGATGCGGCCGATCGCCAAGGATTTGCGGCACCAAACGTAGACGCCGAGGATGCCGAGCGTCGCCGCCAAGGTCGGGTACCAGCGTCCCATCACGTCGCCGTGGATGTCGAAGAGGCCCGCCACCAGCGACGAGAGCATCAGCGACTCGGGGTCGGCGAGGCCGGGGCCACCGCCGCAAGTCGTGCGATCCCAGTAGGGAAAACCCTCGCCGCGCGCGAAGGAGGCGCGCGCCGCCTCCCAGTGCCGCATGCCGTTTTCGCCGACGAGCATCACCGGCTGCTCGTGGAGGACCGAGCGAATCGTGCGCGCGACGAAGAACGCGACGATCGTCAGTGCGACGCCGAGCGCGACGTGCGTGACGATGGCTTTTCGTCGTGCCGAGAGCATGCGCGTGTCCCCTATTTCCCCGTCATTGCTCGGGCGTGGTCTCGCCGACGTCTTCGTCCGCGAGCGCGCCGCCCTGCTCGTCCTCGTCGTCGAGCTCGTCGTCGTCGGGCTTGCGCTCCGCGTTCACCCGATCGCCCACCAGGTAGGTCGGCCTTCCCTTCACCTGCTCGTAGATGCGGCCGATGTACTCGCCGACGATGCCGATCATGAGGAGCTGGACCGCGGCGAGGAGCGAGACGAGCACCACCTCGGCGCTCCAGCCCGGCACCGTGTTGTGCAGCACGAACTTGCCGACGATCGCCCAGATGGCGACGCCGACGCTGCACATGCTGATGAACATGCCGAGGTAGGTGGCGAAACGGAGCGGCAGGACGCTGAACGAGGTGATGCCGTCGACGGCGAAGCGGATCATCTTCCGCAGCGGGTATTTGGTCTCACCGGCGAAGCGCGCAGGACGATCGTAGAGCACCGCGGTCTGCTTGAAGCCGATCCACGCGACCATCCCGCGAACGAAGCGGTGCGTCTCGCGGAGCGCGCGGAGGGCGACGACCACGCGGCGGCTCATCAGGCGGAAATCGCCGGTGTCGAGCGGCACGGCGATGGGGATCATCGAGGCGAAGACGCGGTAGAAGATCTTCGCGGTGAGGAGCTTGAAGAAGGTCTCGCCCTCGCGGCTGCGGCGCTTGGCGTAGACGACGTCGTAGCCCTCGCGCCACTTGGCGACCATCTCGAGGACGACGCTCGGTGGGTCCTGGAGGTCGGCGTCCATCACCACCACCGCACGACCGCGCGCCCAGTCGACGCCGGCGGTGATGGCGATTTGGTGGCCGAAATTTCGAGCGAACGAGAGCACTCGGTAGCGCGGCTCGCCCTTGCAAATCTTCCGCAGGAGCGGCATCGAGCGGTCCTTCGAACCGTCGTTGACGAAGATTACCTCGGTGTCGAGGGCGAGCTCGCGGAGGAACTCCTGCAGGCGCTCGTGCAGCTCGGGAATGACCTCCTCCTCGTTGTAGATGGGGAGGACCAAGCTGAGCGTCGGACGGGCCATTGCGCGACGCGCGGGGTTAGCACGGCGAAGAATGGGCGCGGAGGAAGCGCCACGCCGACTCGACGATCACCCGTAAATCCTGGCGTTCGGGGCGCCAACCGAGCTCGCGCTGGATGCGGGCGGAGGAGGCGACCAGCACGGCCGGATCGCCTGCACGTCGGGGTGCCATCTTCACCGGTACCGGGTGTCCGGTGACGGCGCGCACCGTCTCGACCACCTGCTTCACGCTGTAGCCGTCGCCGCCGCAGCCGAGGTTGTACGCGCGCGTCGGGCCGCCCTCGCCGAGCGACTCGATCGCGAGCACGTGCGCGCGGGCGAGATCGAGCACGTGGATGTAGTCGCGCACGCACGTCCCATCGGGCGTCGGGTAGTCGTCGCCGAAGATCGACACCTCCGGGCGCGTGCCCGCCGCGACCTCGAGGACGATGGGGATGAGGTGCGTCTCGGGATCGTGCCGCTCGCCGCACCGCTCGCTCGCACCGGCGGCGTTGAAGTATCGGAGGGCGATCGAGCGGAGACCGTAGGCGACGTCGTAAGTGCGCAGGACGCGTTCGATGGTGAGCTTGGTGTCGCCGTAGGGGTTGGTCGGCACCAGCGCCGCGTCCTCGTCGATGGGCTGTTTTTCAGGCTCGCCGTAGACGGCGGCGGTCGACGAGAGGACGAAGGCGCGCACGTTCGCCGCGCGCATCGAGTCGAGGAGCGCGAGCGAGCCGCCGACGTTGTTGCGCCAGTACTTGGCAGGGTCGGTGACCGACTCGCCGACCAGCGAGTCGGCGGCCATGTGGATGACCGCCTCGATCTTCTCGTCGCGGAGCAGCGCCTCGACCAGCGGGCGATCGGCGACGTCGCCCTGCACGAAGGGCACGCCCTCGGCGAGCGCGTCGCGGTGACCCTTTTGCAGGTTGTCGAGCACCCGTGGAGAGTGTCCGACCCGTGCCAGCTCCTCGACGACGACGCTTCCGACGTAGCCAGCTCCACCGGTGACGAGCACGCGCATTTCGAAAACCTGGGCACGTCGCGAGCGGGGTGCAACGGTGCTAGCGTGCCCGCCGATGGAACGGCACCTCCACGAGGACATGAACCGCCTCGAGAGCACGCATTGGTGGTTCCTCGCTCGCCGCGAGATCCTCGCCAAGACGATCGAGTCGTTCGTCCCGGCCGGCGGCGCCATCCTCGACGTCGGGTGCGGAACCGGCTTCGTCCTCGAGCGACTCGCCGAGCGCTACGAGGTCCACGGCCTCGATTCCGCCGAGCTCGCCGTCGAATACTGCAAGCAACGCGGCCTCTCGAACGTCCATCTCGGCCTGCTCGGCACCGCCGATTTCGGTCGTAAAGACTTCGATCTCGTCACCTTTCTCGACGTCATCGAGCACCTCGACGACGACGTCGGCGCGCTCGTCGCCGCCAAGAGCATGCTCCGCGAGCGCGGCCTCGTGCTCATCACCGTGCCCGCCTTCCAGTTCCTTTGGAGTGCGCACGACGAGGTGCACCATCATCGCCGCCGCTACACGCGCGACTCGCTCGAGCAAGCCGTGCGCGCCGCTGGCTATCGGCCGAAGTACGTCAGCTACTTCAACACCGTGCTCTTCCCGCTCATCGCCGGCGTGCGCATGGCCCAGAAGCTCCTCGGCAAGCGCGACGCCTCCGACGCGCAGGAGCCCTCGCCGCTCGTCAACAAGGTGCTCTACCGCGCCTTCTCCGCCGAGCGCAGCCTCTTGCCGAAGACGTCGCTCCCGTTCGGCGTCTCGCTCCTCTGCGTCGCGGAAAAACTGCCCTCGTCCTAGGTGCGGCCGGCGAGTCGCGCGAGGCGTAGGCGCAGCAAGTCGCCGAGCATTTTCGAGGAATCGGCGATCGGCGAGACCTTCGAGTTGGGCGCGTGGTACCAGACCACCGGCACCTCGGCGATGCGATAGCCGAGCTCTTTGGCGAGGAGCAGCACCTCGACGTCGAAGGCGAAGCCATCGAGCTTCTGTCGCCCGAAGAGCTCGCGCGCCGCCTCGCGATCGAAGAGCTTGAAGCCGCACTGCGTGTCCTTGAACCCGCCGAGGAGCACCGTGCGCACGAGGAGATTGAAGACGCGACCCATCAACTCGCGCCCGGGCGGCTGCCGTTGACGGATGTCGCTCTCGGCGAGGCCACGGGAGCCGATGACCACGCGATACCCTTTGCGTAGGTAGACGAGCAGCGTGTCGAGCTCCTCGACCGGCGTCGCCAGATCGGCGTCCATGAAGAGGACGACCTGCCCCTTGGCCTCCATCACGCCGCGCCGCACCGCCGCGCCTTTTCCGAGATTTCGTGGCTGCCGGAGCACGCGCACGCTCGGCTCGGCGACGGAGATTTGTTCGACGACGTCGACGGTGTCGTCGCGCGACCCGTCGTCGACGACCAGCACCTCGGAAGACGGATGCCGCGCACGCAAGTACTCGAGCGTGCGGACGAGGGTCATCCCGATGCGTACTTCTTCGTTGTACGCGGGGATGACGATCGAGATTTCCACCTCGGGCTCGGCCATTTTCCTGCCCTGGTAGCACTGTCCGGCGACGGTGTCAGGCGACGGTCGCGACGACGTCGCGGACGCTGGCGCCGCTCAGCAGCGCGAGCCTCGTCGCGGTCGTGCCACAAAGCAGGTCGAGCGCCTCGGCGTCCTTGGGGTCGACGTACTCGTAGACCTCGGTGCGCAACCCGAAGCGCTCTGGCGCCTGCGCGCGCGCGAGGACGAGGATCGCCAGATAGGTCGCGACGGGCCGAAATCGCGCTCGATCGACGACGTGGAGAAAAATGCCACCGCAGGAAGCACGCGCGTGCTTTTGGAAGGTGGGCTCGAAGGTGATCGGCCGCGCCCGGAAGCCGTCGAGCTCGGTCTCGTGCAGCTCGCGCGCGAGCCGCGTTCCATCGAGGAACGGCGCGCCGACGATTTCGAACGGTCTCGTCGTCCCGCGTCCTTCGGAGAGGTTCGTCGCCTCGATCAGGCATCCACCCGGATAGACGACCGCGGTCTCGATCGTCGGCATGTTCGGCGACGGCATGACGAAGGGTCGATCCCAAGCATCCGCGTACCGCGCCCGTTCCCAACCGCGGACATCGATCACCTCGAGCGAGCCCTCGAGCCCCTCTGCGCGTGCCCGCGCGCTGACGATTTCACCGAGGGTTTTCCCGTGCCGAATGGGGATCGGCTCGAGCCCGACGAACGAACGAAGTCGCTCCTCTTCGTGCGGCCTTCCCTCGACCGTGATCCCGTCGATGGGGTTCGGTCGATCGAGGACGATCACCCGCACGCCTGCCTTCGCCGCCGCCCGCAACGCCAGGAGCGCGGTCCAGACGAAGGTGTAATAGCGCGCGCCGACGTCTTGGAGATCGACGAGCAGGACGTCGATCTCGGCCAGCTCGTCGGGTTGCGGCGAGAGACGTTCGTAGCGATCGCCGTAGAGCGAGACGACGCGCGCGTCCTCTTGCTGCGCATCGCCGATGTGCGCCATGTCTTGCGCCGCGCCGCCGTAACCGTGCTCGGGCCCGAAGAGGACGCGCGGAGAAATCCCGGCTTCGCGCAGTCGATCGAGCGCGTGCACCATCCGACGGTCGACCGACGCCGGATGCGCCAAGAGCCCGACGCGCGTCCTCCGCAGCTCGGAGAGTCGTGACGAATCGCCGAGGAGGACCTCGAGACCGACCAACATCGTCATCGTTCGCGCTTGCTCTTCGGCGGAGCTGGCGGAGGCTCCGGCGGTTGGGACGAACGCACCGGCAGGGCCGCTTGGAGATGCGCCGACGCCGGCAAATCGGGCAGGTTCTCCAGACCTCGCGCCCCGAGCTTGAGCCGCCGCATCACCGCCTGACGCTGCCGCTCCTTGTAGCGCTCGTGCGACGCATCCCCGAGCTCGTTCGCCGCTTCGGTCTCGCGATCGATGATCTGGAACTCGGCGAGCACGAAGATGACCGGCCCGAGCGTGCGTGCTTGCGGCGGCGCGGCGTCGAGCACTTCCTTCGGCACGCGCACCGGCAGGTCGACGACGAAATGGATGATGCGGAAGTTCGCCGCGCTGAAGGTGTTCGGGCTCGGGCTGAAGGTGTCTTCCTCCTCGAAATTGACCCGCGTGTCCTTCGCGAGAATTCGCAGCCGTGGCTGCGACTCGCAGTAGCTGCGAAGATGGAAAATCGTGTTCACCGACTCGCTCGGAATCACGTAATTGAACGGAAAAAGCCGCTTCGTGAGGTAGTGCATGACCGGGAAGATGTCCTCCCGATCCCGCGTCACGATTCGAAACCGCAGCTTGTCGTAGATCTGCGCGGCGATGTTCTCCTGCTTCGAGAGCAGCTTCGTATAGAGGCTGTACTTGTTCTTCCGACCTCCGACGAACTCGGTGATCGGCATCCCCGCGGCGAGCATTCCGCCGACGACGCGATAGATCTTCTCCTCGACGAGGTGGAAGACCTCTTGGTCGGAGAGCGGCAGCATGAACAGCAGCTCACGCCCCTCGAGGTGATGGATGATGTGCATGCACTTCAGGATGGTGCACGCGCAGAGCTGCCGATGACCCTTGCCGCTCGCGAGTAGCAGCAGCTCGTGCATCGGCAGCCGCTCGACCGGCTTGGGAATGGGAAAGTCGAAGTGACGCCGCAGGAACTCGATCGAGTCGGCCCGCAGTCGATCGAGACGGCCGCGATCGCTCGCCTCTTCGACCTGGAACTCGTTGGCGGCGATGAACGCCCGGACGTCCTTCTCCTCGTCGAAATTGAGGCGGTGCCAGTCGATGACCGACTCGCCGCGGAGGATGAGCCGCACCGCCTCCAAATCTGCGAGCGACCAATCGGCGATGGACTTGAGGCGACCAGCGCCCGTGCTCGGAGAGGCCAAGCGTGCACTGCTACGTCGATCGCGTGGGGGCGGCGAGTCGTCAGCTCTCTGTGTGTCTAGAGACCCGCGCTCGCATGCGACGGACACGCTTCATCCGCGAATCGCTGAGAAACTGGCCGAAAGCGACTTGGTCGTCGAGATGCACTGCCTGTTCGTATCCGCGCTCGACGCACGATTACCGAATCACTGTCGCTTTCGTTGAGGAAGAGCATGTCCCACCTGCGCACGCGAGACGGTGTCTCCCGAGCCCAAGTCTGTGTCCATTCGCCCGCACTGCGTGGTCCGATCGGCGTCTCCGGCTGCGCAGCGACAATTGCCGAAAGATGCCGTCCACGAGCCGGACAAAGCGGCGACCGCAAGAGGGAATCGACACCCATTCGACCCCTCCGCGTTCCGTTCGCCGTGTGGGTCACGTTCCACGCTGCCTTTCGTCCTCGACTCCGAACCACACGCTCTCCACAGTCTAAGTAACTGATATCCCGTAGCGTTTCGGCAATTTGCGCGACGGCACGATTCCCGCTTTGGGGCGCCCGCCTCGGTCAAGTTTCCGTCAACGCAGCGAGTTAGAGCGCGTGAGCCCCGCCGAAGGATCGCAGTGCAGTCACTTACTTTGACCTACATGTAGCAGTCAGCGATTCTACGATTCGATGTCAGGAGCCTCCGTCCCTATGAAGCTCACTCCCTGGTACCTCGCGGCGCTCTCGCCCTTCGCCGTGCTCGGGTTCACCGGCGCCATGACCGCGCAGCTCGCGGTGCTCGCGGTCGTGATCGGCATTTTCGTCGGCACCCTCTCGCTCAACAAAGCCCCGCGCCCAGAGCTCCAGCAAAGCCCCGGCGACGCCGAGTAGTCTCACCCCGGCTATGGCCGGGGCCCCCGAGAGCTCACCCCGGCTATGGCCGGGGCCCCCGAGAGCTCACCCCGGCTATGGCCGGGGCCCCGAGAGCTCACCCCGGCTACACTTTCGGTGACGGGCGGTCGTCTCTAGACTGGCTCCATGCGCTGGATGCTCTCTTTGCTCGTGGTCGTGCCTTTCGGATGCAGCCGGAATCACTCGGGGACGTCGCGCCGCTCGATGAGCTGCGCGGGCGTGGGCGTCGTCTCCGACACGAGCGATGCCGGGAGCGGCGATGCGGGGGCGCTGGCCTGACGCGGCTGGCGGAACGGCGAGTGCCTACGGCTTCTTCACCACGCGGTGAATGACGACGGGTGCGATCGAGGTCGGCTCTTGCACGACCACGACGATGCTCGGCGATGGTGCCACCGTGAGGGTGAACGTGACGCTCTTCGACGCGGCGAAATAAGGCGTGAGCACGTCGATGCCGATCGCGTCGGCGGGGGCGATGACGTCGACCGTCTTGCCGCTGATGGTCGTGTGCGCGCTCGTCGAGAGAATGCCGGAGGCGTCGAGGAAGGCCGGCATCTCGCCGCGGCCGCCGCCTCCGTCGAGGACGACGACGACGCCGCCGGTTTGCGTGAAGCTGGTGATCTTGGCGTCGAGGTCGCCGCCGATGCTCGCGAGCTCGCCTGCGGGAGCGTTCGGCTGATCGAGGACGACCAACACTTCGAACGCGTCGATGCCGAGCTTGGTCAGCACGTCGCTGGAGGTCGGCGCGACAGTTCGTTTCCACGTGCGGCCGGTGAGGCTCGCGGTGTTGTCGAGGATCTTGGTGACGGCCGATTCGGCGCCCGGGTCGGCGTACTGATCGAGCCAGAGCACGCGCACCGGGTTCGTCGAGGGGAGGAAGACGCCGTTGGAGACGACCTTGCCCGCGGCGGAGGTCGGGAGCGAGGTCGCGTAGTCGTGGCCGATGACGACTGCGTGCCCCGAGCGCGCGCCCCGGCAGGTGCTGCCGTTGCAGAGGCCGGTCGGACAGACGTTGCCGCACGTGCCGCAGTTGAGAGGATCGATGGTGGTGTCGACGCAGACTCCGCCGCACAATTTCTCGGGTGGCGTGCAGGGCGATGCGCAGGCGAACCTGCCGGTGCCGTCGTCCTTGCAGAGAGGCGTGTCACCACTGCAGGTGACGCCACACGCGCCGCAGTTGCTCGGCGTGACATAGGGGGGCGCGGGACATCCATCGACGGGCGTCACGTCGCCATCGGCACCATCGAGAGGGGAAGTGTCGGCGTCGCTCGTCGTCGTCTCGCCGTCGATTGCGTCTCTGTCGACATCACTGGCGGCGTCGAGCGTGTCGTTGTGCCCGTCGGACGAGGTGACGTCGTCTTCCGTGTCGCTGCCGTCGCTGCCGTCTGCGCTGCCGTCTGCCGAGGCGTCGAGCCCGCTGTCGGTGCTCGGCGAGCAGGTGCCGGCGCGGACGCAGCGGCCGCCGCAGGTTTCGTATCCGTCGGCGCATTCTCCGTCGACGACGGTGTCGCCACACGCGGCGAAGAGCGCGCCTGCGCCGGTGAGGACGAAGAGGGCGATGACGCTCGTGCGCTCGAGCTTCATGGCGTCGTCACCTTCACCTTGCGCTCGATGATGAACTCGACGCGACGATTCTCCTGACGATCGGCGTCGCTGCCGCCGGCCTTGCGTGGCTGCGTCTTGCCGAAGCCCTTCGCCTCGAGGCGATCGGCCGGCACGCCATATTCGACCAACTTCTTCTTCACGGCAGCCGCCCGATCTTCCGAGAGCTTTTGGTTCCAGACCTCGCTCCCGATTTCGTCGGTGTGCCCGTTGATGCGCACGAGCACGTACTCGGGGTGCGAGAGGATCAGTTTGGCCAGAGACTTGAGCAGAGGCCAGGAGCGGTGCTTCACGCGGGCGTAGCCGAAGTCGAAGTAGACGCGATCGTTGAGGACGATTTCGTCGCCGACGACCTTCACCTCGGCCTCACCGAGCGGGCAGCCGTCTGCGTCGGAGGCGCCGACGTAGTCGTCGGGCTCGTCGGGGCAACGATCGGGGAGGGAGAGCGGAGCGGGTGCGAGCGGATCGATGCAATCGCCCGTGCATTTGACGACGACCACCGGCGCAGGCGGCGCGACCACGGGCACAGGGGGCGGCGGCGCTTTCGGCGGCGCGAGACCTTCGTCGAAGCCGATGTGGAGACCGACCAGCGCGACGCGACCATCTTCGGGGCGGAGCGCGTCGGCGTCGGGCTGCACCACTTGGAGAAAGCCGATATACGGCCCCATCTGCACGTGGCTGCCGACGCGGAAATCCCAGCCTGCGCGCACGTCGAAGGCGAGACGACCGTTGCCGCCGGTGCGCACGAAGCCGAGCGAGGAGCCGAGCCAGAAACCGCTGAGGTCGGCGAAAGGATGCGCACGAAAGCCGAGCCCGCCGCCGAAAATGCCGGTGCCCGCGCTGTGTTTGAACGACGGATCGCTCGGCGCATCACCTTCGAGGAAGCGACCGCCGACGAGGCGCGCTTCGAGGCCGAAGCGACGGCTGAGCCCGAGCTCGAAGGCGCCCGCGACCACGCCGCCGAAGCCGATTTCCTTGCCCTGCCAGCCACCGACGAAGTGCGCGGCGGCGACCTCGACGTGCACGCGCGGCTCAGCGGCGACCGACGTTCCTGCGAACGCGATCGACAGCAGCGCGACCCACGCCGTCATCTCCCGCTTGCTCACCACGCAGACGCCATCCTCCACCACCCAGAGGGCATCGGCCACCTCTTTGTCTTGTTTCTCGCTTGCGTCGTCGTTCCCAAATCGGAGATGAAGGAGGACAATCGAACGCAGTGATGTACCTGCGCATGCTCACGGTGGGTTCGTGCTTCGCCCTCGGTCTCGTGGGGTGTGCGGTCAGTGCGACCGGTCAGGGCTCGACGTCGGTGGCGGCGAACTCGCCTTCGTCGCCCCTCGCGCCCGTCACACCCGTCGCGCCCGTCGCCGACGAAGCACGTGCACTCGCGTGGGCATGGACGTCGGTCGGGTGCTTCGTCGGGGGTCCTTGGAGCGAGCTCCTCGGTGCGCGTCCCGAAGATCGCGTCGTCGCCCATCGCGCCCGCTGTCGTGAGGTGGTGACAGGACCTCTCGCCGGCAAGGCCGACGACGACGCGGCGCTCGACGCGGTGCGTGGCCTCGATGCGGCCGCGGTCGCGAAGGTCGTCGATGCGATCGACGGCGCTGCACAAAACATGGGTGATCGTCGCAAGGCGTTGATCGCGTTGGTGAAGGCCTCGGCCGACGCGTCCCGTGAAGCGATGTCGGCTCGTCGCGCCGCGGAGGCGATTCGTGGCGACCTCGCGGTCAAAGATGGCGCCCAAGCGACGGCTGACTTGCGAGGCAACAGCGACGCGCTCACCGCGAAGGCCGCGCTCGCAGCGCTCTACGGGCTCGGCACCGACGAGGCGCGGCTCGTCGCGCTGGTGCTCGCGGCCGATCACCTCGAGTCGGTGCGCGGTCTCTCGCCGGCCGCCAAGTCGATCATCGCGTCACCCGCCTTCGACGTCGTGCTCGGCCAGCCTCTCCCCGCGGGTGCGCTCGATCCGAAGCATGGCGCTTGGCTCGACTACGTGCGCGACGCAGCGAAAGCAGCTGGACATCCGGTCGATCTCGGACCGGGTGCCGCGACCGTCGATCTCGAGAAGGCGGCCTTCGCCGGCGTGGTGGCGGGGTTCGCCGATCGCTTCGAGACCCTTGCGCCCAAGTTGCAAGGTGCGCCGCGAGCCGCCGCCGATGCCTACGTCAAGCGTCTGCGCGCGGCGGTCGCCGACTTCGACGCCAAGGCCAAGGCGAAGGTCGATGCCAAGAAGACCACCGACGACGCCGCGAAGAAGGCAAGCGAAGATCCCAAGAAAAAGAAGTGATTTCGCGGTGGGGTGACAAGGTGCCGCGGGTCTGGAATGTTTGCCGCGCTCGCCCGTCCAAGGGGCGTTTCGGCCCCTCCTACCCGACCGAGGTCTTCTCATGTTGCACGCGGTTTCTCGTTCTCGTGCCCTCACCACGCTCTCTGCTCTCGGGCTCCTCGGAGGAATTCTCGCCGCGGCCGGGTGTGGCGCCGGTCAGCTCAACGCCGACGGCAAGCCCAACAACCTGTACGACAAGACCTTCGCCGGGCAGAACGCGTGCAACCCGAAGAACGCAGAGCGCCCGTTCATCATCGACTGGGACGCCACCGACCAATCGAGCTTCCAGGCGCAGACGCAGGGCGACGTCGTCTTCGTCCAATACAAGGGCTGCGATCTCAAGGTCCTCACCGGGTGTCGTGACGACAGCGTGAAGGCGTCGGTCGGCAGCTACAAGGCGGTCGAGTGGACGAGCGGCGGCGTCGAGGTCATCGACATCAAAGACCAAGGCGAGCTCTACGCGAAGCTGCCCCTCGGCGCCGGCTCGCTCGGCGGGCGCGTCGAGAGCGGCGAGAAATTCCACATGGAGTACTTCGTCGCCGGCACCCGCACTGCGACCCGCGATCACGTCTACAAGGCCGAGCTCGCGAAGAACCCGGCGTGCGCCACCGCGACGCACTTCGTCTACCAGTACAACCTCGGCGCCTTCGCGCTCGCCTCGGCGAGCAAGTTGAAGGCGGAGGTCAACGGCAGCTACTTCGGCTTCGGCGGTGGCGCCTCGAAGAACAACGAGTCGAGCGCCGAGAAGAAGGGCGGCGACTTGGCGACGTGCAAGGGCGAGTCGGCGACGGAGGTCGAGGGCTGCAAGGTCCCCATCCGCCTCACGCTGCGCGAGATCACCGACGGCAACGCGCCCGAGGTGGCCGAAGCGAAGGCCCCCGAGACCGACGCCGCGCTGAACCTCGCCGGCAAGCTCAAGGCCGAGAACGATCAGCAAAAGAAGGCCGAAGAGCACATGAATTCGGCGCAAGAGAAGCTGAAGGCGAAGGACGGCAACGGCTGCCTCGCCGAGCTCGACGCGCACGACAAGCTCGACTCTCGACCGAGCGCGCAGTCGACCAACTACAAGGCCTACTACTACGCGATCACGCGCGCGCAGTGCCTGATGCTGGCCGGCAAGTGCGACGCGGGCAAGGAGCTCTACCGAAAGACGTACGACGCACAGTACGCGGGCTCGAGCAGTCCGGAGGCGATCGACATGCACGTCGAGGGCGCGACCGCGTCGTTCTGCCAGGGCGGCAAGCTCGGCGATCGCGACACGATGATCAAGGCGCGCACCGAGCTGATGTCAGGCGCCTATACCAAGAAAATCGAGGTCAAGGCCTGCCTCGCCGACATCGACATCGTCGACAAGCTGCGCGCGAAGGTGAAGCCGAAGGACACGAGTGACGTCATGGTCTCCGATCCGCTCACGGCCATGTACACCGCGGGCACGGCCTGCCTCGCCAACGCCGGCGATTGCGACGCGGCGTACAAGAACTTCAAGAAGTGGTCGCCGGAGATCTGCAAAGAGCGCATGACCGCGGCGAATCAGCCGATCACGATGTGCGACAAGACCGATCCGACCTCCGAGAAGATGTCGTTCGAGATGCAGAACCAGAAGTGCAAGGGCAAGCTCAAGTGAGCCCCTCGTCGACCTCGTCGGCCGAGGCGCCTCCAGCGGCCGTCGTCGACCGTGCCATTGTGCCGTAAGGCGCTGTGCCACGAGGGTGCCGGTGGTGCTCGAGTGAAGAGTGAGTGCTTGAAATCGCGGCAAATATGGCTCGGCACGATCTGCGCATTGTGCCGGGTCATGCTGAGCCTCACCCACTCCTCGCTCTCTTCCTTCTCCCTCTCCTCCCTATCCTTCCTCGCCGCGGTCGCCCTCACTGGCGTCGTCGGTTGCTCGTCGGCGTCTTCGGCCGATGCTCCGGTCGCGGGCCACCAGGTCGCGAAGTCGGGTCTCGACCGCGACACCTCGCCGACGCTGACCGACGCAGAGAAGACCGCGCTCGCGACCGATCAGCAGGCGCTCACCGCCGAGCTCTTCGCGAAGATCCGCGTCGCTCCTGGTGTCGAGGGCGGCAACGTCGCCTTTTCGCCGCTGAGCATCTCGGCCGCGCTCGCGATGCCGTATGCGGGCGCCAAGGGCGCGACCGCCTCGGAGATGAAGAGCACGCTCCACTACTCGCTCGCCGCCGATCGGCAGGCGAAGGCTTACGACTGGCTCACGCTCGAGCTCGCCAAGCGCGAAGGTCAGGCGCTGGCGTCGGCCAACGCCAAGGCGAAGGCGGCCGGCAGCGACGGCGTCGCGCCAGACCCTGCGAATTTCCGCCTCCACGTCGTCAACTCGATTTGGGCCGACGCGCTCGTGAAGTTCCAGGCGCCGTTCCTCGACACGATGGCGCGTGACTACGGCGCTGGCGTCACGCTCGCGAATTTCGTCGCCTCGGCCGACACCGAGCGTCTCGCGATCAACGGATGGGTGAGCGACGAGACGCAGACCAAGATTCGCGACCTGCTCCCCGCGGGTTCCCTCGATTCGAGCACCCGGCTCGTCCTCGTCGATGCGCTCCACCTGAAGTTTCCGTGGGCGACGCCGCTCACCGTCGCCAAGGCGCCCGCGCCCTTCACGCGCGCCGATGGAACCAAGGTCGACGCCACGTTCGTCGGGACGACCAGCTCGTACTCGTACTACGAAGACGACGCGGTGCAGGTGGTGGGCGTGCCGCTGGAAGGCGGCAACGAGGTGATGTGGTTCGCGTCGCCGAAGAAGGACCTCGCCGCCTTCGAAGCCGGCCTCGATGGCGCGACGCTGGCGAAGATCCACGCTGGCGCGAAGGCCGTGCAAGTCGACTTCTCGGCGCCGAAATTTCGCTTCGACACCGCCTCGATCAAGCTCGCCGACGCGCTCCAGTCGCTCGGGATGAAGACGCCGTTCATCGGTGGCGCCGCTGATTTCTCAGGCATCGGCCAGGCCGACGGCCCGCTCTTCATCAGCGAGGTCTTCCACAAGGCGATGATCGGCGTCGACGAAAAGGGCGTCGAAGCCGCTGCGGCGACCGCGGTGGTGATGAGCGCCGGCTCGGCCCCCGACCCGGAGAAGATCAAGGTGGTCCACCTCGACAAGCCCTTCTTCTTCGCGATCACCGACGAGCCGACGAACGCCGTGCTGTTCGCGGGGCACGTGGTCGATCCGACGAAGTAGCTCGCGCGCGCGAGGCGACCGGTGTGCGGGTAGGACTACCCTCGAGTGAGGTGTCGGAGTCACCGTCGTGACGACCGACGACGACGGCCGCCGACGGCGGGTCAGTGGTTTACGTGGCCTCGGCTGCGCGGGCGCAGGTTGCGCGACGCGGCCCGCTCGTTGCTGTGCATGGAGTCATGCGCATCACATTGGCCAGTTTGCTCGCTGTTTTCTTCCTCGGTTGCTCGGTCGGACCGGTGGCTCCAGGCGACCTCTCGTTCGCAGACGAGTGTGACACGCCGGGCATCACCCGCTGCGACGCCGGTGTTCCGCAGACGTGCCATGGGGGGGCGTGGACAGGCGGTGCGCTCTTCGGAAAGTGCGCTTCGGCGTGCATACACTCCGTCGAGAAGAACGAGGCGTTTTGCGCGCTCTCGAGTGATCCATCGCCGGCATGTGGCGGCGGCAGCGGCGATCGATGTGACGGTGGGACGAAGCTCACCTGTCGCGATGGATTCGTCGTCGACCAAGCGCCGTGCGCGAAAGCGTGCGTCACCTTCTCGAGCGTGACCGTTTTCTGCGCGGAGTCGAAAGATCCCGCGGCGATCTGCGGTGGTGGCGTTCTCGGAGACACGACGAAGCGCTGCGACACCGACGGCACGCTCGTCTCGTGCCTCCACGGTTGGGCGCTCGAGCGTTCCATCTGCGCCACCGGCACGAAGTGCGTCGTTTCCGCGGGCGGCGCGAGCTGCAGCAAGTAAAAGGGCGCCGATCTCGCGATCGACGCCCTCACGAACGTTCACACCTGAAGGATCAGTTCGACTCTTCGAACTCGGCGTCGATGACGCCTTCCTTCTTCTTCTCGCCACCTGCGCCCGGAGGGGCTTCTCCGCCCGGCGCGGGAGGTTCGCCGCCGCCAGGACCGCCGGCGCCCTTGTACATGGCCTCGGCGATGCGGTGCGACTCCTTCTCGAGGTTGGCGCTCGCCGCCTTGATGAGCTCGTCGTCCTGCTTCTCGACCGCGCTGCGGGCTTCCTTGAGCGCGTTCTCGAGCTTGACGACGTCGTCGGCGGGGAGCTTGTCCTTCGACTCGGCGATGGTCTTCTCCATTTGGTAGACCATGGCGTCGAGCTTGTTGCGACGGTCGACGACCTCGCGACGGGCCTTGTCCTCGGCCTCGTGCTCGGCGGCTTCCTTCACCATCCGCTGAATTTCCTGCTCGTTCAGGCCGCTCGCGCCTTCGATGCGCTTCTGCACGTCCTTGCCGGTGGCGAGGTCTTTGGCGGAGACGTTGAGGATGCCGTTGGCGTCGATGTCGAAGGTGACTTCGATCTTCGGCACGCCGCGCGGGGCCGGCATGATGCCTTCGAGGTGGAACTTGCCGAGGGTGCGGTTGTAACGAGCCTCGGCGCGCTCGCCTTGGAGGATGTGCACCTCGACGCTCGGCTGGCTGTCGGCCGCGGTGGAGAAGATCTCCTTCTTCTGCGTCGGGATCGTGGTGTTGCGGGGGATCATCGCCGTCATGACGGCGCCCAGCGTTTCGACGCCGAGCGAGAGCGGGGTGACGTCGAGGAGGACGAGGTCCTTCACGTCGCCGGAGAGAACGCCGGCCTGGACCGCGGCGCCGATGGCCACGACCTCGTCCGGGTTCACGCCCTTGTGCGGCTCTTTGCCGAAGAACTTCTTCACCGTCTCTTGCACGAGCGGGATGCGCGTGGAGCCGCCGACGAGGACGACTTCCTGGATGTCCTTCGGGGTCTTCTTCGCGTCGGCGAGGGCCTTGCGGACGGGCTCCATCGAACGCTCGACGAGGGCGCCGATCATCTGCTCGAGCTTGGAGCGCGAGAGGCTGACGTTCATGTGCTTCGGGCCCGAAGCATCGGCGGTGAGGAAGGGGAGGTTGATGGTGGTCGACGTCGTGCTCGAGAGCTCGATTTTGGCCTTTTCCGCCGCCTCTTTCAGGCGCTGGATGACCATCTTGTCCTTCGAGACGTCGATGCCGGTGTCCTTCTTGAACTCGGCGGTGAGCCAGTCCATGACCACTTCGTCGATGTTGTCGCCGCCGAGGTGCGTGTCGCCGTTGGTGCTGATGACCTGGACGACGTTGTCACCGACCTCGAGGATCGAGATGTCGAAGGTGCCGCCGCCGAAGTCGTAGACGGCGATGACCTCGTCCTTCTTCTTGTCGAGGCCGTAGGCGAGGGCAGCCGCGGTCGGCTCGTTGACGATGCGCTTGACGTCGAGGCCGGCGATGCGACCGGCGTCTTTCGTCGCCTGGCGCTGGGCGTCGTTGAAGTACGCGGGGACGGTGATGACCGCCTCGGTGATCTTCTCGCCGAGCTTGTCTTCCGCCGCTTTTTTCAGCTTTTGCAGAATTTTGGCGGAGACCTCGGGGGCGCTCAGCGCCTTGCCGCGGATGTCGACCTGCGCGTCGCCGTGCGGTCCGCGGACCATCTTGTAGGGGATGCGCTTGGTCTCTTCGCCGACCTCTTCGAAGCGGCGGCCCATGAAGCGCTTGATGGAGTAGACGGTGTTCTCGGGGTTGGTCACCGACTGGCGTTTGGCGATTTGGCCGACGAGGATTTCACCCTTGTCATCCCACGCGACGATCGAGGGAGTAAGACGCGAGCCTTCCTCGTTCTCGAGCACACGCGGCTCCTTGCCTTCCATGATCGCGACGACGCTGTTCGTCGTGCCCAGGTCGATTCCGATGATCTTGCCCATGACGGCGGTCCTCCAGAGACAGGGATAGTGAACCAGGCCCATACGGAGCCTGTGGCTGCGGGGGAAGGAGCGGCACGCGTCAGCCGCTCAATTTCCGGGCCAACCTAAGCACGCCAGCATCGAGGTCAACCGGCTTGACAGGAAAACCATGGAAAAACCCGAGGAAAAATCGCAAATGGGGAAGTCTTCGGAGGAGGGAGCCTGGGTCGTCCCGGCGGGAGCAGAGGCTCGGCACGACCCGAAACTTGTCCAGTGCATCCAGCCTTCGGTAACGCCCGACGCGATGCGACGCGAAGAGAGCCAAGAGGCGAAGTCGGGGTCGACGCCGAGCGTGAGCACGGCGGGCTCCGTCACCAGCGAAGTGAGCTCGGGCGCCGGGGGAGGCGATTTCAGCCCCACCCCCGTCACCGTCGTCGAGGGCGGGCCGCGGACGGGCCCGAAATCGAAGCGGCGTTCGCCGTTCGGCGGGGGCCTCGGTGGCGACGATCGGAAACCGCGCAAGTACGCGGCCATCGGCATCGCCATCGCGCTCGCGTGCACGATCGCGCCCTTCGTCGCCCTCCGCAATTCGACGGCCGATTCGAAGAAGCCCTCGGAGAGCGAGTCGTCTTCCGTCGAGTCGAACACCACGAACGCCGCGGGGCCGAAGCCGTTCTCGCCGCCTTCGTCGCTCGCTGGGCTCGATTTGAAGTCGATCGCGGTCGACGACGACGGCGCGGTCGCCTCGGTCGGCGGTGGCAAGGTCGCCAAGCTGACGCTCGATCCGGCGCTGCAGAACGCGACCGTGCGTCTCCTCAACAAGCACAAGGTGCCGCAGGCGTCGGTGGTGATGATCGATCCGGCGACGGGCAAGGTGCTCGTCTATGCCTCGCGCGGTGGTGACGGGAAGGACCTGGCGATCGAAGCCAACGCGCCCTCGGCCAGCGTCTTCAAGGTGATCACCGGTTCGGCGCTCGTGCAGGTGGCGGGCGTGCCGATCGACACCAAGGCTTGTTACAACGGCGGCGAGCAGAAGATCGTCGCCTCCGATTTGAAAGACGATCCGAAGCACGACGTCTATTGCGCGACGCTGGCGCAGGCGATGGGTCGCTCGATCAACGTCATCTTCGCCAAGCTCGCGTCACGCAAGCTCACGGCGCCCGACTTGAGCGCGGTCGCCAGCCAAATGGGCTACGGCACGGCCATTCCCTTCGACGTGCCGGTGATGCCGTCGAAGCTCGACATCCCCACCGATCCGCTCGAGTTCGCGCGCACCGCGGCGGGGTTCTGGCACACCACGCTCTCGCCGCTCCACGGCGCGCTCATCGCGTCGACGGTGGCCAACGGCGGCGTGATGATGCGCCCGTACATCGTCAGCGAAGTGATCGACGGATCGAGCGTCGTCTACAAGGCGCCGGCCCCGTCGTCGATTCGCAAGGCCATCGAGCCGGCGACCGCGCAAGAGGTCGGCAAGATGATGAACGAGACCGTCTCGCAGGGCACTTGCTACAAGGCGTTCCACGACGCCAAGGGGAAGTCGTTCATCCCCGGCGTGGAAATCTCCGGCAAAACAGGCACTCTCAACCAAAGCTCGCCGGTGAAGCTGTTCACCTGGTTCGTCGGTTTCGCGCCGACCAAGACGGGCAAGGTGGCGATCGCGGTGCTGGTGGCGAACGATCCGGTGTGGAAGGTGAAGGCCAACGTCATCGCCCGTGAGGTGCTGCAGACGTACTTCGCGCAGCAAGGCACGCCGAACGTGATGTCGCCCGTGCTCGACTGACTCACCTCGACGGACTCACTTGCGCAAGGTCGGCTCGACGCCTTCGTCCAAGAACTCCATCGAGACGGAGTTGAGACAGTAGCGCTCGCCCTCGGGCGCGGGTCCGTCGTCGAAGACGTGCCCGAGGTGCCCGTCGCAGCGCACACAACGAATCTCCACGCGCAACATGCCGTGCGCACGGTCTTCGATGTAGTGGAGGTGCGCGCGATCGAACGGCGCACGGAAACTCGGCCATCCAGTGCCCGACTCGAACTTCGCCTTCGAGACGAAGAGCGGCAGCCCACAGAGGCGGCAGACGTATGTGCCGGCCTTCTTGTTGTCGAGGAGCCCGCCGCAAAATGGGCTCTCGGTGCCGTGATCCAAGAGCACGCGTCGCTCCGCCGTCGTCAGCCCTGCCGCCAACTCGTGCACCCGGGCAGCGGCCAGAGGCGTGAGATCGAATTTCGAGTCGCTCATCGGCGAGATGTTACCTCGTCGCCCGCGCCCGCGCCCACGCGCCCCCGCGCGCCCCCGTCGACGCTACTCTCACCGCATGAGCATCCCCTCCCGCGCGGATCTCTTCCGTCTCCTCGACGCCCGCATCGCCTCGCCGGAGATCGCCGAGGCCCAGGAGGCGGCGCTCTGGAAGCGATGTGGACGCGATCGGGCGATCTTGGTGCTCGATCTCTCCGGCTTCACGCGGATCACGCGGAGTCACGGGATCCTCCACTTCTTGACGATCTTTCGGCGGGCGATTCGGCTGGCGAGTCCGGCGATCGAGGTGACGGGGCGGGTGCTCAAGCTCGATGCCGACAACGTCATCGGGGTCTTCGATCGGGTGGGTGACGCGCTCGCGGCAGCGGAAGAAATCATGGGCGCGGCGGCGGCGGAAAATGCCATTTTGGAGCCAGATCAGCGGGTGCGTGCCTGCATCGGGATCGGGTTCGGGCACATCCTCGAGCTCACCGACGATCTCTACGGTGACGAGGTCAACGTGGCGTTCAAGCTCGGGGAAGACGTGGCGCGGCCGGAGGAGATTCTCCTCTCGGCGGCGGCGCTCGATCGGCTCGCGGTCGAAGGTGGGAGTTGCGGCAACGAGAAGCGCGAGACGATCGCGGGAGGTGTCACGCTGACGCACTTCAAGGTGACGCCGGCGTGAACGTCCGCGAAGCGCTCGCGATCGCGCGCCACATTTGCGTCAACCGATTTCGGCGGCGAGGGCGAGCAACTGATCGAGGCCCGATTGCATGCGGGCGGGGAAGGCGACCATGCCCTCGTCGTCGGACCGATCGAGCATCCAGTCGACTCGCTTGATCGCGTTTTCATTGCCGGCGAGGAGCGCGCGGGCGCAGCTGCGTTCGCCTTCGAGGCTGGTCGGCAGCACGTAGGCCGGAGGCTCGCCGAGTCCCCACGCCGCCCAGCGATCGAGGATGCTTTGCGCGTCGGGCGCCTGGTGACGGACGAGCGTGACCATCGCGTACGGAGACGGAGCCCAGTATTCGCCGGCGCCGCCGTTGATCGTGCGCTCGATGACTTCCCGACAAACGGCGAGACCTGCCTCACGAGCGCGTGGGTCGCGGGCGAAGCGGGCGGCGGCGAGGACGATCGCGCGGACGACCTGTTGCGCGTTGAGCGCGTTGGTCGCTTCGCCGAGATTGCTGTTCACCTCGAAATGGAAGAGGCGCTGGAGCACGTCGAGCGGTCCGGTTTCGGCGAGGAAGCCGGCGAGGTGTGCGGCCGCCTCGCGCTTGAGCGGCTCGCCCGACGAGACCATCTTTTCGAGGAGCAGCGCGGCGGCCTTCGGTGTCGGCGTGAGGCGGGAAATCATGGTGACTTCTTTGCCGCGGCGGACGAGCTCGAAAGCGTAGACCTCTTCGAACATCGTGTCCCACATCTGCATGAAGGCGGTCTCGCTCATCGCCGCCGGAGGATGGACCTTCCGTGGGCGAGCGACAACGGATGCGCCTACCGAACCGGCGGTGTCGCGTAGACGTCGGGGATCGCCACCAACGGAAGAGCGTCCACGAGGTGACGCGGAGACGCTACCATCGGTGGCCTCACCGCGGAGGCAGGTCGGCATGGAGTTTCCCAAGAGCGGCACGGCGCGCGAGGCGATTCTCGAGGCGATGGAGGCCTCGCGTGGTGACGATGCGCGCTGGCGCGAGGCGAAGACGTGGAGCCTCGTCTACAACGCCGGTGACGACGTACTCCAGGTGGCGAAGGATGCGTACCTCGCGTTCTTCTCGGAGAACGCGCTCAACCCGCTCGCCTTTCCCTCGTTGCGCAAGTTCGAGCGCGAGGTGGTGGGGATGACGATGGCGATGCTCCACGCGCCCGAAGCGGCAGTCGGCAACATGACGAGCGGCGGCTCCGAGAGCTTGCTCATGGCGGTGAAGACGGCGCGCGAGTGGGCACGCACGGAACGGCCTGAAATCAAGGCTCCGGAGATGCTCTTGCCGGCCTCGGCGCACCCGGCGTTGGAGAAGGCCGCGCACTACTTCGACGTCAAGGCGGTGCACATTCCGCTCGGCGCCGACTTTCGCGCGGACCCGACCGAAGCGCGCAAGCTCTTCACCTCCAACACCATCCTCGTCGTCGGTTCGGCGCCGGCGTATCCGCAAGGGGTCATCGATCCGATCCCCGCGCTCGCGGCCTTGGCGAAGGAGAAGGGGGTGCTCTGTCACGTCGATGCGTGCCTCGGCGGCTTCATGCTCCCGTGGTGCGAGAAGCTCGGGCATCCGATTCGCCCCTTCGATTTCCGCGTCGATGGCGTCACCTCGATGTCGGCCGACGTGCACAAGTACGGCTACGCGGCGAAGGGTGCGTCGACGGTGATGTACCGAACGCGCGCGCTCCGGCGATATCAATATTTCACCTATGGAGATTGGAACGGCGGTCTCTATGCCTCGCCGACGATGACCGGCACGCGTCCCGGTGGCGCCATCGCCGCGGCGTGGGCGGTGATGAAGTACCTCGGTGAAGAGGGATATCTGCGCCTCGCCAAGCAGACGATGGAGACCACGCGCGCGCTGATGGACGGCGTCGCTGCGATTTCTGGCCTGCAAATCCAGGGCGAACCGGAGATGAGCGTCTTCGGGTTCACCTCCGATTCGATCGACGTCTTCGTCCTCGGCGAAGAGATGGGCGCGCGTGGATGGAAGCTCGACAGGCAGCAACTGCCGCCGGCGCTCCACCTCATGGTCACGCCGGCGCACGCGGCGATCGTCGAGCGCTTTCTCGCCGACCTTCGCGAGTGCACCGAAAAAATTCGCGAGACCAAGCCGACCCCGGAGGGTGCCGCGGCGATGTACGGGATGTTGGCGACGGTGCCCGATCGCAGCATGGTCCCGCAGCTCTTGCTCGAGTTCATGGACGGGCTCGAATGAGCGAAGCGCGTGAAGCGCGTGACGCGCCTCGGGTCAGTCATCGCTACACCAGCGTCAACGACATGGCGCGCTTGCCCTACTTCGTCGTCAACGACGAGGGGCGGCTGGCAGTGAAGGACAAGTCGGTGGTCGGCTCGATCATCGACATGCACACGCACCTCGCGCTCGCCTACATCCGGCCGATGCAGGTCGATCTCTACGCCGAGACGGCGTCGGTTCAGCACTATCTACCGTCGTGTTGTCCGTTCGATCTCGACGTCTACGTCAACAAGAACTTCACCCCCGAGCACCTCGCGGCGCTGAAGAAAGACCTGACGCTGATGAGCCTCACCGGTCGCGGCATGCGCGCGACGCACACGGTGCCGAACATGGTGCGCGAGATGAACGACCTCGGCGTCGTTCATTCGGTGATTCTCCCCATCGACTTTCCGCTCATCTCTCACAACGCGAGACACGCCATCGAAGCGGCCCGGCGCGACGAGCACATGGTGGCGTACGGGTCGGTGCATCCGTACTCGATGAACGTCCGCGACAAGCTCGACGAGCAGGCCCACGGCGGCGCGCTCGGCATCAAGGTGCATCCCAACATCCAATCGGTGCACCCCGACGATCGACGCGCGCGCAAGCTCTACCAGCTCGCGGGTGAGCGCAATCTGGCCATTTTTTGGCACTGCGGGCCGGTCGGCATCGAGCCGCGGCTCGGACGATTTCTCACCCAGGTGCGTCACTACGAGGCGCCGATCGCGGCCTATCCGAAGACCACCTTCGTTCTCGGTCACTCCGGCGCGCTCCAGCTCGAGCTGGCGATCGATCTCTGCAACAAGTATCCGAACGCCTATCTCGAGCTCAGCTCGCAGTCGCTCGCCGGTGTTCGTCGGCTCGTCGAGAAGGCGAACCCCGATCGCATCGTCTTCGGGAGTGACTGGCCTTGGTACCACCAGGCGATACCGCTGGCGAAGGTGCTCTTGGCGACCGAAGGGATGCCGGAGCTGCGCTCGAAGATCCTCTACCGCAATGCAGCGCGCTTGCTCGGGCGCGATTGATGCGCGGCAAGGCTTCGGCGCTCGACGCTCGCCGCGCCGACGCGAACGCATCACCCTGAGTTTCCGATGCGAGGTCTCACCGTTCGCGGGCTGGTGTTCGTTGGGCTCGCGGTGGTCGCGATTTCGAGCTCGCCCGCCTGTTTCGGCACGCCGCCGGACATTCCGCCGAAGCGTCCGGTGCTCGACCGACCGATCACGTGTCCGAAGGTCACCGTCTATGGCGCCGAGTGGTGCGTCGCTTGCGTCTACGCCGAGCGTCACTTGCAGAAGCGCGGCGTCGTCGTCATCAAGCGTGACATCGAAGAGGACGACCTTGCGCTCGCCGAGGCGCGGAAGATGTCTCCGAAGGGCAAGCTGGAGATCCCCCTCATCGACGTCTGCGGTGACACGCTCCGCGGCTACCAGCCCGATCGCATCGACGACGCGCTGATTCGTCCAAGGTGAGTCGATCCGTCCCGCGGCGTGCGGTGCGCTACTCTCGGAGGACGCATGCGCGCCCACGTCATTCTCCCGTTCGCCTTCGCCACCCTCGGCACGCTCGGCACGCTCGGACTTGCCTGCAGCAAAGACGACGCGCCGGCGGCCTCGCCCGATTCCGGCGTCGTCGATTCCGCGACCGATGGCTCCTCCGCGTGCACGTCCGACGGCGCCGTCGAGCCGAAGTACGAGCTCCGCCCGGTGAACCACACGCCGCGCTGGGCGTTTCTACCCTGGATTTCCAAAGACATTTCCGATCGGGCAGACACCTACGCATTCGTCGGCGGCTTCCAGGATCGCGACATTCCGGTCGGCACCGTCGTCCTCGATAGCCCGTGGGAGACCCACTACAACACGTTCGTCCCGAGCCCCTCGCGCTACGGCGATTTCCCCAGCCTCGTCTCCGACATGGGCAAGAAGGGGGTCAAGGTCGTGCTCTGGATCACCTCGATGGTGAACGAGAGCGCGTTCGATTTGGAGCCCGGCGGCGACAAGTATTTCGGGGAGTCGCCGAACTATTTCGAAGGACAAAGCTGCCACTACTTCGTCAACGACGGGCAGACGTACTCCTGGTGGAAGGGCGTCGGCGCCTCGGTCGACTTCTTCGATCCGCGCGCCCTCTACTGGTGGCACCGGCAACAAGACCTGGTGCTGACGGCGGGCATCGCCGGATGGAAGCTCGACTTCGGCGAGAGCTACATCGACGCGCCGGTGATCAAGACCGCGGCGGGTGACAAGACGTTGCAGCAGTACTCCGAGCAGTACTACCGAGACTTTCTCACGTACGGCCTCGTCAAGGGCGGCCCCGAGTTCACCACCATGGTGCGACCGTACGACGAGTCGTACGGCTTCAAGGGGCGTTTCTACGCGACAAAACTAGATGCGCCCGTCGGTTGGGTGGGCGACAACCGGCGCGATTGGGTGGGGCTCGTCGACGCGCTCGACGAGATCTTCCGCTCGGCGAAGGCGGGCTACGTCGTCCTCGGCTCGGACATCGGCGGCTACCTCGATCGCGACGACAAGACGTTCGTTCCGGTGCCGGCGAGCACGCTCACCTTCGCGCGATGGACGGCGATGGGCGCGCTCATGCCCTTCATGGAGCTGCATGGCCGCGCCAACCTGACGCCGTGGACGGTGGACGATCACGTCGACGAGACGGTGAAGCTCTATCGCTATTGGTCGAAGCTGCACGCGGCGCTGGTGCCCTTCTTCTATTCGCTGGCCGAAGAGGCCTACGCCGGTGGCAAGGTCATCGTTCGTCCGGTGACGACCGACGAGGCGAGCTGGGTCTCCGACTATCGCTACCAACTCGGCGACGCCTTCCTCGTCGCGCCGGTCCTCGACGACAAAGGCATCCGCGACATCCCGTTGCCGAGCGGCGCCAAGTGGTACGACTGGTTCGCTCCGACCAATGACGCGCTCGCCGGGGGCACCACGCTCAGCGCCTACGACTCTTCGGCGCGCGAACGATTCCCCCTATTTCTCCGCGAAGGGGCGATCGTCCCGCTCGACGTGGTCGACGACGTCAACGGGCTCGGCACCGTTGCCTCGAAGGGCGCGCTGACGGTGCTCGTCTATCCATCGGCCGCCAAGTCGACCTTCGTGGTCCACGACGAAGACGGCAAGACGACGACGATCGATCAATCGATCTCAGGTGCCGTGACGACCGTGCACCTCTCGCGTGCGCATCGACCGATCATCGTTCGTGCGCGCAGCGAGACGGCAGTCACGGCCGTCTCGGTCGATGGATCGGCTCTCACCGCCGCGGCGACGCGAGCCGCGTTCGACGCTGCGACCACGGGATTTTTCGTCGATTCGGCCACCAAGGCGCTCTGGATCAAGCTGCCGGCGAGCGATGCCGCCCAAACCATGACTTGGTGATTTTTCTCGCTCCGCTCGGTCGCCGAAGCTCCTCAGAACCAGTCGATGATCAGCTCGCAGACGGCGTCGCCGCGGGCGGTGCTCTTGGCGCGGGTGACCTTGACGCCGCGGGCTCCGAGGAGCTCGAGCATGCGTTCGATGCCGCCGGCGAGCCGCACCAGGCAGGCTTCTTCGCGAGAGGCCCATCCGGTGAGGACGCCGCGCGCGCGCTTGTCTTCGCGGGTGAGTGACCACTCGCCGCTGTCTTGGTAGCGACGCCAGAGCTCGGGGTACTTCTCGAAGAGCACCGCCGGACGCGCCATTTTCATGAGCGTGCGATGGATGACGTTGAGATCGGCCTCCGCCGAGAAGCGCCCGAGCCGATGCATGAGCGCGAAGTCACCCTTGCCGAGTACGCGCTCCATCGTGGCGTGGACGCGATCGTAGAGGCCGATGTCGTACCAGCCGATGGCGATCATCGACGCCAGCTCTTCGCGATCGCGCGGGTCGAGGGCGTCGAGCAGCGACCGCCAACCTTCCTCGCCGTGTTGCTCGAGCGCGAAGGTGCGGGCGTTGAGGAAAATGACGCCTTTGACGCTAGCCATGGGTCTGCCGGACGGCCGGGGGCGCGCGGTATAGCACCGCCCCCTCGTCTGTCGATGCGCCGCGCCCTCGTGCTTGGTAGGGTCGCTTTCATGGAGCCGATCGACACCCTCGCCGCCCAGCTGTCGCTCTCTCCTTCCGAGTGGTCTCCCTTCGGCGACGCCGTCGGCAAGGTGAAGCTCGCGGCCGCGCTCGCCGATACGCCGCGCAAAGGCAAGCTCGTGCTCGTCTCGGCGATCACGCCGACGCCGGCTGGTGAAGGCAAGACGACGACCTCGATCGGCCTCGTCGACGGTCTCCGCGCGCGCGGTGCGAACGCGGTCGCGGTGCTTCGCCAGCCTTCGCTCGGACCGACGCTCGGTGGCAAAGGCGGTGGCGCCGGCGGGGGTCGCGCACACCTCGAGCCCTTCTCGCAGATCAACCTCGGGCTCACTGGCGACATCCACGCCATCGCCACGTCGCACAACGCGCTGGCCTCGATGATCGACAACGCGCTCCATTTCGGCCGAGAAAATGCCGCTCCGCTCGACGCGCGGCGCATCGACTTTCCGCGCGTGATCGACCTCGACGATCGCTCGCTCCGGCACGTCGTCGTCGGCCTCGGCGGTCCTCTCGAAGGCGTGCCGCGTGAGACGCGCTTCGACGTCGCCGCTGCCAGCGAGGTGATGGCGATCCTCTGTCTCGCGCGCGACATCCCCGACTTGAAAGCACGCCTCGGTCGCATTCGCGTCGGCAAGAGCACCGATGGGAAGATCGTCACCGCCGCCGAGCTCTCGGCAGTTCCCGGCATGGCCGCGCTCCTCGCCGACGCGCTCCGGCCGAACATCGTCCAGACCAGCGAAGGCTCGCCCGCACTCGTCCATGGTGGCCCCTTCGGCAACATCGCGCACGGATGTTCGAGCGTCATCAGCGCGCTCTTCGCGCTGCGTCGCGCGGAGATCGTCGTCACCGAGGCGGGCTTCGGCTTCGATCTCGGCGCCGAGAAGTTCCTCGACATCTTCTGTCGCACCGCCGGCGTCTGGCCCGATGCCAGCGTCATCGTCGCCACGCTCCGCGCGCTCAAGCTCCACGGTGGCGTCAAGCTCGAAGACTGCGCCAAACCCGACGCCGCGGCGCTCGAGAAGGGCACGCAGAATCTCCTCCACCACATCGCGACCGCGCGGGCCTACGGTCTCGCGCCCATCGTCGCCATCAACGCCTTCCCCGACGATCGCGACGACGAAATCGCCTTGCTTTCCCGCCTCTGCGAGCAAGTGAAGGCGCCCTGCGTGCTCTCACGGGTCTTCGGTCAAGGGGCCGAGGGCGGCCTCGCGCTCGCCGATGCGGTGAAAGTCGCGCTGCAGCAGCCGGCCGCGCCGCCCGACTACGCATACGATCTCGAGGACCCGCCGAAGGTGAAGATCGAGAAAATCGCGAGGCGGGTCTATGGCGCAACGGGCGTCGCCTTCACCGCGAACGCAGAGAAAGATCTCGCCGCTGCCGAGGCGAGTGGGCTCGGCGAGCTCCCCATCTGCATGGCGAAGACGCACCTCTCGCTCTCGGCCGATCCGAAGGCGGGCGGTCTCCCGGCTCCGCACGTCTTGCCGATTCGCGCCGTGCGCACCTCGACCGGCGCCGGCTTCCTCGTGCCGCTCTGTGGCGACATCATGACGATGCCGGGCCTCGGACGCTCGCCGGCGATCCTGCGCATCGATCTCGCCGACGACGGCACCGTCACCGGCGTGAAATAGGCCCGATTCCTCGTAGATCTGGGCCTGTCGCTCGAGCTCCCGGTTCGGGATAGAACAGAGGGCATGCGATCGAAGACGGCGTGCGCTCTCCTCGCCCTCGGTGCCCTCACGCTCGCGACGACGACGACGAGGCCCGCAGAAGCATTCTGCGGCTTCTACGTCGCACCAAGCGACGCACCGCTCTACGCCGACGCCTCGATGGTGGCGCTGATGCGCGACGGCAACCGCACCGTCATCAGCATGTCGAACAACTACAAGGGCCCGGCCAGTGACTTCGCGATGGTCGTGCCGGTGCCAGTGGTGTTGCAGAAGGCGAACGTGAAGGTGCTCGACAAGCAGGTGTTCACGCACCTCGAGCAGCTCTCGGCGCCGCGCCTCGTCGAGTATTGGGAGCAGGATCCGTGCAGCTTCGGCGAGGGCGGCCTCGACCTCGACCCGAGTGTCGGCATGAAGGGCAAGGTCATCCTCGAGAGCAGCCAAATCGTCGTCACCGGCGGCGTGAAGATCGAGGCTCGCTTCTCGGTCGGCGAGTACGACGTCCTCATTCTCAGCGCCAAGGACAGCGGAGGCCTCGAGAAGTGGTTGCACCAGCACAAGTACAACGTCCCGCAAGGCGCGGCGGCGGCCCTCGCGCCGTACGTCAAAGAGCAGCAGAAGTTCTTCGTCGCCAAGGTCGACGTCAACAAGGTGACGAAGGACGCAAACGGCGTGGCGGTGCTCTCACCCCTTCGTTTCAGCTACGAATCGGCCGATTTTCGCCTGCCGGTGCGGCTCGGTCTGCTCAACGCGCAGGGCAAGCAAGACCTCATCATCTACACGCTCTCGCGCTCGGTGCGCTACGAGCCGACCAACTATCCGTCGGTCTTCATTCCCACGAACCTCGACGTCACCGACGCCACGCGCGACAACTTCGGCTCCTTCTACGCGACGCTGTTCGATCAGGCGGTGGCCAAGGGCAACGGACGCGGCATCGTCACCGAGTATTCGTGGTCCTCGAATGGTTGCGATCCTTGCCCGACGCCGCCGCTCGATCCGATCGACGTCGCGACGCTCGGAGGCGACGTGCTCTTCGGTAGCGACGAAGGCATTGCCAAGGCCAACAAGGGCAAGCCGACGCCGAAGGCCGGAAAGGCGCCGCCGATGCCACCTCCGCAGCCGTTCGCGGGGATGACGCCGATGATCCTCACGCGTATGCACGCGCGATACGACAGCGTCTCGCTCTCCGACGACATCATCTTCGGCGCAGCGCCGGCGGTGATCGGTGGTCGCGAGCTCAAAGGTCCGGGCGGCAAGGTCGAGGACGGCGCGCAGCCCTCGTCGATGAACGCGTTCCAAGCGCGCTACGTGATTCGTCACTCGTGGACGGGCGCCCTCACCTGCGCAAAGCCCTTGCGCGGCATCTGGGGTGGAAAGCCTGGCTACGGCGGAACGGTTCCGCCAGTTCCTGCGACCAACCTCGCTGCCGCGACGCGCAATGTGGTTCTCGAGAAACAGCTCAAGGCCGGAATCCCGGCGTTTCAGGTGAAGACCGACGGTGTCCTCTCCACCATCGCCGGCATCCCCGCGCCTGTCGAAGACGCGGGACCGATCACCGAAGACGTCGGCAACGACGTCGCGCCTCCGTCCGATGCCAGCTTCGGCGACGCCAACCCGAGCACCGTTCCCTCCGTCGAGCCCTCTTCGCGCGGATGTGGTTGCACGGTCATCGGCGGCAGCGACGGTGCCGATTTCCTGGTGCTCGGTGGCATCGGCGCCTTCGTGGGCCTGACGTTGGTGGGCCGTAGAAAGCGACGATCGCGCTAGCGCACCCGTGCGTGCTCCGCGTTCTCTCGGACTCTACCGAAACGCGTCGTACGCAGCCTTCGCAGCCTTGGCGATCGTGCCCTCTCTTTCGGCGAGGTCTCCGGTGCAGCCCGAGGTGAGCACCGCGATCGAGACGTGTGTGCCGTCGGGGAGCCACACGATGCCGACGTCGTTGGTCGCCATGTTGAAGCCGCCGAGATCTTCGCCGGTGCCTGTTTTATGCGCCACGCGTGTGCCTTCGGGGAGCAGGCCCTTGAGCCGCTTCGGCCCCGTGCGCGTGCCCTCGAGCGTGCTCATCAGCCACGCGTTCGAGGTCTTCGAGAGCACCTCGCCGCGATCGAGCTTCACCAGCAGCGCGTTCATCGCGTCGGCGGTCGCGCCGTTGGGTGGCGTCTTCATCTCGACCTTGGCGGCGGCGATCTTCGCGTCTTCGGTCGCCTTCGGGCAGTCGTGAAGCCCCTGCTCCGACCATCCCTCGGTTGGCCTCGGCGTCCCGGCGCAGATCATCCGCGCGAAGATGTCGATCTCCTCTTCGGCGATGTCGACGCCGGCGATGCCCAGCTTGCGCAGCCGCGTCGTGATCGCGAGGCCGCCGCCGTCGAAGGTCACCAACTTGTCGCCCGCGGTGTTGTCGCTGTCTTGAATCACGCGTCGCAGGAGCGTCTCCAACGTCGGCGATTTCACCCCATTTTTCCAGTCATCCGCGATCGGACTGACGTGCGAGCGAATCTCCGTTTCGCGAAGCGGCACCACCTCGTCGAGCTCGTGCGCGCCATCGTCGATGGCCGCGAGCGTCGCGATCGTCAGCGGCAACTTGAAGACGCTCATCATCGGCATCCGCACGTCCCCATTCACCGACGCGTGTCCGCCGCTCGCGACGTGCGTCACGCTGATCGCGACGATGCCGCCGTGGCCTTCGGAGAGCGTACGCAACGTTGCTTGCAGCGCGGTCACGCGAGAATCTTCGGCGACGACGGGCGCCTGCGCGTTCGTCGCCTTCGGCTTCGCGACCTCGCTGGCGCACGAACAGGCGAAGACGAGCAGTGGGAGGAAGGAGTGGTGACGCATGAGGGCGAGGGAACGCGCGGAGGGCGTCGGGTCATTCCAGCGTGAGCCCACCGACGTCCGCGCCCACGCTCAGAATATCCCCGCGACCCCGATCGAATTCATCGACAGTGGATCTTCCTTTCTCGCGATCGACACCGTCGGCGTCATCGACGCCAGCGGTGAGCTGGGGTGCGATTCCCAACCGAGCGTCAGCCCATCGATGAGCGGTGCGGCGAGTGAGCCGATGAACATGCCGAGCAGGAGGCCGGCGGGGACGACGTCGCTGCTGCCCGGCGTGGCTTGCGCGGAGACCGGCGGCATCAGTGCGTTGCCGATGGCGCCGGCGAGGAGCGGCACGAAGGCGTTGATGGCGAGACTTCCGGCGGCGCGCAGCGGTTGCCCGTGGGCAAGGTGCACGAGCGGTGAGCCGAGGGCGTAGACGCCGAGACCCGCCCAGGGAACCGATTTCGAATCGGCAGCGATGCCACCCCAGAAGATGCCTGCACCGGCGTAGCTGATGGCGATGTTCTCCCAGCCGTAGAAGGTCGTCGTCTCGCGTGGCGGGGTCATCGTCGACGCGTCGGTCGGCGGTGGCGGCGGCGTCAGGAGCGGGAGGTTGGCTTCCACCTGCCAGTGCGGCTCGAGCTCGTCGGCATGTGCGAGCGTGCCGATGCCCAGGACGAGAACGGTCGAGGCGAGGGCGAGACATCTGCGCATGCCTGGCCCTTCAGCAAGCGATGGACCAGCAGGAAAATCGGTGAATTTCGGCGCATGACTCGGTTGCCATGTCGCGCGCCGACGACACGCGAGCGTGCTCCTTCACAGGTTGGGAATCATCGGCGGATGCGCTCGGTTGCAGGCGCATGGAAGGCAGCCGCGTCGTCGCCTTCGCGTTCGCGTCGGCCCTTGCATCGGCCCTTGCAGCGACCCTGGTGCTCGGAGCCGCGGGCTGCACGCTCGATCTTCATCACAAGCCACAGCAGGTCGAAGGGGGTGTACCCGTCGGGAGCCCGACATCATCACCCTCGCCCTCGCCGATGACGAACAGCGACGGCTACGATCAGTACAACGGCACCTGTCCCGCGCGCTCGACGCTCTACGGTGCGATGCACGGCATCGGTGAGGCGTGCGCCACCGCGACCGACTGCGCGCCGAGCTGCTGCCCATGCGGCACGAACGCGAAGAGTTGGCTCGCGAGCTCGTGCGTCGAGGGACGTTGCGTCGCGCCGACGACCGCCTGCCAACGCACGGCTTACGCGCGACCGTGGTGCGCCGTCGGGGTCATCCCCCCGCCGCCCTCGGCTACGTGCGGTGGCAACGCGTACGCGAGCCCGAGCTGCGACACGTGCTTCCGCTCCAAGTGCTGCGCCGACGGCGCCGCGTGCGCCGCGACCTCGAGCTGCGGGCTCCTGCGACAGTGCGAGAGTGGATGTGCCGACGAGACGTGCATGAACGCGTGTGCGTCCGCGTATCCCGGCGGCACCTATCCCCTCTACCGACTCGAGCGCTGCCTCGAGGTGCAGTGCAGCGTCGAGTGCGGCTATTCGTGAGTCAGGGCGTCGTCTGCGT
Source organism: Deltaproteobacteria bacterium (assembly GCA_025363655.1). Taxonomy (GTDB): domain Bacteria; phylum Myxococcota_A; class Polyangia; order Polyangiales; family JADJMO01; genus JANYDK01. Next base: position 52,054 of record JANYDK010000123.1, on the reverse strand, counting down.
CAGTGCGCCGAGGTAGTCGCGCTTGCCGAGGTTCACGCCGTTGTGGCGGAGCAGGGCGTAGACCGCGTTGAGGTGGAAATAGAAGTTCGGCAGCGCGTGCTCGAGGAAGTAGTTCGCGCCCGACATCACCTTTCCCTCCCAGCGCGGCTGCGTGATGACGCGGGTCGCGGCGGCGTCGAAGTCGGCGGCGACGAGGCCATCGAGGAACGTGCGCGTCGCCTTCACGCGGGCGCGCAGCTCGTCGATCGTCTTCTCGGTGTCGGCGAACGTCGGCGCCTCTTTGCCGGTGAGGCGCGCGGCAGCGAGCTTGGTGGTGTCGGTGACGATCTGCACTTGGCGCACGAACGGGAACTGATCGGGCGCGAGGCGGAAGTCGAGGAAGAGGTTCGGCTCGATCGACTTCGCCTTGGCGTAGGCGTCGGTGGCGTCGAGCCACTTGTCGATTTGGCCGAGCTGCTTGTTCATCTGGCGGAAGATTTCGAAATACATCTCCGCAGGGAAGCTCAAAGCTCGTGGGGCATCAAATCGCGTGGGGAGCGGAACGTCTGTAGAGGACTGTAGTGGAAGAAGTTCGACACCCGGGAGGTGTAGAGGCACGCGTACTCTTCGACTTGATCGCCGAAGCTCGAGGTCTCGACGCCCTCTTTCAATAGCGAGCCCCAATACGGGTGAAAGGCTTGATCGACGTTGCGTTCGAGCTCGCGGGTCTCGGTCTCGATGCCGCGGAGCATGGTGCGGACGCGTTCGACGGCTTTTTTCGAGCCCTGACGTTCGGACTCCATCTCGCCGATGCCGCGACCGTTGCCGTTGCTCGCCGCGCGGAGGGGTTCGGCCGCGAGCGCGGAGCTCCCTTCGACACGTGCGCGCGCGCTGCCGCTCATCGCTTGATCGAGCTGACGTTGGGCGTCCTTGAAGCGTGCCTGATGGTAACGAAGCTCGTCCTCGAGGCGGGCGCGTCGCTCTTCGAGCTCGCTCGCTTGATCGAGCGCTTGCGAGCACGTCTCGTGGGCGGCGACCTCGATGTCCATCTCTTGGATGATCATCGCCGTGCGCCAGGCCGACTCTTTCTTGCTGCGGAGGATGTCGCCGTAGATGTGATCGCCGACGTAGAGCACCTTGTCGCCCGAGGTGCCGAGCATTCGCTCGAAATCGTGGAGATTTCCGCCCTCGTAGATGCGTCCGCGTTCGAGCGTTTGCGCCGGGCGCATCTGGCTGTCGTCGCGATCGTCGTAGACGCGCTCCATGATCGGGCGGTGCTCTTGGAAGAACGCCGGCTTGGCGGCGGCGACCATCAGCACGTCGAAGTAGTGACGCCAGGTCGGGTACTCGGCGGACGAGCTGCCGAGCAGATGGCTCATGACGATTTCGGTGTAGGGCCTTCGCGAGTTGGTGAGGACGAAGAGCTTCTTCCCTGCCGAGCGCAGCTTGTGGAGCGTCTGCCCGAGCTCGGGATCGCGCTTGATGAAGCGATCGAGGTTGCCGGTGATCGCCGCTTGCACGGTGCCGTCGCGGTGCGCCTCGTCGATGCACTCGCGGATGTCGGTGAAGAGCTTGGCGTGATCGATTTGCATCTGGCGCTGATCGCAGGCGTCGATGACGCCCGTGAAAATCGCCGCCTCGCTGAGGGCGTACAACGTGTCTATGAAGTGGTAGCGCGAGGTCGGGGCGCGCGGTTTTCCCTGGTGATAGTGGGTGCGCAGCTGCTCTTTGGTGAGCTGTTGGAAGCCGCGATAGGCCTTCCCCACCGACTTGTAGCGGTCCATCTTGACGACGGTGCCGTGCTTCTTGTCGATGAGCAGGCCGCGAATCGGGAAGTTGGTGTCGTAGGGGATGGTGGTGACCCACGCCGGATATCCACGCTTCACGAGGCGCGCCGCGGTGACGTCGATCGAGAGGCGGTCCATCTCGCCTTGGTCGTAGATGGCCAGTGTGTAGTCCATGTCGAAGCCGACCCAGTCGATGTTGCCCATCGAGAGGTTGCGGTTGACGTAGATGCGCCGGCTCTTGGGCAGACCAGAGATCGCGGGACGCGGGGCGAGCCCCTCCAGCGGGAGGGGAAGCTGCTCGGACATATCGAAAATAGCCTAGCGCGGCCCGCGCCAGACGTCCTGCCGAGAACGGCTGGTGCTACCTTTCGGGCATGTCGATCACGCGGCTCTCCTCCCTCGGATTGGTCTCCCTCGTCTCCTTCATCATGACGCTCGCTGGTGCTTGCGGAGGCGGCGGAACGCCAACGCCCGCGACCGGAAAGAGCGCCGTTCCCGGCGAAAAAGAGCCGAGCGTGGTCATCGGCGACTCGAGCGCCGAGGTCTTCGAGGAAGAGACCTCGGGGGTCGAAGGGAGCAAGAGCAAGTCGCGCGAGTACTTCAGCGACGTGTCGTACGAGTCGGGCGTGAAGGGTGATCCGACGGCGCCGGTCGAGAAGAAGAAGCTGCGCGTGATCGTGCGTTTCCCGGTGCCCAAGGTCGAGCCGAAGGACGCGCGTGAGCCGCACGTGGTGAACCGCGTGCTCTGGGAGGTGCGCAAGCAGATGGCGCTCTGTTGGTACAAGGGCGGCGGCAAGACCCCGAGCGAAGAGCTGACGATGGTCGGCTTCCTCAAGCTCGACAAGAAGGGCGGGCTCGTCGACTCGGGCATCGAGAAGTCCGACGAGAAGCTGTCGAAGAACGGCGTCGACGCCTGCATCCTCGAGAACGTCAAAGGCCTCACGTTCACGCCCGCCGGTGACGAGACGAAGATTCGCTTCAAGCTCCGCATCCAGACGCTCGACGGCAGCACGCTCGCCGATTTCACCGAGCCGCCGCCGGCGAAACCCTGAGATGCGCGTCGTCCTCTGCAACACGCCGCCCGACGACGCCGAGCGCATCGCGCGCGCGTTGGTCGAGAAAAAGCTGGCGGCGTGCGTCAACGTGATCCCGGCGGTGACCTCGATTTACCGTTGGCGCGGCGCGATCGAAAAGACGTCGGAGAGCACGCTGGTGATCAAGACGCGTGACGAGAAGGTGCCGGCGCTCATCGAGGAGATTCGGAAGATCCATCCCTACGAGGTGCCCGAGGTGGTGGCGCTCCCGGCCTCCGCCGGAGACGTCAATCCCGCGTATCTCGCGTGGGTCGAGGCCGAGACGGCCGACTGATCAGGGACCAATCGCGCCGAGGAGCGCCTTCAGCTTGGCGAGCGGGATCGTCCAGCCGAGGACGACGCGGTCTTCGCGCTTGTCGATGGTCGCTTGCGAGAGCGCGTCGGCGAGCCCTGCGCCTTGCAGTACGGCGTCGTCGGCGAGCATCGCCCGCGCACCGGTGGCGAGTCGACGAACGTCTTCGCACGTCGCACCCGAGCATGCGGTGCTGAGCTCGACGACGATGGCGTTTGCCCCTTCGTCGAGCCGCGCGCCGGCGAAGGCCCACGGGATGCGCGCGAGGGCGCCGGCACCTTCGGGGAGCTTGGCGGCGAGGAGCGCGCGGATCGGCTCGGGCTGCGCATAGCTCAGCGTCGCGAAATCGGTGCTTTTTTCCCGCATCAAATCGTGAATCGGATCGCCGGCGATCGACGGGAGGGTGCGGTCGGCGGTGTCGAGGACCTCGAGGAGCCACGCGCCTCGACCGATGACGATGGGCCCGCCGTCACGCACCGCGAGGACGCCCTTGCTCCCATCGCCTTCTTGCACGAGCGCGAAGCTCCCATGGGTGCTGGTGCGTGCCTCGCCGCCGCGTTCGCGCACGACACCTTCGGCGCAGGCGATGACGTCGTCGCGTCGCAACCAAGCGCCGGCGCCGACGAGGGCGAAATCGCTGGTGAGCTCGTCGCCTTGGGGCGTCGTCAGGGCGAGGCGCTCGATGCCGGCGAAGAGCGGCGTCGCACACTTGGCGCGCGCTTCGATCTTCGCGGTCGTCAGCGCATCGAGCGCCTCGCGCGTCGCGGGCACTCGGCGGAGCTGCGTCAAATCGAGGACGAGCACGAAGGCCGCGCGGCGCGGGATGACCTCGAGGATCGGCGAGCTACGGCGCACCAGCTCACGCCAGACGACGACGCCGATCACCCCGAAAATCAGCGCCAAAGCCGCGATCGCGAAGAGCGCCTTCTTGCGCTTCTCAGCCTTCGTCGGCGGAATCGTCGGCGGGTTCGTCGGCGGTGGATTCGTCGGGGCTGGCGTCGCCTCGCTCATGGGGAGCCGACCGCGCCGACGATCTCTCCCGTCTTGGCGTCGAGCACTTGCATCAGACCTTCGTTGACGATGTAGACGCGCGCGCTCGTGACCGTCAGCGCCTGCGGTGCGTTCGGCGTCGCGCGACCGATCGGCACGTCCCACTGACGCTTGCCCGTCGTCCCCGTCGTCGACGACACGCGCAGCACCGTCTCGTTCTTGCCGCCGCTCGCCGCGTAGGTGGTGACGAAGCGACCGGCGACGAAATCACCGTATTTTCCAGCGATCGCGACGACGCCCTCGTCGGCGAGCGAGCTCTCCCAGCTCACCGTCAACGACGTCGCTTCGTAGCCGACCAAGGTCGGGATCGTCGGTGGCCCGGGGCGCGTGCCGACGGCGACGCCGATCTTGGCGTCGGAGTAGCCGCGGTCGGCGTTGAAGCCCTTGATCCACGGACGACCGCCCTGCTCGGTGCACGCTGCGTGCGTCGGGTGATCGACGTTGCAGACGGCGGCAGGACAGGTGGCAGGGCGTTGTCCCGGACGAGCCTTGGCGCTCTTCACGTCGAGCGTCATTCCGACGCCGCTCGTCAGCTCGATGAACGCTTGGGTGTCGTTCGGCACGCAGAGCCAGCGCGCACCGTGAGGCAGCCCGACGGTGGTCGTCTCTTTGCCATCGGCGCGACCGAGGAGGTGCGCGACGCCCTTCTCGTCGACGAGCACGACGACGTCACCGACCACCGCCACGCGCGCTTGATCGGGCAACGGAAAGGGGCCAGCGCGCCACAGCTCTTGCAGCTTTTCACCGGAAAAAGCAGCCAAATAGTCGCGCTGATCGACGGTGACGAAGCCGAGCACGTCCTCGACCTCGTCGTCGTCGATCGACGCGGTCATCGGCGCTTCGTGGGCGTCGCTCCAGCGTAGTTGACCCGCGATGCGCGGCTTCGCATTCCTCGACGACGTCGCGCGCTTGCCACAATACGTGATGGTGCCGCCGACGCCGGCGAGCAGGAGCGGGATGATCGTCAGCGCCCAAATCGCGCGCCTCGTCTGCGGCGTCGTCACCGTGCTCGGGGGCCGCGCGCTCATCGCCAGCGACGAGGGCGGAGGCTGGCGCACGGTGCGCGTCGAAGGAGGCGGAGCTTCTCCGACGAGGGTGTCGGCGACCGTACGCGTCTCGGTCTCTTTCCCGCAGACCTCACAACGGACGACCCGCTCGCCACCGCCCACGAACAGCATCGCGCCGCACGACGGACAGGTCGGTGCTCGCGTGCGCTGTGTCATGATCGCGCGCACACTAGCACGCCTCCCCGCCCGTCGATTCCACCGCCGAACCACCATGATTTCCCGAGCAATTCACGCCCGAGTAACGCCGCCCCCGATGCAGCTGTCTCAAAGGACATGAGCAACGACCGACCGCCGCCCGGATGGCCGACGCATCCGCAGCAGGCGAACCCGAACGTCCAACCGGCCCAACCGTACAACGCGCCCGGAGCGCCCCTCACCCCCGAAGAAGCCCAGCAGCAATGGTACGCCCAACAACAATGGGCGCAGCAGCAGCAGCACGCTCAACAGTGGTCGCAACAACAACAGGAGTACGCCCGCCAACAGCAGTGGGCCCAGCAGCAGCCATACGCGCAGCAACAGCAATACGCGCCCGCGCCTGCACCCGCATCCGCATCCGCGCTCGACGACTACGACGACGATTACGGGCCGAAAAATCCGCCTCGCAACCCTCTCGCCGACGATCCCTCTTTCCCCTTCGAGGTCAAAGTCGAAGGTCGTGACGGCAAGCCCGACGATGTCTCACGCGCGATGGACGTCGTCGCCGAAGCGAAGGGGCTCGGCGCCTTTCGGTTTCAATACAAACTCTCGAGCGAAGCGCGGTTCAAGTATCTCTTCTCGGGGCCGGGGCTGATGGCGATCACCGCCGGGCTCGCGGTGATCCTCACGCTCGATCGCGGTTTGCCGAGCGACATCACTTCGTTCTCGCCGGAGTGGTTTCCCTGCGCGCTCTTTCCGCTCGGGCTCTTCGTCGCGATCAAGCTCCTCCTCGTGCGCAACATCCGCCTCCGCCTCCATCGGCGCGGCTTCGTCTTTCGTCGCGGCGGCGCGACCCAAGCGACGCGGTGGAAAGACGTCGTCTCGCTCCAGAGCTGGATTTACGAGATCGTCGGCGGCAAATCTTCGGGCACCTATGGCTGGGTCAAGGTGACGACGCGCGAGGGTTCGGTGATTCGTTTCACGCCCGATCTCGAAGACGTCAGCACCGTGCGCGACAAAATCGCCGAGGCCTCCGCCGGTCCAATCCTCCGCGCCGCGATCGAGAAGATGCATCGCGGAGAGCCCGTCGCGTTCGGCGCCATCACGCTTCGCACCGACGGCCTCGCCCACGGCGGCACCGTAGTGGCATGGAATCAGCTCGAACGGCTCGGTACCTGGGACGGCAAGCTCGAGGTCTTCGCCCGCGGAAACAAGCGCCCCGTCGTGAAGCTGAAGACGAAACACGTCGTCAACCTCGCGGCGATGATCGCCCTCGCCGAAGAGCTACGCGTCCATCCCGGTGAGGACGACGCCGACGACGATGACAGTGACGACGACTGACTACTTCCCCGGGCGCTGCGACTTCTTCCCGCCGCCGCTGGCCTTCGCTGCGGCGGCGGCGGCTTCGCCGTGCTTCTCGAGGAACTGGTCGTAGCTGCCGCGGAAGTCGACGAGGCCTTCGTCGGTGAAGGCGAAGAGGCGCGTGGCGAAGCCGGCGATGAGATCGCGGTCGTGGGTGACCACGAACGCGGTGCCTTCATAACGAGTCAATGCATCGCCGAGCGCGACGATCGACTCGAGATCGAGGTGGTTCGTCGGCTCGTCGAGGATGAGGACGTTGTCCTTGGTGAGCATCAACTTGCAGAAGATGAGGCGCACCGCTTCGCCGCCGGAGAGTGCGTGCGTCGGCTTCAGGCCCTCTTCGCCGGTGAAGAGCATCTTCCCGAGGAGACCGCGGACGTCTTGCAGTCCGGCGGTGTGATCGAACGAGTGAAGCCACTCGTTGACCGTGGTGTCGTCGGGGATGCTCTCGCGGTGATCTTGCGCGAGGTAGCCAAGGGAGACCTGATGGCCCCAGGTGATGGTCCCCGTGTCGGGCGGGAGCTCGCCCATCAGCATCTTGCACAAGGTCGTCTTGCCGACGCCGTTGTGGCCGATGATCGCCACCTTCTCGCCCTTGGTGACGAGGGTGGTGAAGCTCTTGGCGACCGTCAGCTTGCCGCCGCCGTCGCGCTCGGAGAGGTCCCACGATTTGCCGAGATCTTCGATGGTGAGCGTCTGCTTGCCCGAAGGCTTCTTCACCTGCAGGTGGATGAACGGACGCGCGATGTTCGATTTCTTGAGGTCGGCGAGCGCGAGCTTCTCGATTTGCTTCTTGCGGCTCTGCACCTGTGACGCGCGCGTGCCGGCGCCGAACTTGGCGACGAACTCCTGCAGCTGGGTGATCTTCTTCTGCCGCTCGCTGTTCTCTTGCTCGACGCGGCCGCGCACGGCGCTCTTGGCCATGACCATCTCGTCGTAGCTGCCGGTGTAGACGATGATCGTCTCGTAATCGATGTCGGCGATGTGCGTGCAGATCTGGTTGAGGAAGTGGCGATCGTGGCTGATGGTCACGAGCACGCCCTGGTAGTCGCAGAGGAAGCGCTCGAGCCAGCGGATGGTGTCGAGGTCGAGGTTGTTGGTCGGCTCGTCGAGGAGGAGCGTCTCCGGTTTGCCGAAGAGGGCCTGCGCGAGGAGGATCCGTAATTTCAGGCCTCCCGCGACTTCCTTCATCTTGCGTTCGTGCTGCCCGATGGGGATGCCGAGGCCGTCGAGGAGCGACGCGGCTTCGGGCTCGGCGGTGTAGCCGTCCTCTTCCGCGATGATGCCTTCGAGCTCGCCGAGTCGTTCGCCTTCGTCGTCGGAGATGTTCTCCTTGGCGAGGATGACTTCCTTCTCTTGCATCGCCGCCCACAGCTTCTTGTTGCCCATCAGGACCACGTCGACGACGCGGTTGTCTTCGAAGGCGAACTGATCTTGCCGGAGGACCGACGTCTTCTCGGCGCGCGAGACGACGCCGCTGTCGGGGTCGAGGTCGCCGGCGAGGATCTTCATGAACGTCGACTTGCCGGCGCCGTTCGGACCGGTGAGGCCGTAGCGTCGACCCTCGGTGAACGACACCGAGACGTCGGTGAAGAGCTTCTTGGACCCGTAGGCCTTGGTGACGGCGTTGACTTGAAGTGACTGCATGGCGGCGCGGCGATCTAGCACGACGTGGCCCGAATGCGGAGCTACCCCGATCCGCGCAGCGTTTCGCGCAAGAGCCGAGGCACGTCTTCCGCGGGCGCGCCGCCCAATCGATGAAAGTAGACGAAGCGAGGCACCAGAGTCACACGCCGCCGTCGCGCACCCATTCGCCGAACCGCTCGCCCATCATCAAGGTGGGAAAATTGGTGTTCGCGCTGGGAATCGTCGGCATCGCGCTGGCGTCGGCGACGAAGAGGCCGTCGACCTGGCGCACGCGACCGCGACCGTCACACACCGCCTCTTCGTCGTCGTCCGGTCCCATCGGCGCGGTGCCACAGGGGTGGTAGCCGGAGTCGCAGCTCTTGACGACGAACTCGCGGATCCAGTCGCGGCGATGGAGCGTGCGCTCACCCGGCCAAAGAAAGACTGCGTGCTCGCGCATCTCTTTGCTGCTGGCGCAAAGCCACGCGAGCTCCATCGCTTGTACGGCGCAGTCGAGATCGCGCGGGTGGCCGAGGAGGTCGCTCTCGATGCGGGGACGACTCCGCGGATCGGCGCTCTCGAAGTGGATTTTCCCGTGCCCGCGGGGTTTGCCGACGCTGCTCATGATGGAGACGAGCGGGAGGACGCCGGCGTTGCGCGGCAAGGGAACGAAGGAGCCAGCCTGCAGCTGCATGTCGTCGCGATAGGGGCTCCCTTCGGAGGTGAAGCGGAGCAGCGACTGGATGAGATGCGTCGGGACGAAGCTCTTCGGCTTCGGAACGAGGAAGATGGCGACGCCCGGATGATCGAGGAGACGCGCGGCGACGCCGGGCAGATTGGCGACGAGATCGACGCCGAGGCGCTCGATGCGCTCACGCGGTCCGATGCCCGATCGCAGGAGAATTCCAGGCGTTCCGATGGCGCCGCCGCAGAGGAAGACGCGACGGGCGCCGATGGTGCTGACGCTGCCGCCGCGTTCGATCTCGATGCCGGAGACCTGACCTCCCTCGACGAGGACGCGGCGCACCAAGGTGTCGGCGAGGATCTTCAGGTTCGGCCGTGCGCGCACTTCGGCTCGCAGATAGCCACGCGCGGCGCTCTGACGGACGCCGTCGATCTTGTTCATGGTGTGCGGCCCGACGCCACGTTGGGTCGGGTCGTTGTGATCGCTGCAGGCCGGAAAACCAAGCCCCAAACAGGCATCGGTGAAGGCCGCCTGCCACGGCGTGAGCTCGCTTCGCGGATGACGACGCACGGGGATCGGGCCGCCTTGGCCGTGCCACTCGTTCACCAGATCGCGGTCGTCCTCGATGCGCTTGAACGCCGGCAGGCACTGCTCCCAGGTCCAATCGGGGAGACCGAGCTCGGCCCACTCGTCGTAGTCGTAGGGCTGCCCGCGGATGGCGATGCAGGTGTTCACCGCCGAGGAGCCGCCGACGATCTTGCCGCGCGGAAAAGGGAAAATCACCTGACCCGGCAGCGGCCGATGACGGAAGCGCCAGTCGTGCGACCACATCGAGTTGCGCGTGCCGTCGCGGAGGTCGCGCGCCAGATCGCCCAGCTCGGCGTAGTCGGGGCCGGCTTCGACGAGGAGAATCTCGCGATCGCTCCGCTCGGTCGCGCGGCTCGCGATGACCGCACCGGAGCTTCCCGCGCCGACGACGATGGTGTCTGCGAAAGCCTCGTTCCTCACGTCGGCTCCTCCGGTTTCTCCGCGAGCAGCTCGAGCACCGCGGCCTCGGCGATGGCGAAGCGTTCGTCCCACGAGCCGCGCACGTGGACGAATCGTCGTCCCCGCGTCTCCAGCGCCTCTACGCAGCGCGCGTGAAAGGCGCGACGCTCGTTCGGCAGATAGCGCACCAGATCGTCCACGAACGGCACGTCGACGTCGGTCAATAGATAACAATCGTATGTACGTCGCTCGGCCTCGGCGCGAATCCACGCGTCGCAGTGGCCCCTCAGCGCGTCGCTCCACATCGTCGTCGTCAGCACGTCGGTATCGCAGAAAAGCACGCGATCGGCGTCCTTGGCCAGCGCCTCCTCGGAGGAGATCTGCCCGCGCGCGATCGGCGCGAAGTCGGCGTCATCGACGACGCCTCCGCGTGCTTCGAGGTATGCGCGCGCAAACTCGGGCACCCAGGTGGTTTCGAAGCGCTCGGCGAGACGTCGGGCGAGCGTCGTCTTTCCGGTCGACTCCGGTCCGAAGACGCACACGCGGCGTACGAACCACGGACGTACGCAGCGCGGCAGAAAACGAAAGTGGGTCATCGGATCGGCGCGGAGGGCGGTGCCGCTGATGGGCACGTGGACGCGCTCGACGTCGACCGGCACGAACTCTGCGCCGAGCACCTCCGCCAACTTCGCGCCGTACGGTTCGGAGGCGAAGACGAGGTCGATGTCGAACGGCAAGACGCGCTTCAGGCTCGATTTCCAGATGTTCCAGAAGTCCGGATGCTCTTCGGGGTATTGGGGGTTCTCGTCGGTGAGGTGGAGCACGTGCGCGTCGGGGAAGAGCTCGCGCATCCAGCCGAAGCGCACCTCGCCGGGGATCGGCTCGCGCGCGAGCGTCCCGACGACGACCGCCAGCTCGTCGCAATGGGCGCGCGCGAAGTCGACGAGATGGACGTGCCCGGCGTGCGGCGGGAGGAACTTGCCGAGCACCAATCCGCGTCGAGGCTTCGTGACGGTCATGCGCACGACCCGCTCTCGGCGAAGACGCTCGCGATCAGCCTCGCGACGTAGGCGCGTCGATCGAAGGGGATTTTCGGCTCGCTCTCGCGAGGGCGCGAAACGACGCGGTCGCCTGCGAAGAGCGCTGACGAGGTCGAAGGAGCTTCGCCACCGGCGCGGACGACGACGTCGAGCCCCTGCGCACGCATCTCTTGGACGAGCTCGCACACGAGGATGCGTTGCTTGCCACCATGCAAGTACGTCTTCGTGACCTCGGCATCGAGTGCGAAGTGCACCATCGCCGCCGCCGCATGATCGACGGGCTCGAGGTCGATGGCGCCGTCCCGGAGCAGCTCGGGATCGACGCCGTGATCGCGGGTTCGCCACAAAAACCGAGCAAGCAGCTCGTCGCGCGGACGGGCCAGGGTCGCGTCGCTGGCCGCGAGGAGGCCGAAGCGGTGGATGCTCGTCGGGCATGCCCCTTCGCGTGACCTCCGCACCAGCCACTCGGCGGCCCACTTGCTCTGTGCGTAGCCGCCACGCACCTCGAGAGCGCCGTCGATCACGTCGAGCGTAGACGCGTGGGCGAAGGCGGCGCCGCCGCGGGCAGCGAGCTCGAGGACGCGTGCGGTGCCGACGACGTTGGCCTCCCGCAGGTCACGATGGCTGCGCGCGTAGCTCACCTCGGCAGCGACGTGGAAGACGTGATCGACCGAGCGCGCGAGCTCGTCCCACCTCGCGCCCGAGAGCCCGAAGCGATCGACGCTGATATCGCCGGCGACGATCCGAGCTCGTTTGGGCGAGAGTTTCGCCGTGTCGACATTCGCACGCAGCGCCCGATCGAGCCGCGTCTTGGCCTCGGTGTCGTCGCTCGCGCGGACGAGGGCGATCACCTCGACGTCGTCACGGAGAAGCAGCGCAGCGACCAAGTGGACTCCGAGGAAGCCGGTCGCACCGGTGACGAAGACGGTACGCCGCGATCGATCTCGGGCACGCTCGACTCCCGCCGTCGTGGACTCGGGCGCGCGAACGAGCGGGCGCGTGTCGTCTTCGAGCGCGGCGACGGACATCGTGGTCTCCCTCGCCACCGCCAGCTCGGCGATCGTCGAGGGGCGGGTGAACGCCTCGGTGGGGATGCCGAGGCGCTCGGCTTCGGCGGCGGCCACGAACGCGAGCACGCCGAGCGAATCGCCGCCGAGCGCGAAGAAATCGTCTTCGCGTCCGAGCTCGCCGATGCCGAGAATCTCCTGAAAAATACGGGCTATCGTGCGTTCGCGAGGTCCTTCGGGCGGACCACCGCGGCCCTTCTCCGGCCCCTTTCCATCGCTCGAGGAACTCGCCGCGATCGCGGACGCGTCGATCTTGCCGCTCGCGGTACGCGGAAACGAAGAATGAGTGACGAAGCGGGTCGGCAGCATCCACGACGGCAAAGACTCGGCGAGGTGCGCGCGCATCGACGTTGCCGGTGCCATCGAACGCTCCTCGAGCGGAACGACATGGGCCACGAGCGCGCCCGCTTCACAGGCCACCAAGACCTCGCGCACGGCTGGATGCGCTAAGAGCGCGGCTTCGATTTCTTCGGGGGCGATCAGACGTCCGTGCAGCTTCAGCTGCCTGTCGCGCCGGCCGAGGAACTCGAAGGTGCCATCGGGAGACGCGCGCACGAGATCACCGGTGCGGTAGATGCGCTCGCCTTCGTGCATGACGAAGCGCTCCGCCGTCAGCGCGGGCTGCGCGGAATATCCCCGCGCGAGGCAAGGTCCTCCGATGCCGAGCTCACCGCCGGGCAAGAGCAACAAACGCACGTGCGGCAAGGGCTCTCCGAGGCTCGGCCGATCCCAACGGTGTGCATCGACGACGGTGAGGCTCGCGCAAATCGTCGCTTCGGTGGGGCCGTAGACGGCGACGAGCCGCACGCGCGAGGCCCATCGTCGCAGCAGCGCCGGCGACGACGGTTCTCCCCCGACGATGACCACGCGCACCTCTGCCAGCGCGTCGGCCGGGAGCACGCGAAGGAGCGCTGGCGGAAGGTCGACGTGGGTGATGCGCCGCGCGCGCAACGTCGATCGCAATCCCTCGACGGTCGCCACCGCCGCCGGCTCGGGGACGTGCAAGGTCGCGCCGGCGACCAAGGTCGTGAAGACGTCCGAGAGGCAAGCGTCGAAATTCGTGGAGAGGAGCAGCAGCGATCGCGACGACGAATCGACCTGAAACGCCGCGATTTGCGCGTCGATCAGCGGCAAGAGACCGCGATGGAGGATCTCCACGCCCTTGGGCACGCCGGTGCTGCCGGAGGTGAAGATGACGTAGGCGAGGTCGTCGTCCTCGAGCACGACGGGAGGTCTGTCGGGTCCGTGCGCGCCGAGATCGACGAAGGTCACGCCCAGCTCACGCGCGAGCGCGCCATCGGTCTCGCGCGCGATCACCACCGCGATCCCCGCGTCTGCGATCATGCGGGAGAGGCGCGCCGGCGGGAGCGACGGATCGAGCGGGGTGAACGCTGCGCCGAGGTGGTGACAGGCGAGCATCGCGACGACGATCGCGCCTGATTTATGCAGCAGAATGCCGACGGTCTGTCCGCGTCTCACCCCCGCGTCGGCGAGCGCGCCGCCCAGCGTAGAGGCGCGGGAGACGAGCGCGCGGTAGTCGAGCACCTCGTCGAAGGCGTCGATCGCGCGCGCCGTCGGCGTTCGTTCGGCGACGGTTCGCACCCTCGTCGCGACGTTGCTCGTGCGCGTCATGATCTCGCTCCGCGCTCCGCCGACCTGGAGGTCGAAGTCATCTCGTAGTCGGCAAGCGTGCACCCGCGCGAGCGATCGTCGACGTCGGGTGCTCCGACGCCAGCGCGATCATCGGCGAGGTCGACGGTACGAAAATCGACGGAAAATCGAGCGCGATTCGTCTCGTTGTCGCCGGTGCGGTGAAGGTGGGCGCCGGAGAAGACGATCACCTCGGCCGCGCGCGCGACGACGGGAACTGCGCGAAGGGCGCCGACGTCGACCAGCGCACGGGGATAGCTCGCGCCTACTTTCGAATGCCGCGCCTGGAAGCCGACCTCGTTCTTCCAGGTCTGGTAGTCGAAGGTCTCCGAATCGTTGGCGATGGGCGTGGCGAAGACGTCGGGGTGGAGCGTGAAGGTGTCCCGCGCGCTGACGGCGTGCAGCGGCATCCACCAGTTGAGCTGCGCGTCGGGGTTGGCGTACCAAGTGTCGCGATGCGCGAAATACGCGGGCGCCGCCGCTGGAATGCGATGCGCGAAGGGCGCGATCACGCGCAGTCGCGGGACGTCGATCGCCGTCTTCTCGGGATCGATTCCGTGCGTCTCGAGCAGCGCGCGTACGTCGGCGAGCACCCGCGGATCGGTGGTGAGTCGCGCCCGCAACTCGGTCACGACCTCGAAGAGCCGCGCGCCGAGCCGCTCGTGGCAACGTCGCATCCGTTCGAGCTCGCCGAGCTCGCCGAGCTCGGGTGACATGCAGGCGACGATCGAGGCACGGAGTCGGCGCGAGGCCGCGTTGGCGTCGAAGCGCACGATCGCGCCGCGATAGATCGCACGCCGCAGCGCTGCTCCCGAAGGCGTGTCCGACGATGCACCCTTCATGTCGCGAGCCCGAAGGTCTCGCCGAGGATCGACGTCGTGAGGGCGAGCATCAGCACTGGCTCGAGGACGCGTCGCTCGGCCGCGGTCATCGTCGGCACGTCGTCGAGCAAGGCGCGCATCGCGCGGGCATCGAAGAAGGGGAGCGTCGCGAACGAGGCGCTGCGCAGACGATCGTGGAGGAGCTCGTCGAGGTGTCGATTCGGTGGCGCGAGGAAAGGGTGCTTCTGGCGCACTCGAACCCGTTCGGGGACGAGCCCGCGCATCGCCTCGCGGAGCACGTGCTTCTCCACCCCATCGCGAATCTTGAGGTCGATCGGGAGCGCGCGAACATGCTTGAAAACAAGTGGATCGAGAAACGGCAGGCGGCCCTCGATGCCGCTCGCCATCTCCATTCCATCGCCGAGCGTGCGGAGAATGTAGCCAGCGAGGGCGGTCTTCGACCACAGGTAGAGCGACTGATCGACGACGTGTCGCCCGCGGAGCTGACCTTCGACGTCGAGCGAGGGCGCATCGAGGAACACCGCGAAGGCATCGACGCCAGCGAAGGCGCGCCGATGCTGCGCCGACAAGAGCGGCTCGAGACGCCGACCGAGGGTGGCCTTGGCGGCGAGGAAGGTGGGGACGAAGCCGAGCCGCGCGCGCACCGCATCGAGCGGGAGCCCTTCGCCGTCGGGGAGCATGAGCCCGGCGGAGGCGCGGTTGTCGTCGAGCAGTCGTCGGTCTCCACCGACTCCGAGCAGGTCCTGACGGAGGTGCGCGTAGCCCGCGAGCACCTCGTCGGCGCCTTCGCCGGTGAGCACCACGCGAAAGCCAGCGGCGCGAACGGCGCGCGCGAGGAGGAGCTTCGCCGCCAAGTGACCGTTGATCGCGAGACCTTCTCCGTGGCGCACCGCGGTGACGAACGCGCCCGCCAGCTGCTGCGCCGTCGCACGCACCGGATGCCACCGCGCACCGAAAAAACGAGCTGATTCTTCAGCGATGGTGCTCTCGTCGTAGCCGTCCGCGTCGTCGGTGAAGGAGAGCGTGAAGGCGTCGATGGGAGCCCCGCTCGCGCGCGCGCCGAGGGCAGCCACCGCCGTCGAGTCGATGCCACCGCTCAACTGGAACGCGATCGGCACGTCGGCACGAAGCCGAAGACGGGTCGCCTCCTCGAGCACCGCGCGAAAGTTCGTCGCGTCCGCGAGCTCGTCATGTTCGTCACGCTCGTCACGCTCACGCCGCTCGCCCTCGCGCGGGTAGTCGAGATCGACGTAGCGCGCGATTTCGAGCGTGCTTCCGCGTGCACGCAGGCGCTCTCCCGGCGCCAGCTGCCGCACGTCGCGGAACATCGTTCGATCGGGGAGCGGGTACTGCATCTGCGCGGCCTGATGGAACGACGCGTGATCCCACCTCGCAGGCACCCCGATCGCAAAGAGCGCTTTCGCCTCCGAGGCGAGCCAGAGCGTGCCCTCGTGGGTGGTGAACACGAGCGGCCGGACTCCGAACGGATCGCGCGCAGCGAGCAACGTGCGGTCGCGCGCATCCCACAAAATCAAGGCGAATTCTCCGCGGAGGTGAGCGAGCATCCCCTCCCCGTGCTCCTCCCAGAGGTGCACCACCAGCTCGCTGTCGCTCCTCGTGCGGAAGCGGTGACCGCGCGCCTCGAGCTCCCGCCTTTGGCGCTCGAAGTCGTAGAGCTCGCCGTTGACGATGGCCACCACGTCGCCCGTCTCGTTCTCGATCGGCTGCGCGCCCGTCTCGCGATCGATCACCGCGAGGCGCACGTGTCCGAGCGCGACGCGTGCATCGGGCGAGAAGAAGACGCCTTCGCCGTCGGGCCCGCGATGGCGAAGCGCCTCGAGACCGCGCGCGACGACGGCGTGCTCGATCGGCTTCTCGCGCGAGTACGCGCCGAAGAGGCCACACATCGCCTCACGTCCCTTCCGGCGCGAGGAAGATCTTTCGTTCTTCGGCGCGCGCCTCGGCGAATGCGTCGGCGAAGCGGGCGAGCGGATGGACCGAGCCGAAGAGCTCGTCCGTCGCCAGCGCTCCCCTCGCGAGCAAGGCGATCGCGTCCTCGAAGCTCCCGTAACGGACCGCCCGCAGCGTCACCTCACGTTCGACCGCGCGGGCAAAATCGAGCGCGATCGCCTTCGGTGGCCGGCTCTTGAGGACGATGCATCCCAACGGGCGCACCGCCGAGAGCATGTCCTTCATCGCCTCCTCGGTCGGCGTCGCCTCGACGATGAAGTCGAACGTCGATGGCGCGACTCGGGGGCTCGCCGCATCGACGAGCTCGACTCGATCGAAACCGCTCGCTGCGAGCACGCTCGCCATCAGTCGCGCGACCCGATGCGTGCCCCAGACGGCGCCGCGCGACGATCGATCGATCGGCGCATCGAGGACCCCGAGCGCCGCGGCGACCGGCTCGACGAAGGCGCCGGCCCGCTCGTCGAGGTGCATAGGTAAGATATGCAACGCCGAACGAGGCAGCTTCACCCACGTCGCGAAGGCGCCGTCGCGGTGGACGCCGAGCTGCTGCCGACGCTCGCAAGCCCCCGGCCTGTCGGCCTCGCACGCGACGCAGCCGCCACAGCGCACGTATGGATGGGCCGTCACCCGCACGCCGAGCGCGAGATCGTCGACGTCGCGGCCGACCGCTTCGACCACGCCGCAGAGCTCGTGTCCGAGGACCACGCCGTCGCGCGCCTCGAGGAGACCCTCGGCGACGAAGAGATCGGTGCGACAGATTCCCGCGACGCGGACGCGTACGAGCACATCGTCGCGCGCGAAGGCGTCGTCGACGACTGCTTCGCCGAGCGTCGCTCCGGCGCCGGCCATCCATCGCAGCGCGAGCCCCCGCGCGACTCTCATCGCCTCATCGCCTCAACCCTCCGCGCGTAGCACCTGTCGGACCACCGAGACGAAATCCATCATGATTTTGGCGGTGGCGCCCCACACCAGCTCGCCGTCGACGTGGTAGCTCGGCGCGATGCGGGTGATGCCACTGCCGCGGAAGAAGTGTGGGCGCGGCTCGGTGAAGACGAACGAGGCGAGCGGCACGCAGAAGGCGCGGGCGATTTCGTGTGGGTTCGGCTTCGCCGGTGCGTCCTCGCGGAGCCAGCCGACGAAGGGCGCGATGTGGAAGCCGGTGCCGGTGACCATCTCGTCGAGCGCGCCGAAGACGTCGACGAGGCTGGGCGCGAAGCCGACCTCTTCTTGTGCTTCACGGAGCGCGGTGTGGAGCGCCGATTCGTCGCCCGCGTCGCGCTTGCCGCCGGGAAATGCGACCTGACCGCGATGACGTTTCATCGTCTCGGGCCTTCGGGTCAGCCAGATGTACGTTTCGCCGTCGCGCTCGACGAGGGGGAGGAGCACGCTCGCCGGCGTCGCGGTGCCGCGCTCCTTGGCGCGCATCTCCCGCCGCGGACGGGCTTGCAGGGCTCGCCGAAGCGGTTCACGGACGGAGGCAGGGACACGCTTCACGGAATCACTCGGATCTAGTTTCTAGCCGGAAGACCGCGCAAAATGGCGCGGCGGCCGCGTCCCCAAGGTAGCATCGCGCCCGAGAGAAGCACGAAGCGAATGTTCGCCCGCACGCTCGCCATCGCCCACAACACCTTCCGCGAGGCGGCGCGCGATCGCGTTCCCCTCGGCCTCTTCGGCTCCGGCATCGCCGTCGGCATCACCAGCCTCCTGGTGGCCGCGATGTCGCTCGGTCGCGATCGGGCCGAGGTCGTCGCCGTCCTCACCGGCGCGTCGATCAGCCTATTTTCCCTGATCGGCGCCGTCGTCCTCGGCGCCACGCTCCTTTACAAAGATCTCGAACGCAAGACCATCTACCCGATCCTCGCGCGCCCGATTCGCCGCGCCGAGCTCATCGTCGGCAAGCACCTCGGTCTCGTCGGAACGGTCGCCACCTTCGCCTGCCTGATGGGCGCCCTCGCGCTCACGCTGACGGCGCTGCAGAAAGAGGTCACCCTCGGTCGCGCGTTCGGCGGATGGATCGTCGTCGGGGTCGCTGCCGTCACCATCCTCGTGCGTGCGCGCGACGCCAGCACGCCCTTCCTCGTCCTCGCGCCGCTGCTCCTCGCGTTCCAAGCGACGGCAGTCGGTCCGCTCGACGATTTGAGGCACTTCATCCTTCTGACGGTCGCGCTCTCGATCCTCGAGGCGTCGCTCGTCGCCGCCGTCGCGCTCGTCTTCGGCGCCTTCTCCACACCCTTCCTCACCGCCATCTGCACGGTCGGCATCGTCCTCATCGGGCGCAACGCCGACCTCTTGGCGAAGCTCCCCGAGCGCACCTTCGGCAGCTTCCTCGTGATGCTCGGTCGCGGCCTCGCCCGCGTCGTTCCCAACCTCCAAATCTACGTCCCGCCGCGCGTCGTGCTCAGCGGTCACGCAGGCGGCAACGCCTGGGCCTACCTCGGAGAGGCTGCGGGGTACGGCGTCGCGTATGCGCTCGTGCTCCTCGTCTTCGCCGCCGTCATCTTCCAGCGTCGCGACTTCGCATGAGCAAGAGCGGACGCGCGCGGGCGCTCCCCTGGGCGTTTGCGGTGGTTGCGCTGCTCGTCATCCTCGCCGCGCGCAACGTCCTCGAGGGCACGGCAGCCAATCGACGCTCCGACGAGCTCCGTGCACGAGGCGACCTCGACGGTGCGATCGCGCTCGCGATGGCCGCGACCCGCGCTTACGTCCCCTGGGCGCCTCACGTCGGCGCGGGCTACGATCGACTTCGCGACATCGCCCTCGGCGCCGAGCTCGCCGGAGATTCGGAGACCGCGCTCCTCGCCTGGGAGGCCATTCGCGCCGGCGCCCGCGCCACCCGCACCCTCTACACCCCCTTCGCCGATCGCCTCGCCGAAGCCGACGATCGCATCGCGGTCCTCCTCGCGACCCGCAGCCTTCCAGGAATCGATCGAGAAAAACCGCGTGACTTGGTGGTCCGCGAGCATCGCGCCCTCCTCGCCGAAGCGAGCGCGGCCCGTCCGTTTGCCATCGTCGCCATGTACGTCGGGCTCGCTTTCTTTCTCTTCGGCGCGCATCGGAGTGTCGGCGGCATCGACGCGCAGCGCGTGTTCGCCCCCGCCCGCGTGCTCGGGAGTCCGAGAGCCGAGCATGTCGCGGCCGGCGTCGTGCTCGCGATGATGGGGATGGGCGCGTTGGCTTGGGCGCTCCTCCGCGCCTGACGCCCGCGCCCGCACCCGCGCACAAAACGCCTCCCCAAGCGTTCCCCCTCCGCCCCGTCCTATACTCCGATGCCCCCCATGCGCCTTCGCCACCTCGTCGTCCTCGCCCTCGCCTCCGTCGTCGGCATCGGCGTCGCGCATGCCGACTTCGATCCTTCGGGAAAGAAGAAGCCGAAGAAGCCGCCGGTGGTGACGACGAGCACCGGGAAGAAGCCGCCCGTTCCAGGTACGGCGAAGCCACCGGGGTCGGGGTCGGCGACCGAAAATCCCGACGATCCGCCGGGCGCGAAGAAGAAAGATCCCTTCAAAAAGGCCACGATCATCGCGTTGGCGCGGCCGGGCGAGTCGGGGCCGGTGCTGAAGCTGGCGCAGCTCTATCGCGATCGCGACGGCAACCTCGACAAGGGAATCGCCGAGTGGAAAGCGAAGGACGGCGACGCGACGCTCACCGCCGACGAGAAGTGGGCGGCGCTCCTCACGTATGCGGGGCTCCTGAAGCAGGACAAGCGCGACAAGGACGCGCTCGCCGCCTACGAGACCGCGATCGCGCAGAAGCCCGACAAAGCCGTCGCCATCCTCGCCCTCGCGCGTCTCAAACAAGACTCGAACGACCTGAAAGGAGCAGCCACGCTCTTCGAGAAGGCGTTGCCGCTGCAGAAGGACAAGGTCGAGCGCGAGGGAACGCTGCGCGCGTTGATGGAGATCTCCATCGACCTCAAAGACCACACCGGGGCCAAAAAATGGCACTCCGAGCTGGTGAAGGCGAACGGCGACTCGATGGCCGTGCGTGAAGAGTTGGCGCGCAGCTACTACCTCAAGGGGCAGTACGAGCAGGCCGAGACCGAATACGTCGAGGTCGTCAAAGCGGCCTCCGGTGACAACCGTGTGCTCGCGCCGCAGCTGCTGAACCTCGGCATCTGCCAGGTGAAGCTGCAGAAGTACGAAGACGCGGTGAAGACGCTGCGCAAAGGGCTCGCGTCGGCGGGCAGCGAAGCGGCGGTCAAGGTCCGCATCCTCAACGCCATCGCCGACGCCTACCGCGCGCAGAACAAGATCGAAGAGTTCGTCACCGAGCTCGAGAAAGACAACCCCGGCGACGTCGAGCGGCAAGAGCTCCTCGGTCGCCTCGCCGCCGAGTTCGACGCCGAAAAGGCCATCAAATGGCTGGGAAAAGCGCTCGGTTCGGCGCCGACGCACGTCGACACACGCGTGCTCCTCATTCGTCTCTTGAAGGAGCAGTCGAAGATCGAAGAAGCGATCAAGCAGTACGAGCAGCTCATCAGTCACGCCAAAGGTCAGCCGCAGTACGTCTTCGATTTCTGCGACTTGCTCATCGGTCGCGGCGAGAAGCCGAAGTGCATGGGCAAGCTGAAGACGCTCGAAGGCTCGGCGGCGGGCGATCCCGACGTCCTCCAGCGGCTCGCCAACTACTACTCGCAAATCGGCGAAGACAAGCTCGCCCTCGCGCTCATGGAGAAGCTCGCGGGGAGCAACGCCAACGATCCGAGCTACATCGTCGATCTCGGCGATTACTACTACCAGCGCGGGCAGACGCCGAAGGCGAAGGAGATCTGGAAGCGCCTCCTGACGGTGATCACGCCGAAGGCGAAGGGGCTGGCGGCGCTCGGCGAGGTCTACCTCGATCACGATCTCGGGGACGACGCGCTCGACGCCTACAAGCAGGCGATCGACCTCTCGCCCGCGGAAATTCCGCTGCAAAAAGGCTACGCGACCGCGCTCGAGCGCGTGCACAAGTACATCGAGGCGCAAGGCATCTGGGAGACCATCCTCAAGCGCAACGACGTCGACAAGCTCGTCCGTCGCGAGGCGCGCACGCACTTGGTCTTGCTCTGGCTGGCGCAGAAGAAGCTCGACGCGCAGATCGCTCCGCTGACGCTCGCCTTCAAGGGTCCGCCGGTCGATCTCGAATCAGGGCGTCTCCTCGCCGAGGTGCAGCTCCACCTTCGTCGGCACATCGACGCCGAGACGACGCTGCGGGCGATCATCAAAGAGGCTCCGGGCGACATCGATGCGCGCCTCGTGCTCGAGCGCGTGCTCGTGAACCAGGGGAAAATCTCCGAGGCGATGGCCATCCTCGAGGAGCTGGTGAAGGCCGACCCGAAGAGCGCGCGCGTCTACTACACGCGCCTCGCGAACTACGCCGAACAGACGTACAAGGACGAAGACGCCATCCGCTACGCCGCTGCCGCCGTCGCGCTCTCCCCGCAAGACGCGGATGGGCACAAAAAGCTGGGCGAAAAGTACAGCGCGCTGCAGGACTTCCCGTCGGCGATCAAAGAGTTTCGCCTCGCGATCACCCACAACCCGAAGCTGTGGGCGGTCTACTTCGAGCTCGCCGAGCTGCTGCTCGCGGGCGGCGAAGAGGTCGAGGCCGACGCGCTCTATCGTCGCGTCATGCGTGGCTCGGGCGACGACGAGCTCGTCGCCAACGCGATTCGTTTCTCCACCGCCATCAACCAGAAGCGCGGCACGCTCGAAGTCCTCGAGACCGAGCTCCTCCCGATCGCGCTCAGCAACCCGCAAAAAGCGGTCTATCGGCGTCTCCTCGTCGAGGTCTACGCCAACCTGACGGCGCCGCTCATCTATCAAGTGAAGCTCGGGGGTCCCGACGCGACGGTGGCCCACGCGCGGCTCGTGAAGATCGGCGCGCGCGCGGTCCAGCCGCTCATCGACGCGCTCTCCGACGCCGACGTCGCCCAGCAGCGGACCGCGATCGAGGTCCTCGCGTTCGTCGAGAACAAGACCGCCGGCGCGCCTCTCTTCACGTATGCCACGGGAAAAGCAGGCGATCCGTCGATGCGTGCGCGCGCGATGGTGGCCTGCGGTGCGCTCCGCGATCCGGCGCTGGTGCCCAAGTACGAGGAGTATCTCTTCCCCAAGACGGGGCCGCGCCCGGGTGACGCCGTCGCCATCGCCGCAGCGTGGGGCCTCGCTCGCATCGACGACAAGAAGGCGACGCCGCTGGCGGTGCGACTCGTCGAAGCCCTCGAAGCGCTCCCGATCCAGATGCGAATCTTCGGCGTCCTTCATTTGGCGAAGACGCACGACAAGGCGCATTTGCCTGTGCTGATGGCCTTCCTCGGTCGCAGCGAGGCCGACGACAACAGCCGCGCGGCGGTGCTCTATGCGCTCGGCGAAATCGGCGAAGCAGCGTCGCGATCGATCCTCACCGGAAGGCTCGAGACCTCGACGAAGCCCATCGAACGACGCGCCGCGCTCCTCGCGCTCGCGCGAATGGTGCTCGCCGGCAAGGGAAAGAAGGATCCGAAGGCCAAGCCCTCGGCCGCGACCGATGCGCCGGTGACCTCCTTCGCCGAGGCCGCCATCGACGGCGACGCCAAGCTCCGTCGCGCCGGAACCATCGCGCTCGCCGCGCTCGCAGCCGGCGAATTCCGCGCGGTCGCCGACCCGATGCCCGTGCCCGAAGGCGATTTGACCTCCGAAGGTGCGATCAACGCGCTCGTCCCCACCACCTACACCGCGGCCGATTTCGGCGCCGCGCTCGTCGCCTACGAAAAGCCGCTCACCGCCGCCGCCGAGACCGCGCTGCAGACTTCGAAAGATCGCACCATCGTCGTCCTCGACGCGATGCTCGCCTCTCCGGGTGCTTCGTTCGGCGTCTTCACCGAAGGCTTCGGCGCCAAAGATTCTGGTGCTCCGCCGCTCGAAGCCGCACGTCGCCTCGCCGTCGCCTGCGAGCCGTTCGTCGCCGGACTCGTCCACCACCCCGAGCTCGCGGTGCAAACGCGCGCGATTCGTTGGCTCGGCCGACGCGAGACCCCGGTCGCCCGCGACGCGCTCGTCGATGCGCTCACCGATGCCTCGGTCGACGTGCAGCGCCTCGCCGTCGAAGAGCTCTCGCTCCGCGGCGATGGCTCGTCGGTGCCCGCGCTCGCCAAGCTCCTCTCGTCGGCGAAACTTTGGTCGGTGCGCGCCGATGCCGCTCGCGCCCTCGGGGCCATCGGCAAGCGCGATCCGAAGGCCGACGTGCTCGCGCCGCTGCAGAAATCAGCCCTCGGCGACGAATATGCGTTCGTCCGCGAGACCGCGCTCCGTGCCCTCGCGGCGACCGACAGGCCGGAGGCCCGCCCGGTGCTCGAGCAGGCCGCGAAGTCGGACGCCGAACCGCGGGTGCGTGCGATCGCCGCCGTGCTCCTGGCGAAGAAGTAAGCTTCCCTCTCGTCATGCGCGTGCTCCCCTATTTCGCGCCGCTCACGATCGCGTTCGCGTTCGCCATCACCGGATGCGCCGACACCTCGCGTTTCTCGACCTCGGCCGACGAGAGCTATTGCGGCGACATCGTCGGCGCGCCCTTCGTTCGTGCCAAAGACGTCTCCGCGACCGCGAAAATGCGGCTCGTTCTCGACGCCGACAACCTTCAGAACGCACCCGGTCAGCTGTGGACGACCGAGCTGACGCCAGGCGAGAAGCTGAGCGCCTCGGCCATCCTCATCATCCCCGAGCTGGCGAGCGACTCGCTCTCGCAGTTCTCGTTCGGCGAAGGTCACGTCAAAGACGTGCTCGCGCTCGCCTCGCTCGGCACCACCGACGTCAACGTGGTGCTCTCGCTGCTCAAGTCCGGTGACGTCGAAGTGCGCCTCATCCGCGGCACCTCGGAAGGCAGTCGCCGGCCCGCCGCTCCTGGCGCCCCCGCCCAGATCTACGCGGTCTTCCACCTTCACCGAGAAAAAGGCGACTGCGGATTGAAGTAACGCCGCGGCCTCCAACCCGACAGCTGGATACGGGTTTTCCCATCCGGCGAAAGCGCGGCGAAAGATGAGGTTCACGTGCGCGCCACGTTGATGGACATGCAGCCCACGGTCGACTCGAGCCGCCCCACGGGCGATCGAATGGTCGACCACCTCGTCGACAACGCGCGAACCAACCTCGTCATCGCCCGGCGCCTCTTGATGATGTCGTGCCCTGGCTTCGCCGCCTCGCACGTGCAGATGGCGATGCAGCTGCTCGGCGCGGCGCTCGTGTATGCGCACAAGCGCGTCGTCCTCAGCGACCCTGCGCTCATCGTCGTCGAGCTCAACCGCATCTTCCCCGAGCAGCTCTCCCATTACATTCGCGCCATCGAGATCGGCAGCGCGCTGGCGATGGCTCCCGAGAGTGAAGACTACGTCCCGCCGCCGTCGACCAACGTCGCCGCCGCCGAGATCACGCTCGCGGAAGATTTCCTCGGTGACGTCGTCGGCTACCTCGGCGTGCCCTCACGCGTCGGTACTCCGTGATCACGAAACGAGATGCTTCTCGAGCCGAGAGGGCACGCGCCTTCCATTTGCGCTAGTTTCATCGGATGAATCGCCTCGGGCGCGAAGCGTCGCCGTACCTGCAGCAGCACGCCGAGAACCCCGTCGATTGGCACCCGTGGGGTCCCGAAGCGCTCGAGCTCGCGCGCCGCGAAGACAAGCCGATCCTCCTCTCGATCGGCTACTCGGCGTGCCACTGGTGCCACGTGATGGCGCACGAGTCGTTCGAGTCCGAGGCCATCGCCAAGCAGATGAACGAGCTCTTCGTCTGCGTGAAGGTCGATCGCGAAGAGCGTCCCGACCTCGATCAAATCTACCAACTCACCGTGCAGATGATGGGACGCAGCGGCGGTTGGCCGCTCACCGTCTTCCTCACGCCGACGCAGCTGCCCTTCTTCGCCGGCACGTATTTTCCGCCCGTCGACAAGTACGGCGTGCCCGGCTTCCCCAAGGTGCTCGACGCCGTCGCCGAGGCCTACCGCGACCAGCGCGACGAGGTCGACGGTCAGGCGAAGGAGCTCGCCGGCGCCATCGCCGACGCCACCCGTCTTCCGCCGCGCGCAGCGGGTGATTTCACGCTCGGAAGCGATCTCCTCGAGCGCGCAGTGAAGGCGATGTCGCGCCGCATCGACGATGTCCACGGAGGCTTCGGCGCGCGTCCGAAGTTTCCCAACACGATGGCGCTCGAGGTGATCCTCCGGCGCGGCGTCGAGCACGCCGATCCGATCCACGAGCAACGCGTGAAGCGCGCGCTCCTCGGCATGCGCAACGGCGGCATCTGGGATCAACTCGGCGGCGGGCTTCATCGCTACAGCACCGACGAGAAGTGGCTCGTGCCCCACTTCGAGAAGATGCTCTACGACAACGCGCTGCTCGTGCGGCTCGCCGTCGATGCTGCACGCGCCCACGGAGAGCCGCGTTTCGCGCAAATCGCGCACGACACGCTGGCGTGGGTGGCGCGCGAGATGACCGCTGACGACGGTGCCTTCTTTTGCTCGCAAGACGCCGACAGCGTGCCCGAGGGCTCGAAGGCCGGTACGCACGCCGAAGAGGGTGCCTTCTTCGTCTTTTCGCCGGCAGAGATTCGCGCCGCGCTCGGCACCGACGAAGAGGCCGCGCTCGCCGCCATTCTCCACTACGGAGTCACCGAAGGCGGGAATTTCGAGGGCGGCGGCAAGAGCGTGCTCAGCGAGGTGATGTCCGCCACCGAGGTCGCCGCGCAGCTCGAGACCACCGCCGACGTCGTCGACGTCGCCCTCGCCCGCGCGCGCACCGCGCTCTTCGTCGCCCGCGAGAAGAGGCCCCGCCCGTTTCGCGACGAAAAAATTCTCGCCAGCTGGAGCGCGCTCATGATCGGCGCCTGCGCCGAGACCGCCCTCGCCACCGGCAACGCCACCGCGCTGAAGATGGCCGAGCGCGGGATGATCGCGATCGAGAAGCGCCTGGTCCGTCCCGAAGGCGACGATCGCGTCCGCGTCCTCCGCGCTGCGCCCCCGCCAAACAGCACGGAAGAGCCTAAAATTCACGGCTTTCTCGACGACTATGCCTACCTCGCGAACGCCGCGCTCGATCTCCACGAGGCGACGATGGCGCCGCGTTGGGTCGAGCTCGCGCGGAAGATCGTCCGCGGTGCCATCGCCCACTTCGCGGACGCCACCGAAGGCGGTTTCTTCTTCACCCCCGACGACGGCGAAGCGCTCATCCATCGTCCGAAAGATCCCTTCGATCAAGCCATCCCCTCGGGCACCGCGATGATCGCGCTCGCGCTCCTTCGCCTTTACGCGCGCGATGGAGACGCTGCCCTCGAAGAGCGCGCCCGTCGGACGCTCGAACCCTTGGCGCACTCCGCGGCGACCAACCCGCTCGGCCTCTCGCAGACCGTCATCGCTCTCGATCGTCTGGTGCGCGGATCAATCGACGTCGTCGTCGTCGGGCCCCGTGACGACGCCCGTACCGTGGCGCTGCTCGACGCCGTTCGTCACACCTACGTCCCGCACCGAACGCTCGCGCTCGTCGACCCGAGCGATCCCGCGACCCTCGCTGCCTGTCCCGCCCTCGCCGAAGGAAAGGCCGCAAAATCCCACCCGGTGGCCTACGTCTGCCGCGGACGCACCTGCAGTCCGCCCGTCGCCGATCCGCACGCGCTCGCCGCGGCCGTGCGCGCGCATCCGCCCACTGAATAAGCAGCCGTCTCATCCGTCGAGGTCCCATCATGCGCAGGCGCTCCCTTTGCCTCTCGATCGCGCTACCCGTCGCGCTGCTCACGCTGGCGACGCTCTCGGCCTGCGGTCGCAAGAAGAGCGAGGTGAAGCCGGTCGCAGAGAACGAAGGTCGCGAGGGCAAGCCGTCGTGCGCGCTCCCGGCCTCGGGCGTGCTCGACAAAGACGCGGTCGTCTCCACCGGTTGCATCGCCGTGGTCTCGCGCACGTTGGTCGTGAAGAACGGCGCCAAGCTGGTGGTCGAGCCTGGCGGCACGCTCGCGTTCGATCCCGGCGCGGGCCTCGTCATCGAGAAGGGCATCCTCCTCGCGCGCGGCACCGAGCAGTCGAAGGTCGTCTTCACCAGCCATGGCGAGAAGAAATCGCCCGGAAATTGGCTGGGAATCACCTTCGCCGACGACGGCGCAGCGGGCGGCTCGACCCTCCTCCAAGCAACCGTCGAGTACGCCGGTGGCGCGCCCATCGTCGCCGCAACCGATGCCGGCGCCGATGCTCCGTCACTGCCGATGCACTACGGCATCAAGGGTTCGATCGGCGCGCCCGCCTCTCCATTCGAGATGCCGACGCGCGCGGCCGTCATCCTCGCCAAGGGAGCGCGCAACGTCTCGCTCGAACATCTGCGCGTCGCCCACGCCGACGGTCCCGCGGTCGTCGTTCACGAAGCCGCTTCGATCGCCAGCTTCCGCGCGCTCGACACCGAAGACGTGACGACGAGCGTGGTGCTCCCCGCGCAGACCCTCGCCGTCATCGGTGAGAGCACGCTCGCCCCAGGCGTCACCGTCTTCGGCAACGTCACCAAGTCGATCGCCTGGCCCAAGCTCGCCGTGCCCATCAGCGTCGTCCAGCAACTCGTCGTCGACAGCGGTGACAAGAAATCGCCTGCAATTTTCGATGTCGGCGAAGGCAACGAGCTCCGCCTCGGCACTGGTGTCGGCATCGACGTCGGCAACGCGACCTCGAAGAAGGGTGCTGGCGCCATCGTCGCACGCAAGGTGCGCTTCCTCGCGAGCGCGGCGGCGCCGGGTGGTGAGTGGGCTTCTCTCTCGCTCTACGACGCACCCGCCGGCACCGTCATCGACGGCTGCACCTTCGAGCACGGCGGCAACTGGGTCGGCGCGGGTGGCTACGGCTCCATCGGTCTCCTCGGTCGCATGGAGAGCTACGTCATCCTCCTCCCGAGCAACGAGAAGGGCGTCGTCATCCTCCACAACACCTTCAAAGACAACGTCGCGGCGGCGATGAGCGGCGGCGGTGAGAACTGCCACGGTCACGAATCGAAGGCCCAGGGCAACGTCTCGATCGGCCAGGATTTATGCTGGATCGACCCGTTCCTCACCGCTTTCGGCTCATCCGCCTTCGGCGGGTCCGGCCTCGGTGACATGGGGCTCGGCGCAGAGACGGGCAACATGATCGGCGTCGGCGACTCCGTCGGCTACGGCGGCCTCGGCATGAAGGGGAGCGGCGCCGGCGGTGGCGGCAGCGGCGGCGTCGGCCTCGGATCGGTGGGCAGCTTCGGTACCGGAAGCGGCGGCTCCAGCGGCATGGGCTACGGCGGCGGCGGCGGGAAGGCAGGTGCCGGCGGTTCGGGCGGCGGCACCGGGGCCGGCCCGAAGGTCTCGCCCACGCCGACGACCCAAGCCTCGAGCAAATCACCCTGATTTATCGCTCAGTTCCTCGGTGTTGAGCGTGCGCTGCTTGGCGAAGTGGGCGCCGCTGTCGAGCTTCTGCAGCACCGTCACCAAGTGCTCGCGGAGGTCGCAACGAAGCGTCCAGAGATCGTCTGCGTTCGCCGACGAGACCACCGCACGAAGCGTCATCGATCGATCGCTCATGTCGGTGACCTGGACGCGACAGCGCCTGCGATCCCACGCCGGATGGTTCTCGCAGAACGTCGTCACCTCGTCGCGCAGCCGATCGATCGGCGTCAGGAAGTCGACGGGCATCAGCACCGTGCCGAGGAGCTCGCGGCTCGTCTTCGTCCAGTTCTGGAACGGCTGATCGAGGAAGCGACCAATCGGCACCATCAATCGTCGACCGTCCCACACCCGCACCGTGACGTAGGTGAGGCTGATCTCCTCGATCTCGCCCTGTTCGTTCTCGATGACGACGACGTCGCCGATTCGGATCGGCTGCGTGATCGAGAGCTGAATCCCAGCGATGACGCCGGCGAGCGACTTCTGCGCGGCGATGCCGAGGACGATGCCGGCGATGCCTGCCGAGGCGAGGAGCGAGAGGCCGACGCTGCGCACGAAATCGAATTGGATGAGCACCACCGCGGCGGCGACGATGACGAGGATGACGCTCGTCACCCGCTCCATCACCGCCAGCTGCGTACGCATCCCGCGCGTGCGCTGCTCGGCGAGCGGATCGTCGGGAATGTGCGCGGCGATCCACGCCGAGCCGACGCTGACGCTGCGCATGACGAACCACGCCCCACCGACGACGAGGAACGTGTAGGAGATGCGCTCGGCGATCATCTGCACGTTCGCCGTCAGATGAAGCGGTTCGACCGCGGCCCGCAGCGTCAGCACCGTCAGCAGCATCCGCAGCGGTCGCCTTGCCGCCTCGATGATCGCGTCGTCCCACGGCGTCTTCGTTTGCCGCGCCAATCGTCGCGCGACGCTGACGAGGATCGCGCTGACGATGCGCCCGACGACGTAGCTGCCGACGAGGAGACCGAAGAGCGCCAGCCACTGCCAGACCGCGTTGCCGAGGACGCGTCGCGCGAGCCACGGCGGGAGTTTTTCTTCGAACTCGTGCGCACCGTAGGCATTCCACAGCGGCGGCACCATCGAGAGCGTCGTCCGTGACACCAGCCAACGCATCACGCCGTCGTCGCAGCGCACACGGGTGAGCGAGATCGGCACCGGCTCGTCGTCGACGACCACGCTGCCGATGACCACCGCGGCCTGCGGAGCGACGCCTCCTTCGGGCGAGTCGTCGACCTTCGCGTAGTCGACGATCAGCTTCTGATCGATGACGTACGAGAGCTCGCGGGCGAGCATCGGTCCGTCGGTGGCCTGCTGGCCGCGCGGGACTCCACGCAGATCGAGGTAGTAGGCAGCGCGGAGCAAGTCACTCGCGTGCACCGCTTGAACGAAGCCCTCGAGCGATCGCCTCGGCGTCGTCCGGTCGAGCGCGACGGTCGATTTCGGCAGGCCATCGTTCGGTCCCGCCATCGCCGCTCGTGTCCCGAAGAGGCCGACGAGCACCACGAAAAGCGCAAAAATAGCGAGAAATCGGCCCGACCAGCGGACCGCGCGAGGGGGGAGAGGGCGGCGGCGCACGAGGGTCGGAGCCTAGACCGGTGTCCGTCGCGAAGGGGAGAGCACCCAGGATTTCCCAGTCATTTGACCCCCGCGCGCATACCGACCTACACCGCGGCGCATGACGATGCACAAGCTTGGGGGAGTGGGGGCGACCCTCGCCTTGGTCCTGCTCGCGTCCGGCGCGATGGCGCAAGGCGCGGCGAAGAAGCCGACAGCCGTGGCCGCGAAGATCAAGATCGACGCGAAGGAAGCCAACGAAGCGCTGAAGGGCTCCGATGCGACGAAGATCGAGAGCACGCTCGCGATCATCCGCAGCGCGGGCAAGGACGGCGGAGGCAAGGCGTTCACCGCCGCCATCGTCGCGCGCCTCAAGGCTGGCCTCTCCAAAGAGCTGGTGAAGAAGGCGCTCGAGACGCTCGGCGATCTCGACGATCCGACCGCCTTCGAAGCGTGTGAGATGTACATGGCCCACCGCGACGGTGACGTCCGCGTCGCTGCGGTGAAGTGCCTCGGTGGCGCGAAAGCCTCGCCGGCCGCGACCAAAGGTCTGCGCGCAGCGCTCGGCGACGTCGACAACCGCGTGCATGCGTTCGCGGCGACCATCCTCGGCTCGACCAAGGCCACCGACGCGGTCCCCGACCTCATCCTCGCGCTCGACAAGGGCGTGAACGAGGCGGCCGTCTCCATCGGTCAGTTGTGCGACGCCAAGACCTGCGACGCGCTCCTCGAACGCCTCAAAAACAAGCCTTTCGACGTCATCTCGAGCGGCCTTGGCCAAGAGCTGGCGCGCAAAGACGTCTCCGACGACTCGAAGAAGAAGGTCATCACCGCCGTCCGCGAGCTCGCCTCGCAGAAGGCGCGTGAGTTCCTCACCGAGTTCAAGAACAACTTCGGAAAGACCGAGAGCAAGGCCGTGCAGGAAGCCCTCGACAAGGCCATCAAAGATCTGGAAGGAGCGAGCAAATGAGCGAGCAAATGAGCCGCCCCATGCTTCGCAACGTCGTCTTCGCCTCGCCGATTCTCCTCGCGTTCCTTGCTTCCCTCGCCGGTTGCCCGGGCACCAGCGGTGACCTCGTCACCGTCAGCGGCACCGCGTTCTCGCAGGAAGGCCTCAACGACGAGAACAACGCGGCCGGTCAGCAGAAGGTCATCGAGCGGCTCGCCAAGCAGCCGCCGGCCCTCGGTGCCGACGCCGTCGTCGCCATGACCGGCACCGCCGAGATCACCGGCCTCGACCTCCAGTCGGGCAAGACCTGGACGATGAGCCACCCGCTCGATCGTCGTCCGTCGCTCACCGGCCCGCTCGTCGTCGCTTCCGGCGGTGGCGAGGTCTTCGCGCTCGACGCCAAGACCGGCAAGCTGATGTGGAAGAACGCTTCGCTCAAGGGCAAGCTCATCGGCGCCGGCTCCGACGGCACCACCACCGCGCTCACGCTAAAGACCGAAGAGGGCTCGCGCCTGGCGGTCCTCGGTCCCGACGGCTCGGTGAAGTTCGACAAGACCACCGACATGCCGCTCGCACGTCCGGCCGTCTCGTCGGGCATCGTCTTCGTTC
Source organism: Deltaproteobacteria bacterium (assembly GCA_025363655.1). Taxonomy (GTDB): domain Bacteria; phylum Myxococcota_A; class Polyangia; order Polyangiales; family JADJMO01; genus JANYDK01. The sequence goes on along the minus strand of JANYDK010000123.1, from coordinate 19,904 downwards.
CGTGGAAGGCGCTCTACGTCACCGCGTTCGACGGCAACTCGGGCGCGCAGCTGGCCACCTTCATCACCGACACCGAGACGACGCACGTCCTCGCCATCGGCGGCGCGCTCTTCGCCGGTCAAGGTCGCCTCGTCCGCTTCGACGCCGGTCTCCCCAAGGCGAAGACGGGCGGCTCCGCGATCGCCATCCCGCCCGAGGCGCTCCCCGGCGTCTCGCGACGCGACATCTACGTCGGTCCCGAGCAAGACGAGAAGCTCAAAGCCGACGCCACCGATCAGACGGTCCTCGCCGGTCGCCCGACGCCGAACGGCCCTGCCGGCTTCGTCGGCGATCGCATTTACGGCGGTTATTACCGCTTGGTCATGGCCTGGTCGGCCAAGGACGCGAAGCTCGCGTGGGTCCACACCGGCAAGGCCGACGTCGTCGCTGCAGTGGCCGCCAACGATGGCGTGGTCACCGTCGACGAGGCGGGCGACGTCAAGCTCCTCTCGGCCGCCAACGGTGCGCTCGTGAAGACGATGTCGCTCGGCAAGCCGGTGCTCGCCGCCGACGTCGCCGTCGATGCGCTCGTCGTCGGTTCGGGCAAGCCGAGCGGTGACCTCACCGATCAAATCAAGGAAGCCGTCACCCTCGGCGCCAACGAGCTCGCGACCGCGCAGCTCTATCTCGTGCAGCAGCTCGCGAGCAACGAGGACGAAGACGCGACGCGGGTCCTCCTCGAGGTCGCCGACGCCGATCGCACCTCGGCGGCGATGAAGGACGAGGCCCGCAAGGCCATTTCTCTCCGCAAAAACGGCGCGTCGATCATGATCGACATGCTCGCGCGTCACGCCAACTTCCTCAAAGACTCGCGCACGCCGCCGGTCGGCCCGATGGCCAAGGCGCTCGCGGCGATGAAAGAGAAGAAGGCCGCGCAGCCGCTCCTCGATCAGCTCCTCGATCCGGGTCTCCCGCAGAAAGACTTGCTCGACACCGCCGACGGCGTCGCCGCGCTCGCGGAGGCCGGCATGGAGCCGCAGCTCGAGAAGTTCATCAACCTCTACCGCGGCAGCGCCACCGGCAACCTCGCGCTCACCGACGCGATCGGCAGCATCGGCTCGGCGATCGTCAAGCTCGGTGGCAGCAAGGGCAAGGACTTCGTCGTCGCCACGGCGAAGGACGCCCTCACCGACGCCGACGTGAAGAGCATCCTCCAGAAGGTCATCGACACCGCCGAGCCGAAGAAGGCCGAGCCGACGAAGGCCGACGACGACGACAAGTCGAAGAAGAAGAAGAAGGTCGAGGACGACGGTCCGGTTCCGGCGGGCGCGAAGAAGAACAAGGACAAGGGCAAAGACAAGGGCGCCGACAAGGAAGCCCCCAAAGATGCGCCCAAGGATGCGCCCAAGGATGCGCCCAAGGCCGTCGACGGCAAGTCGGCTCCGAAGAAGGAAACCGACGCGACCCCGCCGCCGTGATCGCCTGAGACGATCGCATCCCGAGAAGCCCCTGCACGCGAGAGCTGCGGGGGCTTCGTCATTTCCGCTGCTATGCTTCGCGAGCGAGCGATCGAGACATGTACTCCGTCCCCGCCGACATCCCTCGCATCGACGCTGCGCATGCCGCGCGCGCGCTCCTCGCCCTCGATCGTGCGCTCGGCGGCTCCAAGGTGCTGACCGCGCGCGAGGCTTGTGAACGCTACGCACGCGACGAGTCGGAGACAGCCCCGTCGGCCCCGCACGGCGTCGTCCTCGCGTCGTCGGCGGAGGACGTCGCGACCACCCTCCGCATCTGCGAAGCGCACGACGTGCCGGTCACGCCACGTGCAGCCGGTACCGGAAAAACAGGCGGATCGGTCCCCGTCGCGGGAGGCGTGGTCCTCGCCGTCGAAGGGATGAACGCGATCAAGGAGATCTCCCGCGAAGACCTCCTCGTCGTCTGCGAACCCGGCGTCATCCTCGCGCACTTGCACGCGGCGGTCGAAGCCGAGGGTCTCTTTTATCCACCCGATCCGAACTCGCTCGACACCTGCGCGCTCGGTGGCAACGTCGCCGAGAACGCCGGTGGACCCCGCGCGTTCAAGTACGGTGTGACGCGCGAGTACGCGCTCGCCGCCGACGCGGTGCTCATGAGCGGCGCGCGCATTCGTGCAGGAAAACGCACGGTGAAAGGCGTCACCGGGTACGACGTGATGGCGACGCTCTGCGGCAGTGAAGGCACGCTCGCCGTCTTCACCGAGCTGACCTTGCGCCTCATCCCCAAGCCGCCCGTCGTCGCCACGCTGCTCGCGCTCTTCTCGGACGTGCGTGCGTGCGGCGCCGCGGTCAGTGGGATGGTCGCGCGTGGTCTCGTCCCGCGCTGTCTCGAGTTGGTCGACGAAGGCGCGATGGTCGCCCTCCGCAACAACGGCGCCGCCATCGACGAGCGGGCGCGGGCGATGCTCATCATCGAGGTCGACGGTCACGGGCCCCTCGATGGCGAGCTCGCGCGCGTCGGCGACGCCTGCGCCGCTGCCAAGGCCGTCGACGTCGTCGTCGCGCAAGACGAAGCCCAACGCGCGCGCATCTGGGCGGCGCGTCGATCGCTCAGCCCGGCCATCCGCAAGCTCGCCAACTTCAAGCTCTCGGAGGACGTCGTCGTCCCGCGCTCACGCGTCGGCGCGCTCCTTGCCGCCTGCGATCGCATCCGCGACGAGACGGGCGTGCGCATGCTCACCTACGGCCACGCGGGCGACGGCAACCTCCACGTCAACTTCCTCTGGAACCACGACGACGAGGTCCCGGGTGTGAAGCAGGCCATCGAGCGCTGTTTCCACGAGACCCTCGCGCTCGGCGGCACGCTCTCCGGCGAACACGGCATCGGCGTGCTCAAGGCGCCGTACCTCCACCTCGAGCAGTCGCCCGAGCTCATCGCCCTGCAAAAGCGCATCAAGGCGGCGTTCGATCCGAAGGGGCTGCTCAACCCCGGGAAGATCTTCGCCGCCGATGCGCCCGGCTCGCACCGCGCCTGTTAGGTCTCGCCGATCGCCTTGCGCAGATTCGCCCGCGCGATGCGGAGGTCGACCTTGGCGTTGAGGAACTGAAGACGAGCGCGCGTGAGGTCGGACTCGGTGTCGATGAGCAGCGCGCTCGTCGTCGCCCCGGCGTGGAACTGCTCGAGCCGCACACGGTAGGCCTCTTTCGCCGAGCGCAGGCCGGACGCCGTCGCCACGATCGAAGCTTCGGCTTCGCGCACCTTGGAGAAGGCGCTGATGACCTCGAGGCCGAGTGCGTCGACGATCTGCTCGCGCGTCGCCTTCAGCGTCGCCACGTTGGTGTCGACTTGCTTCTCTTGATCTTTGGTGACGAGGTAGTCGTTCGGTGACCACGTCAGCTGCAGACCGAGATCCCACGACGGCTTGAACTGGTCGACCGCCGGCACGTAGCGCTGGTTGGGCTTCGAGTAGAAGAAGTCGGCGAAGAAATCGAGCCGCGGGTACAGACCGGCCGAGATCGCCTTCTTCGTCTCGCCGCTGGAGGCGATTTGTGCGTCGATCGCCTGCAATTCAGGGCGCTTCGAGAGCGCGGTGCCCTTCAAGGTCTTCAGTTCGAACTCGGTGTTGGGGAGCTCGGCGAGGAGGTCTTCGCCGAGGGGCATCGCCTCGTCGTCGCTCGCGTGCATCAAGAGGCGGAGGTTGGCCTCGGTGACCATCACCAGGTTCTCGGATTGGATGACGACGAGCTGCGCGTTGGCGAGCTGAGCTTCGACGCGATAGACGTCGGCCGTCGTCGCCGCCTTGAGGAGCAGCTGGGTGTTGAGATCGCGGAGGTGAGCTTCGCTCTGCGCAACGGCCGCCTTGGCGATGACGACGGCGCCGCGTGCGCGCAGCCAGTTGTAGTAGGCGACGCGCGCGTCGGTCGCGGCCTGCGCAGCCGAGACCTTCTGCTGCCACTTCGCGGCGTCGACGCTCTTCAGCGCGGCCTCGTGGTTGTGGAAGATGCGGAAGACGTAGTCGCTCACCGGCACCGTCAACGCGGCTTGCAGCACGTACTGATTGAGGATGACCGGGAACGAGAAGCCCGCACCGACGAGCGGAGTGCCGGGGGTGACCACCTCTCCCGGCTGCACCGGCGCCGCGACGAACGAACCGCTGCCTCCGAGGTTCACGGTGTCGATCGGCGAGAGGCGCGTGTAGCGCGCGGTGAAGGCGAGGCGCGGATAGACGGCATCCCACGCGACGTCGACCGCAGCGGCGGCGGTCGAGAGCTTGGCTTCGTCTATTTTCGCTTGTTTGGACGTGGCGACCGCGCGCTGTGCGGCCATCTCCGAGGTGAGACCGCCTGGCTTGGCGAGGATCTCTTTCGGATCGTCACCGACCTCGAGGGCGATCGAAGGCACGGCGACGCTCCCCGATGCGCTCGCTGCGGCAACCGACACGCTGGCGCTCGGTGCAGCGGCGGCGGCCTTGCCGGAGGCGGAAGCGGCGGGCGCAGGCCCAGCCGACGCTGCGCGCGTGAGCATCAGCGGGAGGAGGGGCGCGAAGAGGACGGCGACGAGCGGCGCCAGCCTGAGTCGGTCGAGAGAACGCATGGTCGGGGCTTAGGTGCGCAGCTCCGCTCCGACAATGGTCGGCGGAGTGCACGGCAGAGGATGCGCCGGGACCGCGCGCGGTCACATCCGGTCGTCTCCATTTCCAGTTTGCCGCGACGTCACCGACGTTCCGGTCAGCTCCCGCCCAGCACGCCTTCCAGGACGCCGCCGTCCTCGCCGATGACGATTACGCGGTTTTCCCCGGCTCGAACGCGCACCAGATGACCAGGAAATGGCAGCTCGCCGGAGACGCGGCGCCATGATCCCTGCGTGTCACGACGAACGATGCGTGCGTTCGCGCTCACCGCCCACAGCGCCCCGTCGGGTGCGAGCGCGAGGCCGAGGAGATCTTGCGTGGTCATCACCTTCTCGATGGCGACGACGCCGGTCTTGGCCAGAATGGACAGCGCGTGACCGCCCGTCCCGACGGCAAACGCACGCGCAGTCGCGCCCGGCACGGTGACGATCGCGCGCAGATGTCCGGTGCGCTCCCATGCGAGGCGCGTCAGCCCTTGTCCGTCGAAGCGTAAGAGCCCACCTCCATCGCCACACGCGAAGGCCACCTCGCCGTCGAGGTACGCGAGCGCACGGAGCGGCGGCAAATCGGCGAGCTCGAAGGTGCGACGAATGCCCACGTTGGTCAGCTCGACCGCGATCGCGTGCCCTTGCCTCTCGCCGACCGCGAGGATCACCTGGCCGCTCGGCTCGCTCGCGATCGCGTGGAACGTCACGTCGTGATCGTCGAGACGTCGCACATCCCAGACCGCACCTCCGTGGAGGAAGGCGACGAGCCCGCGCTCACCGGCGCAGATCAGCGAGCCGTTGGGCAACTGCGAAATCGCGCGCACCTCGCTCGCGATCATGCCGGGCGCGATCGGGATCGACGAGAGGCCCGTCGCGTCGTGTCGCAAGAGGCCATTGGAGAGCGCAGCGACGAAGGACGGCGGCTGCGCGTCACCCTCGAAGCAGACGTCGCGCACGTGGACGCCGCTCGTTCCCGCGCGAATCACACGGTAATTCCAGGCCCGCGGGTCGGATGCATCGCCGAGGCTGGGGCTCGTGGCGGCGTTGCCACGCATCGTCGGCAGTCCTCGTCCCGGCGTCGCCGCACTCGGCGTCGGCGCGCTCGGCTGCGGTTGCGGCTGCGAGACGATGTTCGCGAGCGACGCCGCGGGAACGGTCGCCGCCGCCGCGAGACGCCCCGAGATGTCGGTCGGGCCCTTCCCGTCGGCCTCGCGGAGGATCGGATCGAGGGCGTCCCAGAACGCATCGAGCGTCTGCGGCCGATCGTGCGGCTCCGCGGCGAGCGCCCCTTCGAGCACGACGTCGAGCCGCGCGATCAAATCGGCACGCTCACGCAGCCCAATCGGGAGGCTCGGTACGCGCTCGGCGAGCTTCGGCCGTTTGCACGTCGCGATCAGCCGGAGCGCTTCGAAGGGGTTGGCCTTGTTGGCCGGAAACGCTTCGTTGCCGCAGAGGATCTCGAAGATGATGGTCGCGAACGAGAAGATGTCGGTCGGCGGTCCGACGCGCGCGTTCCCCGGCTCGTACTGCTCGGGCGGTGCGTACGAGAGGCTCACGCCCGCGAGCCCACCGGTCGACGTGTGGCTGAGCTCGACGAGCTTGACGAGACCAAAGTCGGTGACCTTGGTGACCTCGCGACCCGCTTCGCTGGCGAGCAAGATGTTCGACGGCTTGAGATCGCGATGAACGATGCCCTGCGAGTGCACGAGCTCGAGCGCCTTGGCGATTTCGCGAGCGATGCGCCGCGCGCGTCCGATCACGAGGCCGTTGCCGCGCTGCCGATCGAGCACCGCCGAGAGCGCCTCCCCGTGCACGTACTCGAGCACGGTGTACGGCAACACCGCGCGATCGCCGGCGATCGTCGCTTCCGGAAGGGGAAAACTCGCCTCGCCGTGATCGAAGTAGCGGACGATGAAGGGGCTCGGGTTGTGTGCGGAGAGCCGCTGGAGAATCGCCGCCTCGCGACGGAATCGATCCATCGCGTCCTTCGTCGCCGCGTCGGGCCGCAGCACCTTGACCACCACCGGATAACCATCGGCGTCGTCGTAGCTCGCGCGAAAGACCCAGCCTTGGCCGCCTTCGCCGATCAAGTCTTGGAGGTGATACGACGCCGACGAGCCGTTCAGCACCGTCCCGATCATCGCGCGAACGTCGGAGCGAGTGCTCGCGGTCATCGCTCCGCCATCAGTTCATCGGTCGCGTTTCGGTCGGCCTTCCGCTCTGCACACGCCCGAGGCGAACCTGGGCATGCTCGAGCGCCGCGCCGACGAAGCCCGCGAAGAGCGGATGCGCCGCCATCGGACGGCTCTTGAACTCGGGGTGGAACTGGCACCCGACGAAGAACGGGTGATTGGGCAGCTCGATCATCTCGACGAGCCGCTTGTCGGGTGAGGTGCCGCTGACGACGAGCCCCTTCTCGACCAACTTCTCGCGGTGCTCGTTCGACACCTCGAGGCGATGGCGATGACGCTCGCTGATCTCGGCGGCGCCATAGAGCTTGGCGGCCACCGTCCCGGGCGCGAGGACACACGGATAGGCGCCGAGCCGCATCGTTCCGCCCTTGTCGCGCACGGAGCGTTGGTCGGCCATCAAGTCGACGACGACGAAGGGTGCGTCCTTGTCGAACTCGGCGGAGTTTGCCCCTTCGAGCCCGGCGACGTCACGCGCGTATTCGACGACCGCCATCTGCAGGCCGAGGCAGATGCCGAAGAAGGGCACCTGCTTCTCGCGCGCCCAGCGGACCGCTTCGATCTTTCCTTCACTGCCGCGATCGCCGAAGCCGCCGGGAACCAGCACCGCATCGAGGCCGGCGAGGATCGCTTCCGCGCCTTGTTTCTCGATGTTTTCGCTGTCGATGTAGCGGAGCTCGACGCGGCAATCTTGGGCGATGCCAGCGTGGATGAGCGACTCGTGGAGCGACTTGTAGCTGTCGCGGAGGTGCACGTACTTGCCGACGATGCCGATGACCGCAGTGCCCTTCTGCGGCGTCTTGAAGCGCTCGACCACGCGATGCCAGTGCGAGAGATCGGGCCGTCGCGACCAGATGTTGAGCCGCTCGCAGATTTGATCGTCGAGGCCTTCGGCGTTGAGCGCGATCGGGAGCTCGTAGATGCACCCGACGTCGATGGCGGCGATGACGCTGTCGACCGGCACGTTGGAGAAGAGACTGATCTTCTCCTTGATGCTGCGCGAGAGCGGACGATCGGTGCGGCAAATGAGGATGTCGGGCTGGATGCCGATTTGGCGCATCTCCTTCACGGAGTGCTGCGTCGGCTTCGTCTTCAGCTCACCCGCGGCGGCGATGTGCGGCACCAACGTGACGTGCATCGAGACGCTGTTCTGCGGGCCGACCTCGAGCTTCAACTGGCGGAGTGCTTCGAGGAACGGGAGCGACTCGATGTCGCCGACGGTGCCGCCGACCTCGATGATCGCGACGTCGACGCCGTTGCCGTCGGGCGTCGTCGCCTCGCGGATGCGTGCTTTGATCTCGTCGGTGATGTGCGGAATCACCTGCACGGTGCCGCCGAGGTACTGGCCGCGTCGCTCTTTCGAGATGACCGCCTCGTAGACCTTGCCGGTCGTGAAGTTGTTCGACCGCTGCATGCGGGTCGACGTGAAGCGCTCGTAGTGACCGAGATCGAGATCGCCCTCGGCGCCGTCGTCGGTGACGAAGACCTCGCCGTGTTGGTACGGCGACATCGTCCCGGGATCGACGTTGATGTACGGGTCGAGCTTGACGTTGGTCACGCGTAAGCCGCGTGCCTCCAGCAGCGCACCGACGCTGGCCGCGGCCAGCCCCTTGCCGATCGACGACACGACCCCACCGGTCACGAACACATACTTCGTCGCTCGGCTCATCGGACGTCTCCCATCGGCGCTTCGGTCCCTGGACTGGTGTCCAGCTCACGCGGCATGGGCATATCCCACGCGATCCGAGCTTCTCTGCTTCCCGGCCGCAATTCCGCGCTCGACGGGACTTAAGGCTACTGACCTGCCAGCCGGATGTCGAGGCATCCCTGCCGCACCGCGGCACTTGCCGGGCGAACCGAAGTGACTAAGCTCCCGGTCCCGTTCTCGTCGCCCCCAAGTTTGCCCCGGAGTCACCCATGGATTTCAAGCAGAAGCTCATGCAAGAAGGCATGAAGCTCATGTCGAACCCGAAGGTCATGAAGCTCATGCAGGACGAGCGCGTGATGAAGGTCGTAATGACCGCCATGAGCATGCCTGCGAAGATTTCCACCTTCACGGAGACCGCCGGCGAGAAAATCGCGAAGAACTTCCACATGGCGACCGCGCAAGAGGTCAAAGACCTCAAGCGCACGATTCGCAAGCTCGAGGAGCAGGTCGAGTCGATCAAGAAGTCGAACGGCGCGCACTGAGCTTTCGCGCACCGAACGTCGCTTCACTCCGTTCGACGATGAAGCATCTCGCGCGCTGGTGGGCCTTCGTGCTCGCCAGCGCGCCTGCTTTTGTCTTCGCCTGCGAAGGCGAAGAGGCGATGGCGCACATCGAGCGAAGCGAGCAGCTCGGCTGGATGCTTCTCGGCGTCAGCTGCATGATCGCCTTGATTTCCCAGCGTTTCGTCGAGCGTGCGCGCGCGAAGAAGTGGGCGCCCATCGTCCTTGGCGCGCTCGTCCTCACGCACCCCGGTTGGTGGATGACGGCGCGCGGCGGTGACTGCGGCCAGGAGCGTCTCTGGACGTCGATCAGCGCGACCGCAGCGATCGTCCTCGCCGCGGCCGTGATTCTCGTGCGGGCCTTGCGTCGGCCCGCGCCCGCGAGCTGACTACTTGCAGATGCCGAGGCCGCCGGCGACGAGCGGATCGGCGGAGCACGTACCGTAGCTCTTGCCGCCGACCGTGCAGGTGCCGTTGGCCGCGAAACGTCCCTTGGGATCGGTGCCGACCGAGCCTGCCTCGGGCGCCGAGAGCCAGCAGAAGAGCGCGCACTTGAACGTCTTGCCGCCGTCTGCGGTGAGGCATGCCTGCGATTCGCCGCAATCGTTGGCGTACTTGCATGCGATGCCGGGCGCCGCCGAGATGGCCGTGCCGGGGCTCGGCGAGACGCACGTGAACGTGTCGGGCGACTCCTTGAAGAGGCAGACGTCGCCAGCGGCGCAGTCGTACTTGAAGGGATGGCACGTCGCTGCATAGGTGCACGCGTGATAGAGAATTTTGTCGGTGCCGCCGTCGGTCGGCTCGGTGATCGCGAGGTCGCAGCTGCCACCGGTGCCGCACACCGAGTCGTCGCCCGGACAGCACGGCGGCGAGCACTTGCCGCTGTAACAGAAGAGGCCCTTCTGACAGGGATTGCTCGTCGGATTGCAGGCCTCACCTTTGCCGACGACGCCGTCCGAGTGCGTCTGGCAGCTCTTGTGACCCTTCGCGGTGTCCCAATCGCACGACTGAGTTCCGGTGCAATTCTGCAGCACCATGTTGCACTCGTCGCCGGGGTACGGATCGCAGTTCGAGATCGCCGGTCCGCCGCCGTCTCTCGCGTCGGTCGATGTCTTCGTGTCGGCCGTCTTGGTATCGGCTCCGACGCCGGTGTCGGTCGGGGTCGAGTCGTCGCCCACGGCGGTGTCGCTGCCGCCCGTGCTCGTGTCCTTGACGGTGCCCGTGTCGCCGACGGTGCCGCCACCATCGCTGCTGGCCGAGCAGGCGAACGCGCCGACGACGAGCGCCAGGGCCGAGACGAGACGAATGCCACGCATGAGAGACCTCCGAACGAAAAGAAAGGTGACGAAGCTCGCAGTGTAGCTCGCCCAGCTGCAGACGCCCTCTTTCTGCCGAACGTCGAAGCGTCCCGCCGAAAAAATAGTCACGCAGAAGTAAGCCGTTGTGCGCGTCGCTCGCGTCCCGACGAAGCTTCTCGTCTCGCCTATTTGCTACCGCTCGGAGCGGGGCTGGGTGCCGGAGCCGGCGGGGGTGGCGGCGGCGCCGTGTTGGTCATCGCGGTGTGGACGACGGGCTCGTCGTTGCCGAGCAGACCGCCGACGCCAGGACCCTTCTTGATGGGAATTCCCTTGGGGATCTTCGGCTTGGCGGGATCGTTTTGCGGGGTCGCCTGCGGAGTGTTGGCGGGCTGCTGTTGCGGCGGCGCGTCTTGCTTCTCGACGCACCCGAGCGCGGCGGAGACGAGGACGAAGGCGGCGAGTTGAGCAAAAACGAGCTTGGAACGCATGAAAAAGCCTCGATGGTCGGCGCAAATGCCCAGGTGACGTCGCACTTGCTAGCGTGTCTCGCCCGCACGAGCAAACGCGCGCACGACAGCTTCTCTTCGAATCACTTCGCCTTGCAGGTCTTCTTGGCGAGCCCGCCGCTCGCGGTGCACGTTCCGCCCAACGCAGCGCAGTCACCATCGCTCGTGCACTCCTTCAGACAGTAGCCGGCGACACCCTTGGGGAAGGTCTTAAAGGTCGCGCTCCCCGATCCGTCGGTGCTCGGTAGCAACCCGTCGCAGGAGTAGCCGCTCGGACAGGCGGCGCCATCGACGGTGCAGAACTGTGAGCAGTAGCCAGGTCCCGTTCCGTAGTAGCAGGAGCAGGCGACGCCGAAGTCGGATGCCGTGCAGAGCTCGCCGAGCTTCTTCTTGAAGTCGACGTGACTGCGGACGCACTCGCCGGTCTCGATCTGACAAGTTTCGCCGGTCGAGGCGCAGTCGGCGTCCCTCGTGCAACCGCCGAGGCAGTAGCCGACGCCGACGCTGCGCCCCGAAGGGTCCTTGTCGAGCGCGTAGTAGTTGCAGACGTCCTTGCCGACGCAGCCGGCCGCCGGCGAGCCGCTGGTGGCGTCGATGCGGCACGAACCGATGCAGAGGCCGGGGATGCTGCTCCCGCCATCGACCGGCAGACAGATACCGAGATCGCCGTCGCAGCGAACGACGCCGACGCCGCTGCCGGGATCGCAGTTGAGGTTGATGCAAGTGGGTGTCGGGCTGATCGATCCGAAGCTGAAGAGGTCGACGGAGCAGTGCGCATCGCCGGCGCCGGTGACGTCGCACGTCGAGTCGTCTTTGCACGCCTTGCCGGTCGTGTGATCGCCGGGAGGGCCCGAATCAGGGGGCGGCGTGACGTCGACTCCGAGGACGTCGACGGCGACCACGTCGGGTCGCGCGTCGATGCCCGGCCGCGTGTCGATGCCCGGCGCGTCGATCGAGGGGAGGTGGCCGTCGACGCCTCCATCGAGAGCCGCTGCATCGTCACCCGCGAAGTCGATGTCGGCGAGGCCGGTCGTCCTCGCGCCACAAGCGACGGTCCACAGCGCCGACAACGAGACTGCCAAGATCCATCCACGCAAGAGCCACCACCTTCCAAAAAAGGCCGAAGCCCCCGAACCTTGCGGCGCGGGGGCTCCAGTCGATCGAAACGAAGCCGAAATCAGGGCTTCGTGCCGACCTGGCAGACGCCCTTGCCGGCCGCGAGACCGACGACGTTGGTGTCGCAGTACGCGCTGAGGCCCGCACAGTCGGCGTCCGTGGCGCAATCCTTCAAGCAGTAGCCCGACATGTCCGTCGGGTTCTTGCTGAAGAGGGTCTTGGTCGCATCCTTCGGGTCCTTGAGCGGGAGCGAAGGCGAGCAGGTGAAGCCGGTGCCGCAAGCCGCGCCGCCGACCTTGCAGGAGTTGGCGCAGTAGCCGGTGCTCGGGGCAGCGGTGGTGTAGAGGCAGTTGCAGACGCTCGGATCGGTCGTCTTGGCAGGCTTGCCGCAGGGGTCGCCCGGCTTCTTCGTGTAGACCGTGGGGGTCTTCACGCAGAGACCGTCTTCGACCTGGCACTTGTCGCCAGCCTTGCAGTCGTCGTTGGTGGTGCAGCCGCCGAAGCAGTAACCAACGCCCTGGAGCTTGCCGGCAGCGTCCGCGCCCCAGCCGTAGACGTTGCAGGTGTCCTTGCCCTTGCAGCCGGCCGGCGCCGCGCCGTCGTCCGCGAAGGAGCAAGCCGGGAAGCAGAGCTGGTGCGTGCCGCTGGTGAGGCAAACGCCGAGGTCGTTGTCGCAGGAAACGATGGTGGTGCCGTCGTTCGCCGCGCAGTCGTCGTTGTCGAGACCGACGCAGACGGGCTGCGGGAGGAGCGAACCCGACGTGAAGAACGCGTTCGAGCAGTGGTTGACCTTGAGGCCGGTCTTGTCGCAGTCAGCGTCGCCGGTGCAGACCTTGCCGACGGTGCCGTCGACGACAGCCGCGGTGTCGGTCTTCGAGTCAGTCTTCGAGTCGGTCTTGCCGCCTTCGACGACGATGACGTCCTTGTTCGCGTCCACTCCCGGCGTGTTCGTGTCCGTGCCGGCAGTGCCGGAGTCCTTGGCCGGATCGGTTCCACCGCCCGAGCTCGAGCTACAGCCAGTGCCAACCAGTGCGAGGGCCGCAAAGACCCCAAGCCATGCAGTCTTCATAATCAACTTCCTCCTGAGAGCCTTTGCTGAGACGTTGGTCTCGAGTGAGACCGAAATGCGAATCCGGGAATCGGTAGGGGAGGCCCGGCGTTTTGGTGGAGCGGAGTCGTCTGAGCGAGGGTCGTGCCAGTTGCGCGTCGACACCCACTTCGACCGAGAAGAGGGCCGTTGCATGAGCGCAAGACCTTCATCTCTTGACGCAGCTCGGTGTGACGGTGAGGTCATGCCCGATCTGGTCACTGACGCCCCGTCGCTGAAGTAACGGGGCATCATTCGCGCTCCACTGCTGTTTTTCACAGCGATTTGGAGCCACCCGCATTGCCGGCGGGGCGCGGACGGTATGCCTCGTCAACGAGCTTCGTCAACTTACATTTCGTGCAGAACGGCTGGAGTCCGCCGATGGTAGAATATTGTGTCCAGTGTCAGGGCCATCGAGGACTGATCGCCGTGAGGTGCTCGCCGTTCGTGCCATCACCGAGCAATCCCGTGCCCCAACATCGCGCCGTGCCGTCCAACCGTAGTGCGCACGAATAGGCCACTCCCAACGCCAGGTGGCTCGTCCCATCCAGTCCCTCGACGGCGATTGGAGTCGGCCGATCGGTCTTCGTCCCATCGCCGAGCTGACCGAAACGATTCGAGCCCCAACACTGCACCGTTCGATCGCCGAGGATCGCGCATGCGTGCCTTCCACCTAGCGAGACAGCGACTTCGAGGTTGCCACGGACGAGTCCTTTGACGTCGCTGGCATAGAGGCGATTGGCTTCGCCAGTGCCGAGCGGCCCCGTGCCCCAGCATTGGACGGCGCCGCCGCGGTAGGAGTCGATGGCGCAGGCCGACTCGTTGCCAGCGGAAATTTGGCTCACGCCGATCAGCGGGGTGCCCTTCGTCGACGTCACCACCGCCGCTGGTAGATAGTGAGCGCTCGTGGTGTTGTCTCCGAGGACGCCTCCGACGTTGTGGCCCCAGCATTGGGCGTTCCCACCGTTGTGAGAACAGGAGAAGAGAGAGCCGAGCGCGAGATCGGTGAAGCCGGCGAGCGGGGCGATCGTCGTCGGACCGAGGTGCATCGTCGTCGTGCCGTCGCCCAGTTCGCCTTGGCCGTTTTCGCCCCAACACTGGACTGCGCCGCCGCTGAGGCGAACGCACGCTGAACCGTCCCCCATCACGAGATCTTTCGCGTCGGCGATGCCCGCCACGATCGAAGGTCCGATGGCCGCCTCGCCGCCGAGCTTACCCCATTTGAACACGGTGCCGTCGGCGAGGCGGACAGCGGCGCTCCAATTGCCCATCACGAGCTGCTCGGCCATGACGCCGGTGACTCGCGTGGGAACGAGTACTTCGAGGCCGGTGAGAGAATCGAAGCCACACGCATCGTTCGAGTTGTCTCCCCAACACCAGACGCTCTTGTCGTCATGAGCGCGCAGATGGCTTGGTCGCCAGAGACGAGCTGTTTGATTTTGAGGCATCCATCCGGCGCACACTTCACCGCACAGGTTTCGACGACCTTGCCACACTGCATCCGGTCCGCGCCGAGGCAGGTGACAGGCTCGGTGCAGGCATCGGCCATGTCTTTCGTCTCCTCGACGTCTCCGACGTCGAGGAGCTCGTTTGCGTCTGAAACATCGTTCGCGTTCGACGACGAATCGGCGGTGTCGGGTTCGCTGTCGCCAGTGCAACGAGCCGGATCGAGCGAGCAGGCGGTGTCGAAATCGAGGTTGCGACACCCGACGAGCACGCTCATTGAGGCGAGGGCGAGCCAGAATGAACGTCTTTCAACCGCCATTTAGCCCCGCCAGTGTGGCACTTCGGACAGCTCTGCTCAATCGATCGCCCGACGCACCGACGACTCCGCCACGATGCGTGCGACCTCGAGTTGCAAACGTTGCGGTTCGGTCGCGCGTCGAATGGCCAGGAGCACGGCGCCGGCGGCGGTCGCGGCGGCGCGGCGGAAGGGCGGCGAGTCGACGATTTGCCTCAGCGCGCGCAGCCAATCGGCACGAGCGCCCCACTCGGTGCGCTTCTCTTCGAGCGCCTCTTCGACGCCGGCACCGAGCGGTTTTTCACCGCCGTCGTCGGGATCGATGGCGCCACGGGTGGACGGCGGAGACGCGCCGCCCTTCTTGCCCGGTCGCGAGGCTTCCACGAGATCGAGGACGCGGTGCGGATCGAGCGCGTCGCGAAGATCGCGCGGGCGTGCGCGGGGCGCGAGCGGCCAAGGACCGGCGGGAGGATCGACGACGGCCTCTTCGTGCGAGTCGTGCGGCTTGCCGCCCGCGGCTGCGACGGCGCGCGTGAGGATGCCGGCCGCGCGAAGGACCGCCAGCTCCTTCGGGCTCGGCGCGCGAGAGAGGATGAACAGGCGCGGCGTCGGCCTGTCGACGATGATCGGCGCGAGCTTCTCGGCGACCTTTTCGAGCAACGCCGGCGCGGCGCGGAGGTCGAGCACGACGGCGGTGCGAATGCGCGCTTCGCCGACGGCCGCGCCCCACTCTTCGATGGCGTGCTTGACCGCAGGAGGCAGACCGCGAGGCCCACTCAGCGTCTCGAGGGCTTGAATCACGTCTTCGACGTCGAGCCCGACGCTGCGCGCGGCGAGCACGCTCTCGCGCGTGAGCTTGAGGCGGGCGACGGCTTCGACATGCACGAGCTCGGCTGCGCAGCCGATGACGAAGGCGGCGCTGAGGGGCACGCCCGGCGGCAACACCACCTCGTAGTTGGGTTGCACGTAGCCGACGGCGGCCGGGCCCATCGCCAGCTGTTGGCCGAGGATGGCGGCGCGCACGTCCGGCGGGAGCGCGATCGCGTCGCTCGCGGTGTCGACGTAGAGCAGCGGAGCGAAGCGTAAATCGTCGCGTTCGACGCGGGCGGCGAGGCTCGGAACGTCGAAGCCGAAGGAGAAGTTGGTACGTACACCCACTGCGAGGAGCGAGGCCCCGAGCTCGAGACGCTCACCGGACTCGGCCTGCGCGACCAGCGACGCGAGCGCCCAGCCGAGATCACCGAGGCGCTGCTTGAGGAACTCGGCGACGAGGCCGCCTGGATCGTCGAGGAGGCGCTTCACGCGCGGCGCGATGGGCGCGAGCGCGCCGTCGACCTCTTCGAAGGCACCCAGCGAATCCCACGTCGCGAAGAGCCCACGGGCCTCGCCGAGCGCGCGTTCGAGCTTGGTCGCGTCGGCGGCGTGGAGCTCGCCCGAGCGCGTGAGGCGCGGCCGACGCTGCGCCACGAGCCCCGGAAAGAGCGCGAGCGCGAGGAGCGTGCGTCCGAGACCGACGGGCGGGAGGGCCGGCGTCAGCGTCGCGCGACCGATCGCCAGCGTCCCTTCGAGGAGCGGACGAAGGCGGGCGGCGAGCGGTTCGAAGAGCGAGAGCTCTTCGGTGCGCGTCCACGAGTGCGTGCGCACGAGCACCGGCCACCGCGACAGCACTTCGCTGATCGACCTGCCGACCGAGGCGTCGTCGCCCACTTCGGGTGAGCGCGCGAGGGCGATCGCTTGCACGAGCGCGTTGCGTGACCACCAAGGGTGACGGGCGAGGAGCGCGAGGCTGACCTTGCCGATCTCGGAGAGGCTCTCGACGCGTTGATCGAGCGAGCGTTCGTCCACGAGGCCACGCGAGGCGGCTTCGAACCACGCGTCGACGGGCTTCTTTTCCGCGGTGACCGTGGTGCCGAGGACGCGCGCGAGCACCGCCGAGGCGAACTCGGGCTCGCGTCCGGCGAGATGGTTGCGCAGCTCGGTCTCGATGCGCGCGCGTGCGGCTTCGTCGACCTCGGCAGTCTGCGTTGCGCTCTTCTTCGATCGAGGTGTTTTGCTCGATCGCGGCTCGTCCGTGGCCATCGTCTCGCTTACTCCGTCGTCCCCTCGATTTCGTACCCGTATCCCTGCTCGGCGAGGAAGCGTTGGCGATTGCGCGCCCACTCGACCTCTTCGGTGCCTTGCGAGACGAGCGCGTAGAACCACGCTCCGCGCTTCTTCGGTCGCAAAACACGGCCGAGCCGCTGCGCTTCTTCCTGCCGAGAGCCGAACGTACCGGCGACTTGGATGAGCACCGAGGCGTCGGGCAGGTCGATGGCGAAGTTGGCGACGCGCGAGACGACGAGCACGCGCAGCTCGTTCTTGCGGAAGGCGCCGTAGAGCTCTTCACGCTTGCTGTGCGGCGTTTCGCCGGTGAGCAGCGGCGCGCCGAGGACCTCGGAGAGCCGCTTCAGCTGCTCGAGGTAGGTGCCGATGACGAGGATCTGATCGTCTTGGTGCATCTGCACCAGCTGACGCACGACCTCGTCTTTTCCAGGGTTGTCGGCGGCGAGACGGGCGCGCTCGTGTTGATCGATGGCGCCCTCCCACTTCTCGCGGGCATCGTCGGTCATCGCCACGCGGCGCTCGATGCAGCGGGCGTTGGCGATGAAGCCGATCGCTTCGAGATCGCGCCAGGGGATGTCGAAGCGCTTGGGGCCGATGAGGGAGAAGACGTCGCCCTCGCGTCCGTCTTCGCGCACCAGCGTCGCCGTGAGGCCGAGTCGACGCGTCGCCTGCAATGCCGCCGAGAGACGGAAGACCGGCGCCGGGAGCAAGTGCACCTCGTCGTAGACGACGACGCCCCACGGCTCCTTCGCGAGGAGGTCGAAGTGCTTCATCGCCTTGGTTTTGGCGCCGCTCGTGAGGATGCTGTAGGTCGCGATGGTGATGGGCTTGATCTCTTTGCCCTGCCCCGAATACACGCCGATTTGATCGGCGGTGATGCTCGTCTTGAGGATGAGCTCGCGCTTCCACTGCTCGGCCGCTTCGTGCCCGGTGACGAGGACGAGGGCGCGCGTCTTCAGCGCCGCCATGGTCGCGAGCGCGACGACCGTCTTGCCACCGCCGCAGGGAAGGCAGACGACGCCGTGACCACCCGAGTCGAGGAAGATGTCGACGGCCTGCTGTTGATAGGGACGGAGCGAGAAGATCTCTCCACGAAGAGAGACGTCGAGCGCTTCACCCGCGGCGACGCCGGCGCGATCGTCGACCGGCCATCCGAGCTTGAGGACGCGCTGCTTCACCTCACCGCGGTGGAGGAGCCCGAGGCCCCATCTTCCTGGGCCCATCGGCACCGTGTGCTCGGCGAACCAAGGGTCGCGACCCACGCGAGCTTCGGCGGCCTTCTCGCGCACGACGAGCACCAGGGCCCCGTCCTCGGCGCCCTTCTCGAGCGTGACCTTCCCCCAACGACCGAAGAATTCGTCGACCTGCGCGAGCACCGTCGCCGGCACGTCGTATTTGGCGTGCTTCACGAGGCCCGCTTTGGCGTCCTCGGCGGTGCGACCACCGGCGGCTGCGTTCCAGATGGAGAGCGGTGTGATGCGATACGTGTGGACGTGCTCGGGAGATTTTTCGAGCTCGGCGATGGCGGCGATGGAGGCGCGAGCCTGCGGATAGTCGGGGGCGTCGACCTCGACGAGGACGGAGAGATCGCTCTGGACGATGAGCGCGCGCTCGGGATGAAAGGCGGTCATTCGGGGGGTCGGACGCTATAGCGCAGTGGGCTCCCCGGCGCCGGTGCGGAGGCGCGATCGATAGACGATTTATGCATATCGCGCGGAAAACAAGGCCCGGAGCTTCTCTTCACGGCGGACCAATTCGAGCGCGTAGGCCGCGTGATCGCGGGCGTAGCCGTTGCCGATGATCAGCTCGACGTCCTTGCCGACCCCTTCGGCGCCGAGCGCAGCCCGACCGAACGAGGTGGTCATCGAGAAGAAGTAGGCGCACCCGCCGTCCTTCACCGGGAGGATGGTGGGGAGCTCGGCGCCTTCGACGTTGACGCAGCAGATCGCGAGATCGACCTCGTTGCCGCCGTTGGCTGCGAGCACCTTCTTGTAGACGTCGAGCGCGTCCTTGGCGTCGCCGGCGATGACCTCGTCGCAAACGCCGAGGCTGCGAAGGTCGCTCGCGTACTTGGCGTACGACTCGAGGCCGAAGACCTTGCCGCTGGCGCCGACCTGCCGTCGCGCTTCGACGGCGCAGAGCGCGCCAGATTTTCCGCCGGCACCGAGGATCACGACCGCCATGCCCGGCTTCGCGCGCCTCGCCACCTGAATGGGCGCCCCGGCGACGTCGAGCACCGCGAGGGCCAATCGCTCGGCGAAATCAGCTGGAATTTTCGCGAAGGGGGCGCCGTCGGGGATCACCGCCTTGCCGCGGACGTCGATTTGCGCGCTCTCGCGGCGCACGTCGGCGAAGGCGTCGATACGGAGAGGTGTGAGGGAGAGCGACGCGAGCGTGGCCACCCGATCACCCACGGCGACCTCGGTTCGAACCGCGCTGCCCACGCGCGAGACGGTGCCGAGGAGCATGCCCCCGGAGTCGGTCACCGGATTGTGCTGCTTTCCCCGCGTATCGACGATTTGCTTCACCGCTGCGCAGATCGCCTCGGGGCTGGTGCCTGCGCTCTCCTCGATTTGGCGGAAGCTCGCGGCGTCGATGTTGAGCGTGGCGACGTCGACTTCGATTTCGTTGTCCCAGGAAAGTTCGAACGAGTTGTCGATGCGCCGCGCCGGCTGCGGCAGTGACCCCCGCGGGTCGAGGACCCGATGGGCACCGAATCGCTCCCCTTTGCGCTCGTTCATCCCGTGGGAATCCGCCGTCGCCATCGTCGCGTCGCCTTTCTCTTGCCTCTTTCCCCGCGGAATCTGCCCGATCGGCGAACCCCACATGGAAAGTTGGTCGGGTGTCGCGAACGCGGTATCGTTGGGTGGCTCGCGGGTCGAGGGGCTCCTTCGCCGCAGTTCTTGACCCTCCGTGTCACGGGCCGTTAACCTCGTTTTTGGCGGTCTCGACTCCCCCCGATGGATACCTCGCAGCAAAAAACCGGAGCGCCTCCCGCACCCGGCTCGGCGCGTCGGGCGTTCGCGCTTCGATTCATCTCGGGCAAGTACCAGGGCGGCGAGTTCCCTCTGGTCAAGGGCCGCG